>SYJV01000403.1 GCA_005798335.1 Planctomycetaceae bacterium | reverse complement strand
TTCAACTGATCGCACCACGCGGAAACACGATTTCGATTACAGCTTGCGGCACCGGAAGGACCGTGATCCTGTTGCACGGGTTCCCGCTTGACAGTCGCATGTGGCAAAAACAACTTACTGCACTTGAGGATCGCTTTCACGTTTTGGCTATCGACATGCGTGGTTTTGGTGGTTCCACTCTGGATGAGCAAGTTTACTCAATAGCTGATTTAGCGAGCGACGTGGATATCGTTCGTCAGCACCTGGCATCGAATGAACCCATCGTGCTAGTCGGTTTATCGATGGGAGGTTATGTGGCCCTGGAATACTATCGCTGTTTCGGAAAACATTTGGCGGGTTTGGTACTTGCCAATACCAAGCCACAGAGCGATACCGACGCGGCCAAGCTTGGACGATTGAAAATGGCCGACGAAGCACTACAGCAAGGGACTTGGGCGGCTGTCGCCGCAATGTTGCCAAGGTTATTAGCTGATAACACTTTGGTAAATGACGCGACAACGACGCAATTTGTTGAACTGATGATGCGCTCTGTACGCCCCGCCACCATCTGGGCAGCTCAGCATGCAATGGCCAATCGCAACGACTTTACATCGTCGTTGAAAACAATCCGCGTTCCCACGCTGGTCGTTACCGGGCAATTGGACCCAATTTCCACGCCTGAAAACAACGCCAGTTGGAGCCAACAAATTTCTGAGGCTCGACTGCACGTCATTCCGGGAGTCGGCCATCTACCTCCGCTAGAATCCCCGGATGAGTTCAATACCATACTGATCGAGTTTCTAAACTCTGTCTTAGGTTGAAAGAAACGTCTGCTGTGGGCGTCGCGCGAATCCTAATTGGACAGCGCCACTTTTTTGCGGAATACAAGCCCGAAGCACAAGCCAGCGAATTGTCGTAATCGTCGTAAGTTATTCACTCGCTGGCGATCGCGCAAGCGAGTGCGTGCCAGGAAAGACGCACTCGCTTTCGCGTCGGTCTTGTATTGGTAAATTCCCATTTGCCGCTCGCCTTATTAACTCTCCATGTTTGGCTTGAGCACCACGGTCGCTAGTGGCGGCAACGTCAATGACAAAGATGCAGGACGGCCGTGATGAGGCGTCCAGTCTGCGGCACATCCAGGAAAATTGCCAACGTTACTGCCAGCATAAAACAGTGAATCACTGTTGAAGATCTCCGAGTAGAATCCGGCGCGCGGAACTCCCAGTCGATAGCCGTGACGGACCACCGGTGTAAAGTTAGCTGCGACGACCAAGAAATCGTTGGGATCTTCAGCTTTGCGAATAAAGCTGATCATACTGTCGTGCCGGTTCATGCAATCGATCCACTCGAAACCCTCGCCTCGCAAATCGACTTGATGCAGCGCAGGTTCCTGACACACCAGGCGATTCAAATCGCCAATCAACTGCTTGATACCGCGATGCGTGTCCCACTGCAACAAATCCCATTGAATCTCAGTGTCGTAGTTCCATTCGTGCCACTGCGCAATCTCGCTGCCCATGAACAGCAGTTTTTTCCCTGGATGCGTCCACATGTAGGAATACAGCAATCTCAGGTTCGCAAATTTTTGCCAGAGATCGCCGGACATCTGACTGATCAACGACCCTTTGCCGTGTCCCACCTCGTCATGCGACAGCGGCAGTGAGAAATTCTCCGGGAAAGCGTAAATCAAACTAAACGTCAGTTCATCGTGATGGAATTGGCGATGAATCGGTTCGTGGCGCATGTAACGTAGCGTATCGTTCATCCAGCCCATATTCCACTTCAGTGAAAATCCGAGCCCGCCGCAACTGGTCGGCCGACTGACTCCTGGCCAGGCCGTCGATTCTTCGGCGACGGTGAGAATTCCGGGAAACTGAGCGTGCGCCTGTTCGTTAAATTCACGCAACAAGTGAATCGCGTCCAAGTTTTCACGACCACCATAGACGTTGGGAATCCATTCGCCGTCTTTGCGGCTGTAGTCCAGGTACAACATGCTGGCAACAGCATCGACGCGCAGGCCATCAATGTGATATTTTTCAAGCCAAAAAAGCGCGTTGGCGATCAGGAAATTGCGCACTTCATTGCGGCCATAGTTGAAGATCATCGTGCCCCAGTCGGGATGTTCTCCCTGGCGAGGATCTTGATGTTCAAACAGAGCCGAACCGTCAAAGCGGCGCAGGCCGTGGCCATCCTTGGGGAAATGAGCTGGCACCCAGTCGATCAATACGCCAATGCCGTTCTGATGGCAATGATCGACCAAGTACATGAAATCCTGAGGCGAACCATAGCGGCTGGTCAAGCTGAAATAGCCGACGGTTTGGTAGCCCCACGAGCCGGTAAACGGATGCTCGCTGATTGGCATCAGTTCGATGTGTGTGAAGCCCAGTTCCTTGCAATAGTCGACCAATTGGTGCGCGATTTGGCGATAGTTCATCCAGCCGTGCACGCCCGAGGCATCGCGCCGCCAACTGCCCAAATGAACCTCGTAGACATTGATCGGATCGCGCAGCGGGTCTCGGCCTGCACGGCGACTCATCCAGCGCTCGTCGTTCCATTGGTAGGTGTTCAAATCAGCGACTACCGACGCCGTTCGCGGAGGCAATTCTGCATAGAACCCGTAAGGATCGCTCTTTTCAACGGTTGAGCCATCGCCCAAACGCAATCGGTATTTGTATTTTTCTCCCGCTTGAATATTGGGTACAAACAATTCCCAAATACCTGCCGGGATGTGCTTGCGCATCGTTTGTTGACGTCCGTCCCAGCCATTGAAGTCCCCAATGACTTGAACGCTCTGGGCATTGGGAGCCCACACGGCAAAGTTCACGCCATCCTGACCTTCGACGCTTCGGCGATGTGCACCCAAGCGATCGTAGATATGCCAGTGCCGACCTTCACCAAATAGGTATCGGTCAAAGTCGCTCAACATCGGCGGCACGGAATACGGATCTTGCATGTCAATAATTTCGCCGTTCTTAGACGCGATTCGCAAGCGATAGGAGGGACTCGCATCGTCGGTTGGTATGGGGCAGATGGCTTCGTAAAAACCACCTGGGTGAATTCGTCGCATGGGTTGTATCGCTTGGTGCTTGCCATCGATCAACCAAACCTGCTCGCTCTCAGGTAAATAAGCTCGCACCGATAACGCTTTTCGCCCACTGTTCTCGACTAAATGCGGCCCCAGTAGCTGGGCCGGATTCTCGAGTGTTCCTTCGACCAGCCGACTGATTCCTTGCAACGAAAGCTGTGTCCGCACATCCATCTCCGGTTTCTAACTGTTATAACTTGTCCATCGAGTAGAACAATTGCTCGACCGATTGCAAAACCGCGTTCCACTATCTATCCGTCGGTACCCAACGCCATAATATTTTGCGAATTGCAACCACCTGCGCCGGATTCAGTCCGACGTCGATAGAACTTGCCGATGCATGCCTTCGGGCATGTTCTACACCCAGGCATCACGCGCCTGCTAGAGCGGTTGGACGCACATTTCTTCCCTTCAGCCACTGCCTCCAACCCGCTGCCAGCTCCCACCAATTGGCTCGTGCAGGCATTTGCTTGGAAGTTTGTTTTTTCGGTAAACTGACCGTCGTGGGTTGAATTTCCGCTTGCCCAGCAACGTCCAGCACTTGTTCGAGACTGGGTATTTCCAGTTCGTTCACAACTGGCTCGGGGGCGGATAACGACGATTCCAACAACCGACAAGCGACTTTATGGAACTTCATCGCTCCATCGATCCTCTGCCAGAGGTCTGCATTGCGGATCGGTTTTTGAACTCCAAAATGTTCCCAGTTGTAGTCAGCCTCCCGCCACTCGCTCAACCCGTACCGCAGTCCGCGAGACACATAGCGACTGGTCGTAACCAGCGTAACTTGGCTCGGCTGGTCGAGCGCTTCGAGACCCCTCACGACAGCCAGCAGCGACAATCGGTCGCGTGGCAGGGCCCACTCAGAATCGGTGGCTTCTAACCGTTCAGCCTCGTCAAGGCGCTCGAGCAGAAAATGCCAGCGTCCGTTGACGGAGTCGAAATTAGTAGCATTCTGACTTTGTTTTTTTGAAATATGAGCATCACAAAACAAGAGGAACTGGGGTTGGGCGGCAACCATTGCGCGTGCTCCATTTGAACACTGCCATCGGACCGAACCCCATCCTTGGCCAATTGACTTACCTGTCAACAAAGTTCCCTTCCGCCGCCATCGGCGACATCGCGAAACTCCAGCACTGATATTTCGGTATAGTCATCCTAGTTTTGCTGGTGACAAGCCAAGCTATCGACCCTTCTTGACTCTGCAACTCAGAGAAAATCGCGTAAATTTTTACGCAAACCGCAAATCTTGCTCAAAACTCAGATGCTACGCAAGTTAACAATCATAGCAATTATCCTGGGTATCGCCGTGCATGTACGTGGAATTTCAAACTTCATACTTCATACTTCACACTTCACACTCCAATTTACCTGGTTATCATGAGCTAAATTGGGCGTTCCTAGTGGACCCCCATGCCGACTATGGGATATTTTATAGGTTGCAGAACAAACGTTTTCCCGCTTGAATCACCCCTCCTAGCCAACGAGTCGTAATCAATCCATGCACGTCAACTTCACCAACATTCGCGAGTTCAGCTCAAGTTTCATTGCTTCCGGCTTGCTGGTATCGCTAACGGCGGGCATCGCAGTTGGTGAATCGAATTGGAATCGATTTCGCGGTGATAATGGTTCTGGCGTGATGGCCCAGTGTACTGCGCCACTGCCCTGGAACGATTCCGATGTGGCTTGGCGAATCGACTTGCCTGGGAAAGGGCACAGTTCTCCGATCATTCAAGGAGACCGCGTTTTCATATTGAGTGCCGACGGTACTTCGGCGCAGCGATTTGTTCTGGCGTATGACTTGGCAACCGGCAAAGAACTGTGGCGCGAATCCTTTGACTCAGAAACGCATAAATTGCACAAGTTCAGTAGTTACGCCTCCAGCACTCCGTGTGCAGACAGCAACGCCGTATATGTGGCCTGGGGAGCACCGACCAGTTTGGCGGTAAAGGCATTTTCGCACGACGGTAAAGAATTGTGGAGCCGAGATCTTGGTCGGCACGTAAGCGGACACGGGTTTGGTGGCTCGCCCATGCGCGTAGGTGACTTGGTGATTGTGCTGGATAGTCAAGACGCAGAAGAGTTGCCTCCCAATATGTCACCTGGGCAGTCCAGCGTAGTAGCGCTCAATGCGGCCACCGGGAAATTGGTATGGCGTACACCATTGGCCACCAAGCGAACTTGTTACAGCGTGCCATCAGTTACACTTGGCCCCGATGGTAAAGAGATTGTGTTGGTCAACGAAACCGCCGAAGGTATTTGCGGCGTTGATGTAAAGACTGGACAGCCAGTGTGGAAGCGCAGCGTGTTTTCCAAGCGTTCTGTGTCCAGTCCGCTGGTGGTCGGCAATCTGGTGATTGGTACGGAAGGCTCCGGCGGTGGCGGCAATATTTTGTTTGCCATCGATACGAATAACAATCACGAGTTAGTGTTTGATATTCGCCGCTCTGCACCCTACGTTCCCACACCCGTGGCGTTGGGGAATTTGCTGTTCATGTGGGAAGACAAAGGAATCGTATCGTGCGTTGAGTTGCCTGGCGGCAGCGTGGTATGGAGCCAGCGGATCGGCGGCAACGCGTTTACTTCGCCCGTAATCGCAGGTGACAAATTGATCGGCGTCGCCGAGGATGGCACCGTTAGTATTTTATCTGCAGCGCGCGATTACAAATTGCTAGGCAAAGTCAAGCTGCCTCTCAAACCAGAGGAGACCGTTCGCGCTACTCCAGCCTTGCGCGAAGATTGCGTGCTCATTCGATCCGAATCGCAGTTATTCCGCATCGGTTTGGCGAAACGATAACCTATGCTTAGTTCATGCCCACTTCGACGCACAGGCTGCCATGATCGCAGTGAAACGGAAGTCGCGTAATTTCTAGGCCAGCGTCGAATGCGATGTAGTGACCCTCGCCGGCGACAATCGTTGGCAAGCCAAGTACTACGCCGGTAATGCTCAGACGTTCTTTGGCATTGCCGCCAATCATGTTGGTCAATTCGCCAACCAAGTCCATGACATCCGGCCCAAGTTGTGTCGGTGTGAATCCCAGAAACGAATTAGTTGCAGCGAACAACAGTTCTTTCTTGAACCGCACGGCGATTGTCGCCTTGAGAGCCCCGGACAAACTGATCAGTCCACTAGCATCGAAGTTGTTGTTGGAGTTACACATCGAGCAATCGCCGGTGGAGACTTCCCAACCGCACATAGTGGCGAATATCCCGCGCGTACTATCGGACAACGCTTGCACCAATTGCACGTGCATTTCGTCCGCCAGTCCATGATTTAGCGGAATATCGTTGGCCGACTGATGTTTGCGGGCGATTCGCTCCATTACTTCATCGACCAGGGCACTCTTAGAGTTGGACACTATGTTGCCTTAAGTTGTAGTGGTAACTGGTTGAAACTTTGTTCAACCCGCGGCCGTAGGCGAGGATTGGAGTAGATTTTGATTCATAAACGGCGAGAGCGTGACGCGATCCTCGCCGGCGGCCCTGCGGCTGCGGGTTAAACGCAATACCGTTCAACGAACGTGGGATAAGCTTCCAGCTTGTCAATATCTTGTGCAAGCAATGGCGAAACTCCGCTACAGGTTGACAAGCTGAAAGCTTATCCCACGTTCGTTGAACGGTATTGGGGTTAAACGAGGATTCGACCAGGCCAGTCACAACAGCACTGTGCGCTTTACGCGACGACATATTTGTCCAGCTTGTCGCGTAGTTCTTCCGCTTCGAACGGTTTGCACAGGTAGTCGGTCACGCCCGCTTGGATGGCTTCAATAACTTTGGCCTTTTCACCTTCGGTCGTCACCATGATCACTGGCACGGTCGAACCTGATCCGCGAATGGCTTTCAAAAATTCCAGTCCGGTCATTTCCGGCATGTTCCAATCCGTAAGGACGAAATCAAACGGTTCGGCTTGGAACTTGGTCCAACCATCCTGGCCATCCGCAGCTTCGACGACGTCCGTCACTCCCACCGCGTTCAACGATCGAATGATGATCTTGCGCATCACGCCAGAGTCATCCGCTACTAGTACCTTCATCTGCTTGCATCCTTCGAGAACGAGTTTTCCGGATATGAACAATATACTGCGCCCCACAGCCGCACCTTGAGGTGGCTGGTCGACGCTACTTAGGCGAGCGGCAGATGGGAATTTACCAATACAAGCTCAAAGCGCAAGCGAGTGCGTCAAACCAGCACGCGTTAAAAGAGCACACGTCAATCCAGGCTCTCACTCGCTTGCGCTTCGGGCTGGTATTGGTA
>SYJV01000402.1 GCA_005798335.1 Planctomycetaceae bacterium | reverse complement strand
TCCTGAGTATCGACGAAAGGGCTATCCGCTGACGAGCAGTCTAATGGAGTCGACAGTCAAGCAAATCAACTATCGCGTGAAGGGAACCGAGAAATACTGGAGTACAGAAGGCGGCGAAAAGATCCTCCGCCTACGCGGAGATTATCTAAGTGGCGACCAACCCATGCAAGCATTCTGGAAATCGCTCCGCTACGAGGCGACCGGCTTCAGAAGCTACCGCTCCGACTCGGTAGGAATTGCTGGCTAAGCCGCAAACCGCAAGGTGCACTCGACCCCACGTCCAGAAAGAGTCACGCCATGGACTGTGGCTTGTGGTTAAATAGTCGCTTACAAGTTCGACGGACACCTGGCCAAGAGTATTCGTATCGGACCTGCACGGACGAGGATCGTTGTTCAAAAATGGAGTCTTAACGTGAGTCAGGTAAGCAATCTGCTGCATAACCGCCCGCCCAATTTCTTTCGCCGCTTAGTGAACAAGTCGGTTCAGTCACATCATCGGCCACTCCACGACTTCACGCCTGTGATACGGTGGATCGGATGGACGTGCTTTTTTGCGTATTGCTTAATGTCCGGTGTGTCGTATGCACTGCCAGCGTATGCGCCTGATGAGATCGCATTCTTCCTGTGGGCAAACACCGAGCTAGGTGAACTTGCTGCCTACGGTCCCTTAGCGTTTCTGTGGCGTTCCAATGGTGGCGGATATGGAGCCATTTATTGGGATTTGTACGTCAATCTAAAGTACTGGTTAGGTTCGCATTCGCTGGTTGCGATGCGTGGATTGGCGTATATAGCATGGATCAGCATACCGTTAGGGATAATTCTATATGAGACGAGGGTAAGTCAAGCCTGGAAGTGGCTGCTTATTCTCCTCTGGATTAGTATGCCGATGGCTTGGTGGAGTGGCAAAGTCACAGGTCCTGAAGTTTTTTCGGTTGCCACCGCGTTCCATGGATTATTGTTGCTAAATCGCTCTCGTTTCTACTCAGGGGAAGCTGCCAATGATCGCATGTCAAAACTGTCGTTCTTAGGATGGTTTGTCATTGCGATGGGAGTCGGTATCAAATTAACGACTACCCCTGCTTTGGTATTTGCGATTTGCATGAATATGCCAGGTTCTATCTCAATGCTCGGAGATCGGGATTTTTGGCGCAGGACGGCGATGAACACGCTTGCATGTAGTCTTGGTCTTTTGGCTGCGTCGCCCTCGATGTTGTTAAGGCCAATGGTTTTCGTTGGCCAACTCACTCAACTGCAAAGTGACCACGCATGGAAATGGTCCACAGCCAGACTAGTTCTGAGCAATGACGTATGGTCCTGGGACGGCGTATTTTCTGGCGGCTTATGCCAATGGGGCGTGGCACCCGCTGGTTTGCTCGCGATATTAATCGCGACGTTGTTCTTGCGATTGAGGAACACGATTGCGTTGACTGCTTCTTTTTTGTTTTGTTGGTTACTCATCGTTAGTTCTGGCTCAGCGTTAGGTTGGTATTGGTTCGGATGGATCCCTCTGCTACTACACGCCCTTTTATGGCACTTTGAATTGACTTCTCGACGTGTGCTGTTGTCAGCTTTGTTAGTTGTGTGCCTGATTATCAACGCATTTTTTCAGTCAGAGAATATCTATCACCAAGTTTCATCGAGAATGTGGCATCACGCGACGCTTGAAGAAACTTCCATAATAAAACAAACGCTACTTGATAGGATTCAGGGACAATCGTTCGATCTCTTGCTTGATCATAGCGATATTTCATCGAGCGGAGGTATCGATTTCCCGCCTGAGACCGCGACGGAAATAATTCAAACCACTCCTCCTTTCCTAAGAGGACTTACAGCGGCCACAGCTCAATCCAAAGGGTACGTGGAAAGAGGAATCCTGTCTGACAACATTGGTAGGATTCTCGAGCTTAGACGGGACGGAACCCAAGGAAAGAGAGTACTTTTGATATGCTCGAAATGATTGTTAGCTCACCAGCCTTTCGCAAATCTAGATGCCTTCCTTGCGAAAGAAGTTCTTCCGAAGTCACCGAATGGCACAACTGTACGTTCATTGCTTGATTCGAAGTATTTGGTCGTTCTGGAAATATCCACGCCTACTGAGAAAATCAACTAACTAGGTCGAGCCGATAGCGACCCAGGAGTTGATTCGAGGAGGAGTTGGGGACCGATAACGTCGCAGACTTATCGTGAGCGCCAATGGCGCCCATGGGGCTAAGTCGAGGCGGTAAAGCTGACTGGCGGCTAAGCGCGCCGCGCGAGGGCTGCTTGGCGGGTTTGCTCAAAGTTGGCGGCGTAGCGAGATTCTTCGACTCGGTACTGGCGCATTTGCTCCGAAAAGGTAGAGGTATAGGTACCTTTTCTTTTTGACACCTTTTCTTTTTCTCCGAATGGGGTCTAGCCGAAGCGCCGCAAACCTTCCTAGAAAAAAGTGGCGCATTAAATAGCACTGACAAATCGACCACTGCGAAAAAGTGGCTCAGCAAACCAGCCCAAACCAGGGCCAAAATAGCATAGACAACCACGAAAAACCCAGCAGAAACAAGGAAAAACCAACGATTTCCTTAGCAAATTCAATGGGCGAAGAGGGACTCGAACCCACGACATCTACTTTGTAAGAGTAGCGCTCTAACCAACTGAGCTATTCGCCCGATGTGTTTTTACTTGTGCCGCGGTGGGACTAGGCATTTGAAAGCTGGCGGGTGCGGCGGGAGCGGCGTTCGGCGCGGAGGCGGGAGCGGCGGCGAACTTCACTTGGCTTCTCGTAATATTCCCGGCGACGCATTTCCTTCTTGATACCACTTCGTTCTACTAGTTTCCGGAAGCGCCGTACCGCTTCCTGAATCGTCTCCCGGTCACGGACAATCAATCTGACCATGCAGTCCTCCAATAGGGTTATGAAAGTCGCTCTACCAGCATTATCTTTTCGGCAATCGGTTTTGAGTAGTTTACAGCCAATTCCTATAATCGTCCAGACGATGTTCGCTGCGAAATTGAAAGCGATCGAACATGCCAACGAACGATTTTGGCCAAAAAATATCAAATAACTCGCAGCTATTGTGCCAAAGCCAGCCAGCGAGTAGCTGCGTAGCTACTAGTAGTGCACCAGCTCGATGTACTCCAGATACTGCATGATCCAAGGATTGGTCCACGGATTCGACCATGGATAGGTCGCTGAGAAAACACTGATGCCGATCGCCAGCTCTACTAATCGACGTTTCCAATCGTGTTTAGCCAGGGAAATCCCATGTGCGGCTAGCCAGAACCAAAGTGGTGTAAACCAAAACATCCAGCGGAAACCGCTGCTCACACCGCCATAATTCCGATCCTGTAACGGTCGCAGCAAATAGAATGCTAAACAGACGACGGTCGTCGCAACAATTGCCAGCATCAATTGCACTTGTTTGTCGGTCCAGATTCGCTGTCTCATTGACACCGATTGCTTCGGTGAGCGCGCTGCCAACACTTGCCAACATCCGCAAATGGCTACCAGCCAAAACGGTGTCAAACTGAGAACGCCGTGATGGCCAATCAAAGCATGCAGGGCGTAGGCGATGCGAGATCGCTCACCTCGATCGACGCCCTTGACTTGGTCGGGATACCAATAAGATTTCGGATAGTCGTACCAATCATCCCAATGATGAATATTCAACTTACCGTCTTTTTCGGTGAGCGCAAATTGGTACTGCTGATTCGTATCTGAGAGCGCAACTACGCCCGCAGTTCGGCTGGTCCGAGTTTCTAATTTTCCGGACAGTGCGATGGAAACAGTTTTCAAATGATCCGCAATCGCTTGGATATTGTACTTCCCCGATGAACCAACTTGTTCTAGCGGCATCGAGGTCACCAGCGGACCGAGGCTGCGATGGGCATAGGGAGGTCGCAGGCTGCCGTGAGCCAGATAAGTTGTCACGGCGAACGCGATGGCGATTGGCAGTAGGCCGCAAGCATATCCAATCAGCGTTCGACGCCAGTCCAAGATTACCAGCAGTCCTCCGACGGCAGCAACCCAACTAAGCGCTGGCAGTTCATTGGCGGCGGTAAATCCAGTGGCTAATCCCGCGAGCACAAACCACCGCAGGCGAAGGTCATTTCGCAGAAGCATCCGGTCCACCAACCATATTGATCCCCCTGCCGCGAGAGCGGCTGGCAGATGGTTGTTGAGGGTATTGGCAAACGTGGAAACAAACGTTCCCCAAATCAAGAATGTCATCATCGCCACTTGCGACCAATCGTCGAGGTTCGCGTGGCGCAGCCAACGGGCGCACAACCACCAGAACGCGATCAGTGGTACGAGATTTACAATCAGCAGTATCAGCCGCGCCGCATAAAAAGTCCGATGAGTGAGATTAGTCCCGGTCAACTTGCGCACGACAGAGTAAACGCCTGCATAGATGGTCGAGAGCAGTGGAGGTTTGCTACTATAGTAGTGTTGTTTCCCATCCCAGCCGCGATGGCGCACTTTATCGATCGAGTTCCATGTGTTTCTGCCCGTTTTCGGATCGCGAATTGCCTGCCAAGCATCAATCTCATAGGTCCCCAGCTCGACAAGCGACGCGACCGTACACCAGCGACTGCGGTCGTTGGCGCTGTGAAAAGGGGTTTCGCCTGTAGGGGATCGCGTCGATAGGATTCGGCTGGCTTGCGCTGCGGCTCCGGCGACGATGAGCAAGCCGATCAGCCACGATACGCCAGTGGTTGTTGTCGCGGGGGAAAATCGCATCATGCGTCTCCCCGCTTGTGCTCTGCCACCTCGGCAGAGTGCGTTCGAAAGGTAGCTCGGGCTAAGCTGTAGGGGCGAGTCGTTGTACGATGGTTGGCAGTGATCATCTCCGCTAGAAAGCCGACCGAAATTAACTGAACTCCCAACAGCAAGGCAACGATGCAATAGTAGAAAATCGCCCGCTCGTGCAAGTGAATATCGTCCAGAGATTCGCTGGTCCGGGTGACGCCCCAGGCCAACGTCAATATGCCCAAGCCAATCGCGCCGAACGCGCATGAGGCCAGTCCGCAAGTTCCCAGCAAATGCTGAGGCCGATTGCGATAGCCCGTCAGAAAGTAGACCGTAAACAAATCCAGCAGGCCCTTGATAAAACGCTCGAATCCGTACTTCGAGACACCATGTATGCGAGGATGATGCTGGACGGGGATTTCGGTGACTTTGAAGCCTCGCGCCGCAGCCAGTACCGGTACAAATCGATGCATTTCGCCATACAGTTGCACTTCATCGATCACTTCCCGGCAATACGCTTTCAAGCCACAGTTGTGGTCGTGCAAATGAACGCCAGTCAAGCGGCCGATCAGTCCGTTAAAAACGCGACTGGGAAGGACTTTGTGCCATGGATCATGCCGAACTTGTTTCCAACCGCTGACGACATCGTAGCCTTCGGACAACTTGCTCAACAAATTCGGAATCTCGCGCGGGTCATCTTGCAGATCGGCATCCATGGTGATCAGTCGCTCACCGCGCGCGTGATCGAATCCTGCCGACAGTGCCGCGGCCTTGCCGAAGTTGCGTCTCAGCTTCAGCCCACGTACTTCCGTGTGCGATTCGGCCAAGCGTGCGATTACTTTCCAGGAATCGTCCGCCGATCCATCGTCAATCAAAATGATCTCAACCAGTGAATCGCCGTTGGTAATCGCAGATTGGTCATGACTCTGTTGGCTGGTTGTCTTGGCGCTGCCCACCGCCTCGAGGATGCGCTCAACCAATTCCTCGAGACTGTCTTGCTCGTTATATACTGGAACTACAATCGATAGCATTACTTGAGCTCGTACTGTGCGGCAGGTGGGAATTCGGAGAGTGCGAAAGAGTCACAATTATAGTTCCGTCGGACGAATCTTTAAACGTATCGCTGCGATGCCGATTGAGTAGAAACATAGTCCACTCGCCGACCGATCGTCCATTGGCGCATGCACCACACGATACCTGCTGCCACAAATTCTGCCGCCAGCCATGTCAGGCGCAACCAAACCGCGCTGGCCAGCGCGGCAGTGTCCCCGACGATCGGCGCCAGTACGGTAGTCAGCACAACTTCGCGTACGCCTGCGCCAGCAGGGAGCATCGATACGAATCCCAGCACTACTGCCAGCGCGCATGCACCCAGCGCGCTCAACCAAATCGTGGCTTGCGATGCATCCGAAAACTCCGCCGTTGGTAAGGCCCTGAGCACACAATACAAGCTGGCGCCGTTACCGGCCCAAGTCAATAATAGAAGCCCCCAGCCACGCAACAACAGCGCGCTATTGATTTTGCCTAACCACTGATCCAGCGTTTGGCGATCAACACCTTTCTGTAGTTTCTTCAAAGTCCATCTCATGACCGGTGGTAGCGTCGGCAGGAAAGTTGCGACAAATAGGCCACTTGCGAGCACCGTCCACTGCCATTGGTGATTGAGCAACAACAAGCAAACAGCGGCAACGGTCCCTCCGACCGCCATCATCGTGAGAGTTTCCATAAAAATCGTCAGCGTCGTTGCCAGTTTCTTGACTCCCAAGTGGTGCAGCGCGCCAATGCGGAGTACGAGCACCATGGCTTTGCCGGGAATATACTTGCCCAGATGGCCAAGAAAATAAGCCCACATTGCCGTCAATACCGGAACGGGTTGGTCAAGTGATCGCAGGCAACCGATCCAAAAAATTCCGGCTGGGATCAAACCCACTACATAGGCACAGCCCGCCAAAAAAATCCAACCCGGGCGAGCCTTCCAGAAAGAACCAAGCTGCCGTTCCAGACGTAGTGCTGATGCTAGAGCCTGTTGACGCTGGTCTGAATCCGGCAATTCTCCCGCTCGCTGACGCAGAGAGTCAACTTGGCGCCGAAGTTCCGCCTGCTGATGGGCAAGCTGTTCGGTGGCGCGACGAATGCTGATCATCAACCCAAATGCCACGATCAGCAGAATGGTGGTTTGGACGGCGATTTTGATGAACTGTTTCGATTTCGTCACTTTGTCTTTTGGCGCCTCAATTTGCTATCGCCTGTTCTCCAAAGCGGCCAAATCGTTTTTCGGCTCGAGCAAATAACTTCAGTAGTGAGCACCAATTCGACGCGAGCGGCTTCTACCACGGTTGATCGAAATCGACATCGAGCGGACAATTCAATCTCGACGGAGTAAATGAAACCTTGACCGACTGGAACTATCTATGTCTCGTTTGATTTCTTTCTTTGTGCTGGTTGCCATCATTGTGGTGATTGGCCTGCTCTTCTACAAGGTAATGGTCGGATTCTTTGTTCCAGTCTTTTTGGCAGCAGTGCTGGTGGTCGTCTTCCGGCCCTTGCACAAGTGGGTGCTGGAGAAGACTGGCCGCCGCGAACAGTTATCCGCCGTCCTCACTACGGCATTGATATTGACGAGCGTATTGTTGCCGACGACGCTGGTCGTAATTGCGGCCGCGATTCAGTCCGCCAGCCTGATTAACGAAAACACTCCAACTCGCGTGAGCAGCAGTATCGTCAAACTGCGCAATGCGATGAAACTGGAAATGGAGTACGCAGATCAGATTCACAATTGCGATAAAGAAAACGGCGGGCTTGATTCGAACGATGCGAATTCGCGTGCGAGGCTGAAGCAAGCTGTCCAAGCACTGCACACCGCCGTCAAAAAGGACCACGGAGCCAAATTCTTGGAAAAGGAATTCGAGAACTATTTCGATATTACGAATAAAGTTGGCGAATTTTCACCAAATGCGAACAAACCGAAATCTGAGACCGAAACGGCCACCGACAACGAGCAAACTCTTCAGGAACGATTAGTAGCCCTGAATGCACAGTATTTGGACATCAGAGCAAAAATTCTAGGTGGCGAATTTCTAGCTGCTCTCAAGACTATTGCCAACCCTGAGAAAAAAGAGTTGGAACGCATCGCAAAGCAAGCGTTCGAATACGTGCAACCACAGTTCCTTTCCTTGACAGGCGCCACGGGCGCTTTCCTGGTCCAGTTCGTAATCGGAACGGTGATCTTAATTATCTCGACGTTCTTTTTCCTCTACGATGGGCCGGGAATGGTCAAGAGCATTATGGAATTGAGTCCACTGGACGACCGATACGAGCAGGAGTTACTATTGGAATTCGACCGCATCAGCCGCGCGATGGTGTTGGCAACGATTCTCTCGGCGATCACCCAAGGAGCCTTCGCAGGCATGGGCTATTACGTCGCCGGCCTCCCCAACCTAATGCTGTTGGTAATTCTGACCACGGTCTTTGCAATGATTCCGTTTGTGGGTCCGCCGGTCGTCTGGATTCCCGCATGTATCTATTTGGCATTTAACCAGGGGCAATCCGGGGCCGCCATCGGATTGGCACTGTGGGGCCTGTTAGTCGTTGGAACGATCGATAACGTTGTAAAAGCCTATGTGCTGCACGGACAGGCACAGCTACATCCGTTGTTAGCTTTATTGAGCGTCCTTGGCGGAGTGCAGGCATTGGGCCCAATCGGGATCGTGGTCGGACCGATGGTCGTGGCGCTATTGCAAACTCTGCTCAGTATTCTTCAGCGGGAGATGCTGCACTTCGAAGACCACACGTTGGTGGTGGCCGGTCCCGGCGGAGTTGAATCTCCCAAGCGGCCGCGCTTTCGACTCAGACGCAAGAAGCGCACCGGTTCGCAAACTTCCCAGGCCAAGTCGGAATCCGAGCCTCCACAACCCGCGGCAGTTTCACCAACCGCTGGCGAAACTTAGCCTAAACCATCCCTCATTTTTCCCAACGAACCCTAATATGCCCCCTCGCCGTTTTCTTAGAATCGAGTACGGTAAGCAATCTCACTGGTAGGTTTGTTGGCCGTTGCCCGCACCTACAAGTTGTTGGTTCGCCGAAAGCAAGGAACCGATGTCGAGCGCACCAACGTTCGTGAAAATTTCGGCGATTTTTTGTACGGCATTGACGCTCTGACGGGATTATGTTCGCGAGGTTGATGAAGAAGATGGCGCAGTTGGGCGTCAATATCGATCATGTGGCTACTCTGAGGCAGGCGCGCCGCACTTACGAACCTGACCCAGTATACGCTGCGTACATTGCAGAGATGGCTGGCGCGGACTTGATCACGGTCCATCTACGCGAGGACCGACGCCATATCCAAGAGCGTGATTTGAGGTTGCTGCGCCAAACCGTATCCACGCGATTAAATCTGGAATTGTCGTGCGAGCCCGAAGTGGTCGCCATCGCTTGCGAACTTAGACCGGAACAGGCGACTCTGGTTCCCGAACGTCGCGAAGAAGTTACTACCGAAGGCGGACTCGATGTTTGCAGCGATCCCCAGCGTGTGCAGCGAGCGGTTGAGGCATTGCGAGCCGCCGGCATGGAAGTCAGCTTGTTCATCGATCCGGCGGCCGAGCAAGTGCGGCAAGCGGCTCAGTTACATGCGGAGTCGGTCGAGCTGCATACCGGCAGTTATGCGTTGGCTCGCGGATGTGCTCAACAAGATGAATTATCTCGCTTAGTTGATGCAGGCGCATTGGCGGTTTCTCTGGGACTGAAATTACACGCCGGGCACGGATTGAACTACCACAATGTCCAGCCGGTAGCCAAAATCGAGCACATGAATGAACTGAATATCGGGCACAGCATTGTCGCGCGAGCGGTATTCGTCGGCTTTCAACAAGCTGTCCAAGAAATGAAGCGGTTGATCACAATTGCATGACCGCTTAACGCACCATACCGCAAGTTGATGGACGAACGTGCCCAATCTGTCATTGCGGTTTAGATACACGTCATCATTCCTCAATATTTTTCTTTCGTAGCAAGATTAAATGCCCATGACCAATCGAAAAGGCTCCCAGTACAAAGGCATGTCGGTTGCAATCGTCACTCCGTTAAAGGACGACCAATTGGATGTGCCAAGGTTGCGAGAGCAGGTGGAATTTCAAATCGCCGCAGGAACCGTCTGCCTAGTCCCAGTCGGAACGACCGGTGAATCACCCACGCTGTCGCACGAGGAACATGAACGCGTGATCAGCGAAGTCGTGCAGATTGCCGCCGGTAGAATTAAGGTAATGGCTGGAACCGGCAGTAACAGTACCGCCGAAGCATTGCGACTAACGCGCTGGGCAGCCAAAGAGGGCGCGGACGCATCATTGCAAGTTGCACCTTACTACAACAAGCCGACCCAAGAAGGTTTTTACCAACATTTTAAAGCCATTGCCGAGGATGTCGGACTGCCCATTTGCGTGTACAACATTCCCGGACGAACGGGAAAGAATATTGAACCAGAGACCATCGCTAGGTTAGCCGAAATCCCCAACATCACGATGGTCAAAGAGGCCACCGGATCGTTGGACCAATGTTCACAGGTACTCAATACGACAGATTTAACCGTGCTCAGTGGCGATGATAGCCTCACGTTGCCAATGATGAGCGTCGGTGCAGAAGGCGTTATCTCCGTTGCGGGAAATATTGTTCCTGGCGATTTAATCAAGCTGGTCAGCGCAGCGCTGCGCGGCGATTATGCGTCCGCCTGCCAGATTCACCATCGGTTATTTCCGCTATGTCGCGACATGCTTGGGTTGGCGACCAACCCCATCCCAGTCAAAGCCGCCATGAAGCTGTTGGGACGCGATACCGGCGAGCTGCGATTGCCCATGACGCCGCTGGACGAAAAACAGTTGCTGCAACTCACCAAAACACTACAGGCATATGGCCTGCTATAACTCATCTTGGAAAAGCACAGTGCATTTGTGACCGACGGCTTCGGTTTGTCTGATGATAAACTCAGTCGAGAAATGCGATGCTGAGATCGAATACCAATGCCCATCCGCGTGTCAACGTCCAAGCTGACGCGATTGCCAATGACAAGTAGACACACAAGCGCGTTCGATATTGAGAATTGGTGTTCATTGTTTCCGTCCTTGAAATGTGGATTTTCCCTATGTCAACGTAGCGGATTTGCGGACCCTGCATCAAGATCAGGCGGTATAGCAGTATATAGGCGAGCGGCAGATGGGAATTTACCAAGACAAAAGCGCGTACAAGCCCGAAGCGCAAGCGAGTGCGTCAATCCTGGCACACACTCGCTTGCGCGTCGGGCTTGTATTGGTAAGAAACAATCTGCCGTTCGCCATAGTGCCGTGAGCTCTGCTAGTATAGAAGTCCCCCGCTAGCTTCTTCTTCCCCCTTCGCTGACGCTCTAACGCTACGGGTTACCAAACTGCCAACCGGCGATTTCTTCGGAGAAAAACCATTTCGTGCGCGTCGCGACAAGCCATATACACGGTAATGGCGGTTATCCGCATACAAAATTACGCGTTTGAAAGAATGGTTCAACTAGAGTATTCCGTTCAAGTGCGCCGATAACTTGTTCCAGTATTCAGGCAACTTGGGTGATTTTGCTGGAAGATATTCGGAGAGTAAATTCCATGTCTAGAAAGAATTGCGAGCTGAGAAACTGGCTAGCCGCAGGTTTAGCAGCATTGTGGATGCCGTTGCAAGCTTATTCCCAAACAGAAACGCCGCGAAGTAGCCAGGCTGCGGTTTCAGTGTCCGACGAAACGGAATCAGACGCGGCGACAGAGCAAACCGTTTTTTCCGAACTCGCGATCTCCGTCGATTCCTCGACTCCACGCGATTCCGAAAATAACGAAACGGTGCGTGAACGGTTTTCCAACGGGAAAATACGCATTGAACGCCAAGTCGCGCTCGATCAGATCGGAAACTATGTCAATCACGGAAGTTACCAGGAATTCAATCTCTCCGGTGAAATAATCTGCGTTGGCCAGTATGACATGGGCCGTCGGCAGGGAAATTGGATGCGCAATTGCAGTGCCAAAGATTCCAAGATGTTTGAAGCTTACCCGTATACCGAACTGAAAGCTCCTTTCAAATCCTCTGTCGAATTTCGTAACGACAAAATGAATGGAAGCTGGGTGATCGAAGATGACCAAGGCCAAGTGGCTTGCCAGATCTCGCTAGCCGACGGAGTTCGACATGGACAATACGCCATATTCCATCCTGCGGGCGAAATCTACTTCCAAGCTGAGTATCAGTCCGGTCTCCTGAATGGAAACTTGATCGTCAAGGATGCTCAAGGCAAGGTAACTCGCCAGGAAACGTGTGCCGACGGCCAAAAGACGACTCGCGAGGTGGAACAGTTCTCCACAGGAAAAGCCGCTGGAGAAAACCAGCAGATCATGTCTGAAATTCAGCATCTAACGCCTCGCCACGAATTGGTCGAACCGGATAATTGGGATACGACCACGTATGCCGTTTACCGAGACAAAGGCGAGCGAATCAAACATGGCCCATTCTCGTACTATTTCGAGAATGGTCAGCTCAAATCAAAGGGCAGTTACCTCAAAGGAGTCCTGAACGGCGATTTCGAAAGTTGGTATTCGAACGGCCAGCGAGAAACCATCGGCTCCTACGCGCAGGGACTCCAGCAGGGGAATTGGGTTTGGTGGCATGACAATGGCATGCGCAAGACTGTTGCCAGCTACGCCGACGGTAAACTAGTTGGTATCAGTATGGCATGGCGCGAAGATGGCACTCGCATTCTCGCCAGTGAAAAAAGCCCAACCCAGAATTTGTCACGCGATGCCAAACTACCAACGTCTGATGGCGTGCTGCGCCGCCGCTAGCGACTACTGCAATCCTGGGCTCAACGATCGGCGACGTCTGGTTCGCTGCGACTTGTTAGAAGACCTCGGATGGCAAGCGACCCAGACCCGCGGAGATCAACTTCGCGGGTCTTGTCCATTACCAGGTTTGTAGAAGCCGGACAATTGGCGACAGACCGAGTCCATCACCACGTACATTCTCAGTGCAAAGTGATCTTAACATTTACCACTGCTTTCGTTGTGGATCGAAAGGAAGCGTAATCGACTTCTGGTCAGCGTATCGCGGTCT
>SYJV01000401.1 GCA_005798335.1 Planctomycetaceae bacterium | reverse complement strand
AAGCTGGGTTTTCGAGGACATTGCGCTGAATGACTTTGGGCGTGATCGTCCCGTAATACCCTTGGCCAATGAACGACTTGAGCACTTTGTTTTTCGAAGCGATTCGACTTAGTTCCTCGAGAGCCTCTTCCTCGCTGACGCCCGCGGGAATATCAATATCAGCTTCGTCGAGAATGCTGCCGGGAACGACGGCGCGAGTCAACTGGTCCAGCGAATCAAAGCCCAAACTCTTCAGCATGTGCAGTTGTTCGTCATCGCGGGGGCCAATATGACGAGCGACAAACGGAGATAGCGAGGCTCTGGTCACGGTACAGCAACTCCAGAAAGATAGTAGGTAACGAAAGGTACGTTACCCCTCTGTCCGTTGTACCTGAGAGATCCAAAGCTGCTGATGCAACTTCTTTCCCCTTCGGTGGACGAACGTGTTCAACGCCAGCGGAATGAGGCGTCGACCACAGATTCGCGATATTGCTTAGCTTGCACTCGAAATGCAGAAACAGCCTCGCGGATCGCGTTTCGTCACTCTCCAGAGAAGGCGTATCATTCCGGCGCTCCATGTTGCCTGAGCGGTTCAGGGTTATTTGCACCTTCGGCGATTCTGAATCGACCGCAATTGGATCTCACCAGAATTCTCTCGCACCGGACATTCACCTCGACCAGCCAGTATAGCTCATAACAAAACTTCGCCCAGGTGACCAATGGCGTAGCCGAAACCTCGTTTAACCCCAATACCGTTCAACGAACGTGGGATAAGCTTCCAGCTTGTCAATATCTTGTGCAAGCAATGGCGAAACTCCGCTACAGGTTGACAAGCTGGAAGCTTTTCCCACGTTCGTTAAACGAGGTTTCGCGGGTGAGAAAAGGTGCGATGAACGTGCCATGAACCGAATACCCGAGTTTCGTTGTAGTATTTAGTTTTTTCACTCCTCGACTCGAACGTCTCGTTGGTCCAATATTCGAGAACCGTGAAAGACTGCCAAAAATGTCAAGTCGCATTTCCGATACTCGGTAGATCAGCCGATAGTTGCCCTGCAGAACTTCTCGCAAGTCTTCTCGTCTCAGTTCGGGTACGACTTCTCCCGAGAATGGAAATTGCCTCAGCCGCTCCACTGTCGCGCGAAGTTTTCGCACGTAGGCCGTAGCTGTTGCTGGTGCATCACGTGCAATATGCGCTCAAATCGCCCTTAAGTCTTCTCGTGCCTGCCGAGTCCAGTATAAATTACTGGGCATCGTCTGCCTCAAGCTCATCCATAAACGCATCGTGTTCCAATACGTCTCCGGCATCGGCCTGAGCAATTCCAAGTTCAATTTTTCGGCGTAAATAAAGTCGGTCGATCACATCGTCGAGCGAGATATCGTCACCGAGTGATTGAATCAAAGAAATCGCTTTTTCTTTGGTTGTCATTTATGTGTTCTCTGATCGAATTTTAGCAACGAAACATGCTTCCAAACCATTTTAGCCGCATCAGGAATATAGACAATTCGAAAGATCCTACCAATCTAGTGCGTTATCAACGCACTAGGTAGGCTGCACGGCTGCGCCGAGTCAGCGAATATCAACCCAGCGTATACACCCTGCATTGGGCTTCAATGCGACTGAGTCGTATCCCGTCACAGCACACAACATGGACACCAATTGCGATCGTCGCGGAATTGCTTCGCATCGAGTAACGAATTCACGGTATCACTTGCAAGCCGGCAGTTGATGCAAATTCTTGACGAATTCCGCTACTTTGATGATCCTGCCATAACGGACAAGCTGCTGCTGGCATGCGGCGACCTAAACTCGCCAGCGATTCAAATCGGCTTCATCCAGTTCGACGCCTAAGCCTGGTCCGTGAGGTACCAATGCAGCAGGCGGTCCAAGCTGTAAGGGCTGAGTAATGAGATGGTGATCGTGATAAAAAGGCCCAATGGTATCAGCAGGAAACGCATCCGTATCGACCTCTGGAAACGCTGCCGCAATATGTAACATAGCGGCAGTTCCAATGCCAAGTTCCAAATTGCTACCGATCGTACAGCGCAATCCAGCGGCTTTGGCGACGGCAATAATCTCAGCGGTGGCGGCCAATCCACCGTGTTTACCAGGGTAGACACTGAATATGTCCGCAGCCCGATGGATCGTTAACTGCCACGCATCCTGCAATGTGAATACGCTCTCATCAGCCATGATCGGAGCGAAAGACTCGCGACGCAATTCCGCCATGGCGACGTGATCACCAGGCGGTATGGGTTGTTCTGCCAACAGTAGATCTACATCCGCTAACTCGCGCAAGCAGTACTTGGCTTGTTGAATTGTCCAGCCACAGTTGGAATCGATGGTGATCGGCATATTGGGGCCAGCCACTTCGCGCACTGCGCGGACACGCGCGATATCGGTTATTGGATCGAGGCCAGTTTTGACTTTCAAGCACGTAACTCCGAGCGCCAAATGCTGTTCAGCCATCGCGCGCGAACCGGCGATGTCACGTGCCCAAATCACCAGTTTGATGCGAACCGAGTCGCGGACCTTTCCACCCAGCAATTGGTATACGGGCAATCCTACCGCTTTGCCAGCAATGTCCCACATCGCCATTTCCACGGCGGCTTTGGTAAAGGGATTCAGCTTGATCATGAAGTCCATCGATCGGCGAATGCTGGTGATATCGCGCGGGTCTTTGCCCACGATTGCCGGAGCTATATAGTCTCGAATCGCCGCCACCGTTCCCGCTTGTGTTTCGCCCGACCAAAGTGCGGAAATGGTCGCTTCACCCAAGCCGACCAGGCCGTCGTCCGTAGACACGCGCACGATGACGTAAGGACTAGTGATATGCTCGCCGTGAGCGGTTTTAGCGGACATCCCTTTTTTCATTGGGACGCAAACTGGGATCGATTCAACTTGAGTGATCTTCATGCGGCTACTCCAAGAAGCGGCTAATTACATTTTGTGTGATACGAGAAATATTCTGATCGATCGGAAGCGATGCGCAGTAATTGATCGAACCAACAGAGAACACGCTGCCACCGCTGGCCGTATCGAACGTCACGATTTCCGCGCCTCCGTCATCGATGTTCATCCCCTTTGCAAGCCTCTGGACATTGCTGGGCGACTGAGCGGATATTTTGTCAGTTTCGTGACCAGACGCGCCTCCTGGACAGCGCACGTGCAAGCTTTTTTGGCCAAAGATGTCTCCGTCCTTGAGCCCGGTGCCAGCAAAAGCCCAGTGGGCCGCATCGATGACACGATATGGCGCACCTGTCATGATTCCAGTTTGCGTGAAAACTACGCCCAGTAGATTGGCTTCCGATTCGTGGCGCATCGCATAGCGACTGTCGTGCCCGCCCATGCCGCTACTCCACAAACTGGTAATGGCACCATTGTGGCAAGTCATATTGCCCTGCTGGTCGAACTCGACTTCGCAGTTAAGTCCGTTTCCGCCCAAGTAAATTAACTTGCCACCGTCAGCAAATACCCAGTGCTTGACTCGCTGGTACATGTGCCGCGTCCAATACTCGGGATGGACCGCAGTAATCAAGATCTTATAAGCCGACAGGTCAAGAACACCTGAGTGCAACTGAGTTTCGGCATAATAGTCGTAAGCAAATTCATGACGTTCTAGCCAGCCTGCCAGTCGCCATTCTGCGGGTGCCAAATGGCACGCTTGCCTACCCTCGATCGGGTCGGTGATTCGCTCGTGAAAATCGATGTGATTGAATGGTTCGGGACGATCGAATGACAGCGGAGCGTACTCGGAGTAGCCCCAAGTTCCGTGTTCGGCGCTCTGATAGCGCCGCAGTTCAAAGCGAGAATTCACGGTGGGCGTCAGCGGCAGTTGATCCGCGTGAATATAGTTGCTCCGGCCGCCAAACGCGTTGTAAGCATTCCAAGTAATATTTGATGCCAGCAGCGCAATCTTGGCACTCGGTTGAGCAGGTGCGACGATCCAAGGAAATGAGAACTGCAAACCCGAGTTGGTCGATGCCCGGAAATAATACAGCCCGCTGCGCTCGGGCGCTTTGACGAACTGCCGATGGGCAGCGCTAACGTAGCCAACTTTGTTCCACTGAGCACCCGTCTGCGTATAGTCGCCGTCGGGCGTGACCTGCATGGTAGCGCGCGGACCATGCTCGTCATGCCAACCCAAACCGTGAACAAATTCCGGTTCCCAACCATAGCGCCACAATTCCAATTTGTATTGTTCGACTGCATGCACTCGAAATTCAGCTTCTTCGCCCGACCGAACCCATTTCGGCCATGCATATCCGAACAGGCTATCGGCGAGCAGCCGAAATTGGTGTGGCTGGTCGAGCGGTACAATCACGCGAGAGAACTTCGCGCCGAAGCCTGGTTTTTGCAGAATGACTCTGTAGTCGCCAGGTGGCAGATCGAGATGTACCGAGCCACTTGCCCGCGAGCGAGCCTCCCAACTATTACCGCTGGAGTCGATAAACTCGAGGTAAACGTCCGGTAAAGCTACATAGCGTTGGTCACTTACGTAGCCAATCAACATGATCCTCTTCCTTCCATTGTGACGCGGGTTTCGATTTGGGCGGGGAGTCAAATGTTACTCGATTTTTGAGCTGGTTGCATCCATACCTGAATCGCGAGGAGCTGTTTCTCAATGCGGTGCCGATGCAAAATTTTCCGCCAGAGGTGCGCACGGCAGGCGAGAATGAATTAGAATTCGTCCCGTTCCTGAGCGCGGTCATACTAAGAGTATGAACACGTTGCCTTCGACTGTTTTTCTTTAGCTGTTATTTGTCGCTAACCGTTAGTATCGCTTGAGAAATAAGTGTCAGGTACCTTTTGCGAGAAACTCGCCCTTCGGGTGCTGCGCACAAAAGGTACCTGACACTTATTTCTCGGCTATTCCTTAGTAGCGCCGAAACTAAGTGCTATGAACAGTTGAGGACAACTGTTCTACTCTCGCCGCAAGAATCGCCAACCGAGGATATGTGCGCAATGCGAAACGAATCCAACGGTCCCAATGATATAGCCGAAAGCGGCAATAGTAATCCCTACGAATCTACGGTCGATTCTACGACTGGTGGCGCAGGCGGTAGGCCGTCGCGAGCGCGGATGTTTGTGGTCTTTTGGCTGTGCGCGATGGCCGCGATCTTGTACCTGGACCGAATTTGCTGGGGACAAGCGGCGCCATTTATCAAGAAAGAATTTGAACTGAGTAACACGCAGATTGCTTATCTGGCAATGGCGTTTCAGTTTGCCTACGGTGTGTTCGAAGTGCCGACCGGGCGCTGGGGCGAGTTGATCGGTGCGCGGCGCGTGTTGACTCGCATCACGATCTGGTGGTCAATTTTCACGGCCGCAACGGGTGCGTGCACCAATTTTCTGTCTCTGTTTATCGTTCGATTTCTCTTTGGAGCTGGTGAAGCTGGTGCGTACCCCAATGCTGCACGTGTGTTGACTCGCTGGTTTCCGACGAACGAGCGAGGGCGAGTGCAAGGGATCATGCTGGCCGCGTCGTTGATTGGCGGCGCTCTGTCGCCCAGTTTGGCTGCTGGGCTGATCGACAATATTGGGTGGCGCTGGACCTTTGCTGTATTTGGCTCGATAGGAATTATTTGGGCGACTGGGTTTTGGATCTGGTTCCGGGACACTCCCGACCAACATAGTTGGGTTAGCTCCGAAGAATTGGCAACGATTCGCAGCGGCGGAGGGATGTCTGCTCCGACTGTTCACGAGCTGGTTCCTTGGTCAATCGTGTTCAAGAACAAGGGCATTTGGATACTGAGCGCCATCATTACGTGCAGCTCGTTTAATTCGTACTTCTACTTTAATTGGTTTCCTTCCTATCTCACCTCGGCGCATTCGATCAGTAACTCGCAAACCGGGTTTCTGGCTTCGCTGGCGCTCGGCGGAGCAGCGTTAGGTGTTTTCACTGGTGGTATCATTGCCGATCGCATCATCCGCGCCGGGGAATCGGCAAACCTGATTCGCCGACTATTCTGCGCGTCCACTTTTTTTGCTGGTGCCGCGGCGCTGTTTATCGCCGTACGCTGTGAAACGGTTGAGTGGCTTGCGAGCTTCACTGCTGTCTCTCTGTTTTGCACTCAATTGGCGCTGCCATCATGGTGGTCGTCTGCGATCGAGCAATCGGGTAAACACGTTGGGCCGTTGTTTGGTCTGATGAATATGATGGGTACTGGCGGAGCATTGATCTCGCTCTGGTTCGTCGGCGTCTTTGCCGACTACCAGCAAAGTCGAGGACTTTCCGGACGAGCACAATGGGACCCGATGTTCAGCGTCTACGTTTGTATCTTGATTGCAGCGGGTTTTTTCTGGTTGCTCTTCCGCAAACACACAATGGTAGAACTCCATGGAGAGCCGACGCCGGCTCAATAGTCTCCACCGCAACTTGGTTTATCGCATCATCCATCTTCACTCGTAATCTATTTTGACCTGCCATGATCATCGACGTTCACAGCCATTTTTGGCAATATCCTCGCGATTTCTCCGACGAGTTTCGTCGACAGGCGGCGCGGGCGCGAGCCGGCGTTGAAGTTGATTTGACGGTTCGCATTGAAGAATATTGCGCCGCTTCGGTTCCCGATGTGCGCACGATCGTGTTTGGTGGAAAAGCCAAATTGAGTGGCGTATGGGTCAACGACGTTCATGTGGCTCAATACGTTTCCCAGCATTCTGATCGCTTGATTGGATTTTTATCGGTCGATCCGACCCAACCCGATTGGCAGCGTGAAATGCGCGTTGGGCACGAAGAACTCGGCCTGCGCGGCATCAAGTTGTTGTCGATGTACGCTGGATTTCGTCCCGATGATTCACTGGTTGAGCCTGTATGGCAATACGCGGCTAAACATCAGTTGCCTGTACTGCTGCACACCGGAACGACGTTTGTTCGTCAAGCACCGCTCGAATGTACATTGCCGCGCCATCTAGATACAGTCGCAATACGACATCCTGACGTCACGATGATCCTTGCGCATTTGGCGCACCCATACGAAGGCGAATGCGTAGCCGTTATTCGCAAACATCCGCGAGTCTATGCCGACATTAGCGCGTTGCACTACCGCCCCTTTCAGTTTTATCACAGCCTGATGTTGGTCCAAGAATACGGCGTGTGGGACAAGGTACTCTTTGGCACCGATTATCCGTTTACTACCGTCAACGCTACGCTCGAAGGTCTGCGCGGATTGAACTTGATGCTCGCGGGCACCGCGCTACCGAGGCTGAACGAAGCAAAGATCGAAGAAATGATCTATCGCGATTCTCTAGCAGTGCTCGGCCTGACTTGATTGGTCAATAATTGAGCGAACCGTATCTATCGCAGTTGCCTGATTTGAAGGAGCAGACTACGAACCCACATCTCCAATGACCTCACCGTTGCTGATCGACATTAGGGCACGCCAGGTTGCCAAGTCGATGGAGTCGCCAAAGAACCGCACTGAACCGTCACCCTGCACGGCGTTTACGCCACCGGTGTGCAAGCTGCGTGCGGCACACGTCTCGGCTCCAGCCGCTCCGGCCACCCACGGTCGATGACGATCATTGTTAGGTACTGAGCGGCAACCTTGAGCGGCATTGGGACAGCGATCTGGCAGGCGGCTGTTCGGAGCCAGTTCGGCAAACAGGAATTGGAACGCAGCTTGATCGCCCCACACGAATCCGCGCGCGTCGGTTTGAGCCATTCCGCCAAGCGCCTCAGCGATGGCGATCGTATTCGATGTACCGTCCGTAATCTCGGCGATGCGGATGGGGACGTTTGCTCCGAAAAAAGCCTTCGGAGCGTTTGATCGACCGTACGAAGCGGCAAGGACATCATTGGTCTGGAATCCATGCCAGACACCGAAATAACTGCTGCGGTAATACAGGATGCGCACCGTCGGCTGTTCGTACTGAGGCGTCGCGTTATCCGATGGACAGCGCAAGTGCGGCATTGGAGCGGTCGTGGCGGGGATGTTCGCAGTCGACGTGAACCAGGCTCCACCTGTCGAGCCCGCGAAGTTCTGCAAATTGATCAATCCGTACACGTTGTTCTGCTCAATAAACGGAAACAACTGGCAATGAAAGTTCAAACGCGGATTCGTAAAATTTGCTGTAGCCGATCCCCAGATAACACCTGGCGGAAATTTCTTGTGCACACTTTCATAATTGTGCAGGGCCAAGCCAAGTTGTTTTAGGTTGTTCTTGCATTGCATGCTGCGCGCCGCCTCGCGAGCCGATTGGACTGCTGGCAATAACAATCCCACTAACACGCCGATGATCGCAATCACGACCAGCAACTCCACTAGGGTAAAACCATTTCGTTTACAGTTGCTGATCATCGGAAATTACCTTGTACGCAACCTTGGGAATACAGTTTGATAACCTGACCGACTGGCAACTCATTAGCCAAGTCACAGTGAACTAGTCTAACATCAACGCCCGGAAGATTCGGTGTGCATAGAGCTTACAGTTGCATTTTGGTTAAGTGAGCATGAGGATGGAGTTCAGAAGAATTCACGCGAGCATTGATCAAGTTTGGAATCCTTTTGGTTTATAATAACTGGTAAAACTATCGACGAAAATGCGTGAAACCAAAATCAAACTGATCGCATTTTGTTGATACATCTGTCCGGTAGTGGGGCATTTCACAACGAATAATCGTTAATCTCGGAAAAGCCGCCGCTCAGTTCATGTCAACTTCACGCGCAACTACACAGATTTTCGCGCTGGCACTCGCACACGTGCTAGGGTTCTCCTGGTGGAATCTCTAGGAAGCAAATTCTGAATTGGTGGGCGACGCGGGATTATGTCGGCCGGACAAGGACAAGTCGATTCGGTGCGGGAAAACCATTCGCCAGGAATGCGCTGGCCGTCTCGGTGCACGCTGATTTTGCTGCTGGCCCTTTTAATCGCTGTGGGAGGTTGCGCAAGGATTAACTTGCCAGCGATCGATCCCAACGGTTCGCGAATTTTCTTGCCGTTTCCTAACACGACAACACTGGCCGTGCCAAGACTCCACGGAGACGCAAATCAACCTGGTATCGTACCTCAATCCGCTTTTCCAACTCCGTTGACGCCGGCGCCGTGTGTACAAGCCGCCGGCGGGCCAGATGGATTCTGCAATTTATTCAGTGGACGCAAGCTGGCACAATTGCACGAACATTTCGCGCCCAAGCATCCTGGAAAATCGGGCGAGATCCAATTAGTCGAGACCCGTTTCTTGGCTCCGGTGGGTGGCGAAGTTGTCTTGTTGGCGGGTTTGTGTGGCAAAGATGGTTATCTTGTCAAGCGACAACCTCTGGAATGGATGTTGTCTCCCGACAGCGTGGGACAGTTCATCGAAGTTGGCGACGATATGAAAGGCAAGCTCTGTTCAAGCTTGCGAGGTAGGCCCAAAGTCGAGAAACTCGACGTTGATTTTGCGCATGGACGAACCAGTTCGCGCGAAACGACGATCACGCGCGGCACACCTTCATGTGACGACGATATTTTCTTGGCCAAGGGACTCACGTGGCTTAGCATCTCGTCACCCAGCGAAGGTGTCAGCCGTGTCACGGTGCTGGCGCCCGAGAGCGAGATCTGGGATCAACGTCGGCAAACGGCAACTATTTATTGGGTGGACGTAGATTCGCAAATGCCAAAGTCGCAAGTTGCTAGAACTGGCGAAACAATCGAATTGGTCACGCGGGTGACGCGATCGGAGAACTTTGTCCCTGCAACCGGCTGGATCGTGCAGTACACCATTGTCGATCCCAGCATCGCCGCCTTCCCATCCGATCCTGGCAAGAACGTCACACAAGTGCTGGTGGACCAGAGAGGTAACGCTCCGGTACGAATTGTTTCGCAGGCTGGCGCTCGCGGTACAACACCAGTTGTCATCGAAATCATCCGCCCCGAACAGCCGTCTGATAACTTACCCGCTTTACCCTTGGGACGAGGCCAAGCAATGGTCACGTTTAGCTCGCCAGGATTGGAACTGCGCGCCAATGGACCGCCGGATGCGACGCCCGGTCAGGTTCTAACCTATAACGTCACAATAGCGAACCCTGGCGACTTGGACGCTGAGAATGTCCAGCTTCGCATGCTCGTGCCCGCTGGGACGCGCGTCTTGGAAACTATTCCGAAAGAGAATGTTGAAATATCAGGCGGCCGAGTTTGGGACCAAGGCGTTTTGCCCGCTCATCAAGAAATTAACATCGTAATAACTCTGCAAGCCGATTCGCCGGGAGTATTTGATCTGGTATTCAATGCCATCGGCGACCCCAATCTCAACGCTGAATCAAAAGTAAGAACAGAAGTCACGCAACCGGAGATCGATGTTCGATTCGAACCCGATGGCGGAATAGCCGAAAAAGAGGTTGGCGAGCAAATCGTTTACGAAATCGATGTCGTCAATCGAGGCCGGCAAGTACTGGTAGGCGCTAAACTACTGATTGAGTCGGACACAAATCTCGATGCAGTGATGCCCGAACAGAATTCCACTGGCAACAAAGTGGAACAAGAGATCCCCACGCTGCAACCCGGTGCATCGTTCAACAATGGCATATCCTTTGTCGTCCGCCAGCAAGGAAAGTTGGGGGCCAGACTCCGAGTGCTATCCAGCAGCGGCGCAGTACTGGCAGAACGCAACGCGACCGTTGTCGGCAAACCACCGAGGGAGAAATTACCTCGGTTGGAAACCAGCATTCGATTCAACAACTCGATGACCGTTGGTCAGAAATCACTAGCACAAATCGAAATCGTCAATCGCGGTGAAGTTCCGCTAACTGGCATCACTGCGAACATTTTGGCGGACATGGCGCTCCAGCCATCGGAGAACAATACGGAGAATCACGGACGAGTCAATCTCGCCGCCGATAGAGCTACTGTGATTTGGTCCGCTCCCGATCTGAACCCCGGCGAAGTTGCAATTCTAAGGCTGTCGTACTTGGCGCTCAATGAAGTCGCCCAGGCGGCGATCCAAGTTGCCGCGCAATCCAAACAGGGAGTTAGCGACAGTAAACAGATTATTGTGACCATAACTCGCCAAGTTGATGGCGCGCCAGTGTCACCGCAAGCTCCAGCAACGCCTCGATCCGGGAAACTTCAGCTAAGCGTAGGTGATACAAATGATCCGGTCTCCGTTGGCGGTCGTATCCGGTATTTCGTGCGCGTTACCAATGACCAAGACCGACTGCTGAACAACATCCTTATTCGTCTAACTCTACCGCAGGGCAGTACCGTAGTCAGTGTCTCGCGCGGCGGAGAGGAACTTTCACCAAACTTTGTTCGCGGCCAGGACAATATTGATTACATCATCATTCAGACGATAAACACTATTCGCCCTGATGAGACGATCGACTATTCGGTCGAGTTGACTCCTAAGGTACCTCAGCAAATCAACATCACCGCCCAAGCCATTTCAGTTAGCGAATCGTCGATCGTGGCGGAGGCTCGCACAACCACCACTGTTCAGCCCGCGAACTAGCGTGCCGGTAGCTGCGATACACTCTCACGCATTCGTTGCGCATCGCGATACCACAAGAAAGCGAAAACGGGGATCAACCCGATCGCGCACCATTGGTAGCCTGTTAGACCCGCCAGCACACGCGCCTCGGGGCGAATCGTTTCCGAAATTAAGCGGTAAACTAGATAGGCGATAATATAGAACTTCACCAAATGCCCTGGCCAAATTGCGCTCTTTTGAAGGTGCCACAGGATTGCTGCCATGGTGAAATGAAAAAATGACTCGTATAGTTGAGTTGGATGCCGAGGCGCATCAACTCCTTCGAGCAAATCTGCGGTTGCGAAACGGACTCCCCAAGGCAATTCCGTCGGAGTGCCGTAACAGCAGCCCGCAACAAAACAGCCAATCCGTCCGATTCCTACAGCGACTGCGACTGGCATCGCGAACCAGTCACCAGTCTTAACGCGAATTTCCAAAGCCCACTTAGTGAACTCGACGCCGAAGTATGCTCCAACCAAGCCGCACATTATCGTCTTGCCACTGGAGAACCACACGGCGCCCGACAATAGACCTTCCCAGTCGGCCAGAACGAAAGGCAATTTTGCGCCTAGCATCGCGCTACAAAATGCTCCAATGCCCACGGCCAGCCTCTCGCCGGCCTTGAGGGGCACTGCATCCCTTCGAATGCGCAACAAATAAGCGCACAAGACGAGCGCCGTTGCCATGATCAGAGGATATCGCAGATCCATAGTTGTTGTTTGGAGAATTGCAAATGGCGAATTGCGAATATCAAATGAGGAATGGATGCCATCCAGTATTCACTTAGCGAAAGTCGTTAGTCGCCATCGAAAGACATGCTAAGAAGAGCGCCACGATTCCACCCACGATCAACATGCCAAATAGGCCGACGATCATCGCCATGGAACCCATAAAAGTTAGAAACAACTGCGAGCCGGACAATTGCTTTCCGCTCAAACGCGCCCACGCCGCTCGCCCTCCTGTGGCGATGAATGCGGGAGTAACGAAAATCAGATAGGGAATCAACATGCCCGGGTCTGATTGAACAATTCCGATACCGATCAACAACGCAAAACAAACGCAAGCAATAGTCAGCCCAGTAAGAATAGGGTCTGCCGTGGATTTGGTGGGATGCTCTAGCACTACGCTGGCTGTGATGATCGGTTGCGAGTTTGCCAAATCCGCGTGGCAGAGCCAACAGGATTTGCTGGTTGCAAGGCACTCAGACCCACAAGCCGAACAAGCAACTTGAGCTGATTCTGGTTGCTCAGTCATTGATGATCTCCAGCAGACTTAATACCGAAGCTACCAAAGCCGTCGGCGCGTAACATGCGTGCTTGTAGTAGTCTACTGAAGTTGGCTAGCATCCGAAACGCCGGTGCGTTAGATAAATCGCGACAACTCGTTGGACGCGCCGCGTTTCAATTACTTTCGCACACCGACACTTAGCCAGCCGTTATCAATCTGGATTCTGCCAATCCACAATTCTGGCCAGTTGGTCGATGAGCTGGCACGCGACAGAATCTCTTCGATGCTGATCGACCATTCGTCAGGAAAATCCCTGTCGAGCCTCTTGGCAAGAATATTGCGTTGCTGGATGAATCGCAAACTGCGCCCTTTCTTCGGCGGGTAAATTTCAATCGCACCCAATCGACTCAACCTCAATTTTTCTCCTGAAGAGCCAATTCCGTAGCGAACTAAGAAATCCATGGCCACCAGTTTCAAACCATCAAATTCGTAGCCTGCACCGCTGACTCTCATTAACACACAATTGCCACCCGATGGATCGACATCGAATTGAAATGAAATAGGGGCGTCTTCCGAAAATCGAACATGCAAGTCCTTGGCTGGCAGTGCGCTAATTTTCTTCAGCCCGACCGAATCAAGCGCCGCAGCAATGCTATTGATGCGAACCCCAGCAAATACGCGCTCGCAAATGCGATTCAATAGAGATTCGTGCAGGTGGACTGCAACGTAATTCGCGTCGTCGCGTTGAGAAATTGGTGTGCTTGCCGTTAGCCCGGACTGGCCATGGATAGACATCGACCAACGGGCCCCGCTCTCAGTCGAACTTGACGCAATCAGCGCCGGGCGGATATCGAGTCGATCGGCCGATACAAGCCACGAACGGTTTATGGTACTTTGTAGATCGGCGACCTCTTCAGTTACTTGGCGATCAAATTCCTCGCTGACCAAGCGCGCTACCTCGTCCGAGATTGATTCGCGGATTTCCGCGCTTTGTTCCATGATTCTAGCCAGTCCGATGCGCTCAACCAATCTCGCGATCGGCCCATCGCGACGCGCGGCAACTCGTGGATTACACAAGGTGCTGTGCGCTGAACTGTGGCTGGGGAACGCCGATATTATCGTCTCGCGATTAACCAAGTTGGCATGAGAAGTTACGGAAGTGCTGCTCGAGAGAGCCAATTCCAGCCTTCCACGAATCCCATGCAGTTGCGTGGCAACTTGGCCATCAAGCTGGATTTTTCCCTGAAAGCAACGATCGCTATTGATCGGCAGCAATCGAGCCGATCCAGCGAACTGAGCTAATCCTACGATCTGAATTCCGTGCAAGTGCTTGTTGACTGGTCGCGACTGAGAAACATTTCGAGTAGATAGTTGTAAAATAGCGTCCGTGCCAAGATCGACGGCAAGATTGGGGTAGCACGTGGACCGGATCGCACTCACCAACGGTTGTAATTGTTCATGGACAACCAACCAGCGCAGATTTGGCGATAACAGCCTGTGATGGTCAAGCGAGAGATTAGTTCCTGCTCCAGCCAGCGCTTGTGAAATTTCTTGGCGGCGCTGACCCCATTCGTCTCGCAGCCTGCCGTCCGCTGCGAATCTTCGCCGCAGAAAAATTGTTCTCGACAAACATCGACGCAATTCCATCAATTCCGGCATCTCCAAGCCAGCGGCGATGCCCACCATGCGACGCCATGTCTGTTCGATTACTTCGCTATCGGCGAGATCAAGCTGGCCTTGTTCCCGAGCGCCCAAAAGCGATTTCGATAACGCATCAAGCTGAAGATGAGTCCGCCAACTTTCGCCATGAGCTTCGCGGGCCATTCTCTTCTCGACACCAACTATTGCGAGAGCAGTATCGTGTTGGCTCTTGCTCAGCGCGTCCGCTGATGCAGCAGTGTACGGTTGCTGGTCCAGCAGTGAAATCCAATCGATGTCCGTCCGAGATTGCGCGCTGCACAATAGTTGTAACGAGCCAACCAACAAGAAAACTAGGCAACTTGCAAGCTTTTTAGCAGGTGCGAGCGAACTTCTCAGTATTTGCAAAATGGCTTGCCGTCGTCGAGTGCCGAGGGTTCTCAATGCATGCCGGTTGATTGGAGTTTTCGGTGTTTCGCTCACAGCCATTATTTATCGGGCTGATTCGAATGGACGGATGACTTGGGAAACACTTGATAGTGAACTCGCCACTTACTTTCATGATGGTCAACGGACCAACTGGTACAGCCCAGATAATTTCTAATTTGGTGAAATTCTGGTAACAAAGAGAATCTAACTTGAGTTTTCCCTTCAGTCGCGCCAAGCAGAGTGGCAAAAATTAGTGCCACGACGCTACCGGGGTTGTGCAATCCACCTGGCCCTTTTGATTTCAGCGTATTGTACGTGAATTCTATATCACGATCGATTCGCGTAAAGCTGCGCAAGACGGTACTGGCCGACTGGTTTTTTGAACCAACTCCATGAGCCTGCCGATAATCGGCGGCATTGTGAATTTTTTCGCGACTCGGTGTTTGCAAGATCTCTTGGATGAAGCTCGCATGCGTTGCCGACCAGAGCTTTCCATCAGCGACCATCAAGCCAGCGTTTGCGAACGAAGTACGTTCGTCACCTACTGCAAAACTGATTTCCCAAAGGCTGTTTGGCTGGCCAGGAATATTGGTTTGCTTGGTCTCGGTATCATCTGCGAACAGACGTCGAACCATCTCTGCAACGTGCGTCGAGTTCGTTTGCGGTGACTGAATATCAAATATTACTAACGACTGTTCTGATTTCGAACGCGTGTCATAGCGCCCCAAGACCGTTACACGAGGCCCCAAAACCGGGAACAGTTCGCCTTCGAGATCAACATTCAGTTCTTGTTTAGTGTCACGGATCGTCTGCATGAAAGCTCCCGGAGCTTCTGTCAGCTCATCGTACAAGTTCCCAAATCGCTCGATCGCGTATGCGATATTCCACTGGGAAACAGCGACTCGGCTGACATCGTCGGTGACAAATTCTGGAATCGGTAAATCACCGGCAGGGGCGTCAAATAGTTTCATCAATCCGGCTGGTTTCCGCTCGGTTTCGACGATTAACTCACCGCGAAACCCACCAGCTTTTTCAACCGAAATACCTCCCGCGACAGAATTGATGCCCGTTAGGCTCTCGCGCAACCAATTCTCGACGCTGCTTTTCTCTCCCGAATTGGTCGGTGTCCCTTTACGATTGGATTTGTGCTCTATGCGATTTCGTCTGGCGTCGATTGAGCCTAATAACTTATTGGGATCGCAAATCCATGTCGCAACCAGCGATTGGGATTTGGGCAATCCTTCGACTAATTTAGAAACCGTACCAGAAGCACGCCCAGTCTCGCGACGAGCTGCAAATTGTTGCGCGATATGCTGCGCAGCTTCCAGGTCGTCGCTGATCAGAATCGAGTCGGCGAACTTGGCAAAGATCTTGGGGACCGATTCCTTGGGAGCAACCAAAACAGTTACCGGTACTGGGAAAGGTGCTTCGACTTTTTGCCCACCCTGCCTTCGAAGATCATTGATGGCAGCTTGAATTACCGAATCGACAGTGATTGAATCGTTTGCAGCCCCAATTATGCAGCTTACGCGAATTCCGCATTCGGGAGGGCTAGTAACGAAAATGACAATTTCACGTTGTACAAGTGTCTCAAAGGAATCTTCCGACAAACCAAATCTCTTGAGCATTCCGCCGGCGAAAGAGCGCCGTGAAATTGGAAGATGACCCCGGAACGGTGCCATTTCTGCAGAATTCCAAAGCTGGCCAAACTCTGAAGCCTCGATGTTGGCACGAAATGCTTGGTAGCCGCTAACTCGCCCAATCGCCACGCAATGGTTGGGGTTTATTCCGTCCAACGAGATTTCGGCTCTGGCGGAATCGAGCGAAATTAAGGTTAACCAGCACCAAAGCAATCCGAATACTCGATAAAACATCTTCAAATTCCCTGGCGGAATGGCGGAGGGCGAATGCCGAATGAAATGTCGCAAGTTGTATGTGGCGAATGGTTAAATAGTGAATGGATGCCATTCGCTAGTCGCCCGCGTTGAACGGGATATTGTAGTCCGAGAGGTGGTTTTAGCGACACGACGACAGCCATAACGGGGGGTGTGTCGCTTGATTTAAGACGGAATTGGGGAACTAGGTAGTCTGTTCGGGATGCACCGAGAGATTACCATTGATATCGATTGGACTGCGATTTGTCGCAGCATTCTGAGTCGGGCTCATCGAATTGTCACAGGATGTCGTCCCTAACGTTCGCTTAGGAAAAGGCTGGCGCCCCAATTCTGAAATGATGGACCAAACTTCGAACCCGTTTCGTATCACTTGGCATGATCAGATCCACGCTGCGCCTTTACGCTTCATCGCTCGTCGATTCGAGTGGGCGATTGAGCGATTACTAGGGCTGGATAGGCTTGCGCGCGTGTACCAATCATTGCGAGAAGAAGAGTCGATCGAAACAAAACAGTCATTTGCGGCGCGGGTATTGAAGCGATTTGGCGTTCAGTGGCAGGTCGATGAGGACGAGCTGGAGCGAATACCCAAATCGGGTCCAGTGGTCGTCGTTGCGAATCATCCATTCGGTGGGATTGAAGGATTGGTTCTGTTCGATTTGTTGGCTCAGATTCGCCCAGATGCCAGGATTCTTGCTAATTTTCTGGTGGAGAGGATTCCGGAATTGCGGCCGATGGTCATCGCGGCGGACCCGTTCGTTAGGATTCAAGCACGAGCTCGCAACGTGATTGCTAGCCGTGCTGCTATCGATTGGCTCGCCAAAGGTGGATTGGTGGCCATGTTTCCAGCCGGGGTCGTTTCGCATCTGCAACTCAATCCATTGCAAGTTAGGGATCCAATCTGGAGTGAAACCGCAGTTCGTTTTGCGATCAGCAGTCAGGCCAAAGTGGTACCGATCTATTTTCAAGGGCGCAATAGTTGGTTATTTCAGTTGGCTGGCGTAATCTATCCACGATTGCGAACTGCGCTTTTGCCACGTGAATTCGGTGCAAAACAAGGCAAGTTAGTGCATGTTCGCATCGGCAACGCGATTTCTGAAGAGCGTTTGTGTCAATTCGAGAATCGAACACGAGCAACTGACTATTTACGCGCCCGCACATACTTGCTGGACGCGCGACCGATGTCGCCAACAGAGATTCCGGAGTGCACCGAACAACACGAAACTGCGATCGCTCCTGGCCCGGATAAACATCTGCTGGAACTGGAAATCGCCAACTTAAATGCGCAACATCGATTGCTTACCAAGGGAAGCGTCGATTTTTATTGTGCGCCTGCCGAACAGATACCATTGATTCTTGCGGAAATTGGGCGTCAGCGTGAGATTTCATTTCGCGCAGCAGGTGAAGGCACCGGAAAAGCAGTCGATTTGGATCAGTTCGATCAGCGATACTTGCATTTGTTTGCCTGGAATCGACAGCGCGCTGAAATTGCGGGAGCATACCGTTTGGCACCTGCGGCGGAGCTGGTCGATAAATTTGGCACTGAAGGACTGTATACGCATTCACTGTTCAAGTTTGGTCCCGAACTGATTTCGCGCTTAGGCAACTCTCTGGAAATGGGCCGTTCGTTTGTCAGCGTCGAATATCAGCGAAGTTCTGAAGTGTTGCTGGGTTTGTGGCAAGGGATTGCCGAGTTTGTGTGGAAGAACCCGCACCTGCACTCGTTGTTTGGACTGGTGAGTATCAGTCGCCTGTACAACAATACTTCGCGGCAAGTAATCGTCGATTTTATGGGCAGAAAACTGTTTCGGGCAGACCTTGCCGCTTTGGCTCGGCCCGTATTTCCCTTTCGCAGCAAGTCCCTGCACGGCTTGTTACCGAGCCAACTCGATAGTTTAGAAACTGCGGAAGATGTCGATGCCGTGCTGGCTGACATTGAGCGGAAGAAGATTCCCGTTTTGCTCAAGCACTATTTGAAACTGGGGGCGGAAGCCGTCAATTTTGGCGTCGATCCGAACTTTAGCGATACTGTTGTCGTGTTGATTGTTGTCGATTTATTGCGCACCGATCCCAAGCGTATTGAACGCTTTATGGGGAAGGATCGGGCCGACTTGTATTTGGAACAGCACGGCGTGAAATTCCAAGGTCAAATGCTCGCCCCATTGGACTCAACAGAATCGCTGGTAGAACAATCAGATCGCCAATCAATCCTATAAACAACATCGAACACATAATGGCTGCATAGCGAGCGCTGGGCAAGTAGGGGCTTAGCGTAAAGACCGCCAAGCCAAAGACGAAAATTGCGGTCGTTTGCATCATGGCCTTGGCGCAATGCTCCATAGCGTCCGAAACCGATTGCGTTTGCGTTCGGCCATCTCGCCGCGATCGATAGTACCAGGTCAAGAAGTGTAGAGTATCATCGACAGCGATTCCCATCGCGACCGTGGCCGTTAACATAGAACCCATACCGACGTTCACTCCCATGGCACCGATCACGCCAAAAACTACCACCACGGGCAGCACATTCGGAATCATCGCCAGGGATGCAGCCGCTAAACAAACCAACATAGGCTTCAATAGGGAAATTGTGTTTTTCTGTGGCAGGTCCATCCAGGCCCATGCGGCAAACAACAAAGCGATTGCACCCCAGATAAGGACCAGCGAACAAATAAAGCTGCTGATCAAATCGTCCAACATCTGGTCCTGGGCCTTTTGAAGAACTGGCACACCTCCAGTAATCGCAATTTCAAGGTTGTCGGCAGTGGTGCCGGCCACCTCAGTCACTCGCGCCTGGATGTCCAGCTTCATCTTGGCAATCAGCGCCGAATAGTCGATCTTGTCAGCCGAAAACACGCGCGCACTAATTCGCCATAAGTGGTCGGGGCCGAGCGTACGCAAGAACCCCAATTCCACAAAGGTATCGCGAATTTCTTCGAAGCGCTTCGCCAGCAGCGTTCGCTGCGCGACGCCTCGCAAACTGGCTTGCTTCAAAGTCGTGAGGCTCGGAGCGAAATTCAAGGCCGAAGCGGTTGCGCTAATGCCCGGTGAATTGGCGACAACCTGTTGAATTTCTTCGGCAAGTAGTAATTGATCCACCAAAGGCGACGCAGTTCCATTGGCAATTTTGGCAACAATTTCTATCGGAGCCAACGGGCCAATGCGATCCTCCAACCATGCGTAGTCCTGTACCAATTTCGATCCCGGCAAGAAATAATCGTGAATTCTGATCTTCGCGCGAATGTGCAAACAGGCGGCTGTTCCCGCAACAAATATGACCAAATTGATTCCCAGTATCACCCACAGATTTCGGCCAATGCCGGTCGCCGCTCGTTGACTCAGAGCCTGAAAACGACGATGTTCGTCGATCAATGCCACAGCCCACTGCTCGGGAATGAAATAGCGCAACTGCCAGGGAAGCGTGCCCATCAATAACAAGCCCAGCATGACTCCAATTGCTGCATAAATGCCAAAATTTTGGACTGGCACCAGCATACTGATCGCTAACGACAACAATCCAACCGCTGTGGTCAGCGAGGAGAATAATGAAGGAGCCGCTGCTGAGCGCAACGTTTCCCAAGGAGCGCGCGCATGGCCATGTAAGCGTACCGCGTCTCGATAGTATCCCACCAAATGAACTGCGCACGACACACCCAATACGAACATCAGCGAGGGAGCAATTAACAGAATCGAATCCAACTTGCACCATGGCGAATATCCGACAGTGGCCAGAAATAACAACTGACAGACAATCGCATTAGCCAAAATGACAACCGTCACCAGGATGCTCCGAAACGTCAAGAGCATGAGTAGCGAGCTCACGAAATAACAAGCCACATTCAGTGGAATCAAGAATTTGTGGCTCGAATTCTCAATCTCCAATGCCTCAATTGCTGGACCAGCAATATGCAGTGATTCTGGCGAGAGGATCTCAGGTTGATGTAATTCCTTGGCTATCGCGTAAACTGCATCAATTGCCTCTCGGTCATGTTCCGAGCCTTCCTTGGATAATACGATAACGATACACGAAGTTTTTCTATCGCGACCAAACATCCAACCTTGCAGACGCCCAATCGCTTGGTCGCGAGAAATGCCGATCGGCGTATCCGTTAGTCGGCGCAGTGCATCTTCGCCAGAAATCACCTGCGAAAAAAAAAGGGGCCTGCCCGGCGCCCAGCGACGCCGTGCGCAGCCTGTCGCTGTATTCCGACATGACACTCGGCTGCGAGGGATCTAATTCCCCAGTTACTTCGCAGCGGTCCCAACTGATCATCAAGAACGAATCACCACCGAATTGCTGGCGAAACCACTCCAGCTCACGAGCTTCCTGAAATCCTCGAGGCAACCAATCTTCAATGCGATTGCTGCCGTCTCGAAATGCTCGCCAAGTACCATTGATCGACAGCGCCAGCACGGCGATTGCCGCGAATGCGAACAGCCAAAATTTAATTCGATGCGTCTTATCCTGCGGCAAGTTGACTAACCATTATCCATTTGCTTGCGTGGGGCGGCGAGTTTGATTTCAATGCCCGATTTCGATAAGCTGCCATAGTAGTTGTGGCTTGATGTACCGTCAATTCGAGTTCAAAATAGGTACAAATTGGCCTGACGGCTTTACCGAATGCGAAATGATGTGCTCTAACGGCAAGTTTAATCCTTGAGCAAGTGGCGCGGAACCGATTCTACTCTCCGAAAGTTACTTTCCATGAAGCAAAGACTGGTTTACCTCTGTGGCGAAATGGTCCCGGAAAATGAAGCTCGCATTTCTATTTTCGACAGTGCCGTGATGCTGGGAGATACTGTCACCGAGTCGACGCGTACTTTCGGCCATCGACCGTTCAAGTTGGAACAGCACATCGTCCGACTCTACAAATCGCTCAAAGTCACTCGCATAGATCCAGGGTGCGATGCCCAACGTATGTTGCAGATTACGCTCGAAGTCCTGGACGCAAACCGTTCGTTTCTCGGGCAGGACGACGATTGCTGGTTGGTGCACAATATCTCGCGAGGGCGATCGATCGCAGGAGCAGATCCAACCATTCAACGTTCGAGCGCGACAGTCATGGTCTTCACCCAGCCAATGGATTTGCGTAGTTGGGCTAGCTTCTACCAAGTCGGCTGCCATGCTGTTACAGCGATGAGCCGAATTGTTGCGTCGCAGTCTCTGGACGCGCGCATCAAGAATCGCAGCCGCATGGCCTACACGCTCGCGGAGATTGAGGTCAAATTAGTCGATCCCCTGGCCCAAGGCGTAATTCTGGATGTCAACGGCTTCGTCGCGGAGAACAAGGGCGGCAACATCTTCGTCGTTCATGATAATAAGATCTTCACGCCTCATACGACCAATTGCTTAGAAGGTATTAGTCGCCAGACAGTATTTGAATTGGCAAGGCAGCTCGATATTCCTATCGTGGAAGCGGATCTGCTACCGTACGATTTGTATACCGCCGACGAAGTGTTTTTTACTAGCACGCCTTATTGCGTCATGCCAGCGACGAAATTCAACGGCCTGCCAGTCGGCGATGGAGCCATTGGCGAGATTACACTCCGACTGCTGAATGCCTGGAGCGAGTTAGTAGGAATTGATATAGTCGCGCAAGCGAATCGCCAATTGGCGCACGGCTCGCTATGACGTTACGATGGAAAGTCCTAAGGCGAGCGGCAGATGGGAATATACCAGTACAAGCCCGAAGCGCAAGCGAGTGAGAGCCTGGATTGACATACGCCTGGATTGCCCCACTCGCTTGCGCATCGGGCTTGTATTGGTGAGAATCGTTCTGCCGCTCGCCTAAGTCGCAAGTAGCCCGCGCGGATCCACAATCGCTGGCTGTGCGAGAATTTTCCTTTATCGAGAGATACTGTAACCCGTCCTCATAACCGCAGGCATGAATAGGTAGAGCTAATGACGTGTGATTCAATACTAACGGCGGAACTAAAATCTGCGTTCGCTCGCGATGGCTACGTATTAATTCGACAGTTCTTGTCTTTGGATGAATTAGCGGAACTCAAGGCGCAACTGGAACGCTACATTCGAGATGTAGTACCTAGCTTGCCCAAGGAGTCTGCATTCTACGATGACCGCAGCAAACCCGAGACTCTCAAACAAATGCAGCACATGGAAGGCGATGCGTTTTTCGCGAACTACCGCAGCAACCCGCGCTGGAACAAGCTTGCAGAATTCCTAGCGGGTGAACCTTGCCAAGCCCAAGGGACAGAGTGGTTTAACAAGCCACCCAAAACCGACCATCCTACTCCTCCACACCAAGACAACTATTATTTTCAATGTCCCGCTTAACTGCTGGGAATTGGTCTAGTATTGAATTTCGCTTTTAGCGAGACTTCTTTCCGCAAATTAACGGAAAGGAGTCCGAAATGTCGCGTCTAGCTGTGGACCAATCTGCGGTCCGGGTAGTTGTT
>SYJV01000400.1 GCA_005798335.1 Planctomycetaceae bacterium | reverse complement strand
CTATGCGCAGAATCGCAAGATCGTCTGGTGGCTGAGTGGACAATTCTGATGGGAGGCTCAGTTCGCTTGGCAGGGACCTCCGAGCGATCGGTCGATATCAGTTCGCTGCCCGAGTCTGATTTTCGTGTGGAGTTGGTCGATCTGGTGGGCACAAATATCTTGCCACCCGATCTCGTTCGTTTGTCGACTTTGAAAGGTCTGCGTTTTCTCTTCTTGCCAGGTCCGATGTGGAATCCCAGCGCTGGAGCTAGGATCGATTACAGTCGCGACCTGCGGCATCTCGCCAGTATCGAAACGTTGGAGGAGCTGGCATTCAGCTACACCTATTTGGAAAGCATCAAATTCCAGGACGATGGCATCGAAGCCATCCAGCCGCTGGGACGCGTGCTCAAGAAACTAAGCCTGGAAAACACTGGAGTTCGCGGGCGCCATCTGAGCGCCTTTACCAACCTCGAATCGCTCGACCTGGTTTACTGCCCAGTCGACGATCGAGGCATGCAGCAGTTGCGCGAGCTGACCAAGCTCAAGGAGTTGTTGCTACGCGACGCGTTGATCACCGACGAAAGTGTGAAGAACCTTCAGTCGCTCGAAAACCTCCAGCGTCTTGATTTGGGTGGAACGAAAATTAGTGATGTGGCGATCACTTCGCTTGCGAAAATGACGAAAATGAAAAAGCTCAATCTGCAAGGCACCACGATCACCGACGCATCGTTCGCGACTCTCGCGGAGATGCAGCAGCTTGAAGAACTCAATTTATACGGCACACAAATATCCAACGATGGCCTCGGCAAATTGAACTCACTCAAATCTCTCCGCATGCTGGATTTGCGATACAGTCGCGTAACGCGGTCGGGCGTGGAGGTACTGCGCCAAGCCATTCCGAACTGTGCGATCGAATTTCTCGATCTTAGTGTGCGGCCGGAAATCGCTGAGTCGGCGAAGAAGTCGGTCGAAGGTCGAGCCGAAACCGAGGTCGCCAACTGGGTCAAGGCAATCGGTGGCAACGCGACGTTCGACACAGAGAAATTGACCTCTATTTCACTTGCCTCGACTAGCGTCAGCGATGAACTGCTGCGGAACCTCAAAGGACTGAAGCATTTGCGTTCGCTCGATCTGCAATCCACGGAAGTCGGCGCTACTGGTGTTCAGCACCTGCGCGACCTTGGCACGTTGGAAGAACTCAATCTTGCCGACACTTCGATCACCGACGAAGGTTTGGGGCACCTAAGTATGTTGAAAAAATTGCATGTCTTGAACCTCGCCAGCACCCGCGTTCAGGGACGCGGTTTCGACCATCTCATTCAGTTGCCGATACAAGAATTGAGACTCTCAAATTCGCCGATCGACGATGCCGGAGTCGAGAAATTGACCGAGCTGAGTCAGCTTCGTATTCTCGCGTTGGCCTATTCGGATATCACTGATAAAGGACTGGGCCATCTTGCGAAGTTATCCAAATTGCAAGTTTTAGACTTGGACGGCACCGACATCGGCGACACAGGACTGGCGCATTTGGCGAACATTCCATCGCTGACACATTTGTTGCTCAGTTACACAAAAGCTGGCGATCAAGGCATGCGCAAACTTGAGCCGCTATCACTGTTGCAAAAACTGACCTTGGTGCGCACTCGAATTTCTAACACCAGCATGGAGGCCGTCGCCAAGTTCTCGCAACTTGCAGAATTGGAAATTGACTATACCGAGGTTGGCGACGAGGGCCTAAAACACGTCGAATCGCTGGTCAAGCTCGAGAAGGTTAGTCTCGACAGTACCCACGTTACCGACGCGAGCGCCGACAGCCTGAGCAAACTCGAGCGTCTGCGATTCGCGAACTTGTACCATACTTTTTACACCGCGCGCGGAGTTGAGAAAATTCGCCAAACGGTCCCCAAGTGCGAGATTGTCTTTGACCCAGCGTCCAGCGATCCCAAGCGACGGCGAAGTTAAAATCGCTCATGGCGCTGACGCCAACAACGAAACATGCTCTGTGGAGGAGTTCGTCGGATGTCTCACATGTCAGTTACGTTGGTCGTAGTACTCGTCTGCCTGCTATCGAGAACGAGCGCGAATGCTCAGCCCGCAGTTGCCGATTTTGTTTCATCGGCACCGATACCGCCGGCGATTCAGAACATCCAATCTTGGATCAAGGCACTGGGTGGAAAATATGAGCTAGGAATTCGACGTGGTAACGAAACGATCGTTCGCGTCGATTTGAAACATTCCTGGTTGACGGACGTCGACCTCAAAAAACTTGCGAGCCTTTCTGAGCTTGAGAGTCTTGATCTTGCGTACACCAAAGTCACCGATGAAGGACTCGAACAGCTCAAGCCGCTCCGCAATGTTCGTTCGTTGAATCTGTATTACGCTGAATACGTCACGGACACTGCAATAGCTCATCTGAAGCACTGGGCGAAGCTGGAATATCTCAACCTTCGCGGTACCAAAGTAACGAGTACTTTGTTCGATCATCTCGTGGGCATGCCTTCGTTGCGATCGCTCGACGTAGCATACAGTCGCGTGAACGACGATAATTTCGAACGCTTGAGCGAACTACCGAATCTCGAAGGATTGTCATTCGGTGGAAACAAGATGAGTGGCGTAGCCCTCCCGCTACTAAAGTTGCTACCGACATTGCGAGAACTCAATGTCGCCGGCCAGCAACGGACCGACTCGGGTTTGTGGAGCGTGAACGTCAATGATTTCAATTTCGACAATATTACTGCACTCACGGAACTGCGCGCGCTGGATTTGTCCGGAACCGCTGTCAGTGATCGCAGCGCGGCTCAGTTAGTGACGCTTAGCAAACTTGAATCGCTCGACCTTAGTCGCACCAAAGTCACCGCTAAAGGTATCGCGATTCTGGCTGCGCTGCCTGGACTAAAGCACTTGAAGTTGCGGCAAACGGACAATTTTGACGACGCGGCATTGGTGGCATGCAGTGTTTTGAAGGCAGTCGAGACGCTTGAACTGCAGGAAACTAAAATCACCGCGACCGGCCTAAATGCATTTACACCAGCAGCAAGCTTAAAAAGATTGCTCATCGGAGGCACTCAACTGGCCACCGAGGAACTCGCTAGATTTCAAGCGCGTTACCCAAACTGTTACGTTTCTTGGTGGCCCAAGCCCGAAATCACGATCGACGAATCCAGATAGCATTAGAGGGTCGCGCGTTCAACTCAACTTGATTTCAAGTTGAAATCGTGGGAGTTCTCCGGCGTCGGTACCTCGACGGTCAGCTCAGAAGCCTTGTGAAATTTGTTCGGCAGTGCCTCGATGCGTTGGTCGTACATTTCTCCGGTATCTTTGTCGAGCAACTGCTTGCCGGTGCGCTTGAGCCAGTGAATTTCCACTCGATAGGTTCCTGCGTTAGGCCCAGTTACTTCCGGGATGGAGAATTTTCCATCGGTGATCACGCCTCCTGAAGGGCTCTTGGCGCCACCGCCTTTAGGATGCAACGTTATCGAGCCAAGGTCAATGGGCTGTCCCTCAAACGTCGCTGCGCCCGACAACGGAAACCGTAGATCGCCTTGATAATCTCGTCCGCATCCGGCAAGCAGGACGCACCAACTCAGTAAACTGATCGTCGCAACTAACGTTCGCATCGCCATCACACGTCCTGCTCAAAATTCGCCAAGAACCTCTCCGTCGTCTCGTGCACAGAGGTTGTTATAAACCCATCCCGGCCCTGTATCGGTTCCTGTTGTGCATCCATTACCGCTATTCGCCAGAGCACGGGCGGTTGCGGCCGGATTGAGAGGAATGTTCTGGCTGACGAACCGCACCGATCCATCGGTCATTGCAAACTGGGCTCCGCCAACGTGCGCGCTGCTGATGGCGAATCGCCTGCGCTGGTTGTCGTTGCCATCTGCATCGAAGTCACTGTTAAGGCTCGGAGTATTGATCGGATGGGCAACGTGCATAACGTTGGACGAATCGCCCGTCCCTTGCGCCGTTCCCCAAATAATTGAGCCTGGAAATCGAAACGGGATAGCGATGTTCAAGCGTCTTTCACCGAGTAGAAGTGTATTCGTCGTACCGTCGGTAACGTCCGACATCCTAAAACAACTTCCCCCAAAGCCTGCCCGATAACGCATGATCTGCTGATTGCAGACATAGTTGCTCTTGGAATACCAATTCGCAGAGTTGTTGCTCGCGTTGACGCTCGGATGGAATTGGTTAGTCGCCGGGCCAGAATCGGACGGACAAACATGCACCGCGACGGTTGTTTGCAGCAAAGGTACACCATTGTAGAGCGTCGACGCGACGGGAATTTGTCCGCCACCGTTGGGGTTGAGTTGATTATGCAGCGCAGATTGCTCGACGAATGGCAGAATCACAGCGCCCCAGCCCCAGCGTCGATCATTGCTCGTGTTGACGTTTAACATTTGCGGCGGAAAGACATTGAACGCATCGTGATATAGATGCACTGCCAACCCGAGTTGTTTGAGATTGTTACTACACTGCATGCGGCGAGCTGCTTCGCGAGCGGACTGCACCGCCGGCAGCAAGAGGCCGACCAACACACCGATAATGGCAATTACTACCAACAACTCAACCAACGTGAAACCCAGCGACTTTTTTAACTTTAGGTCTCGCATCGCCAACTCCGTAGTCAAATTTCGAATACATAATCGAATAACGAATTCAGCATCTGATTGAACTGCAGGCTACATCGCCCATGATATTCCATGATGACCGCCAGGTGCCAGTCCTCAATATACAAGCGCACAATATTTGGTTGTTGCAATCCGCGACCGATTGCTGACAGACTCGCAATCTACGGCGGGATTGCTGAAATACGTGGTCGGCATCAAAATCGTCAACGGTCCGTTCATTCGGCTGCCTTGAAGGATAAAAGGAACTCGCGTTCGGGCATAGTGAAAAGCAACTGTCCTGGCGTTGGCTCAATGAACAGCGAATGAACAAATCGCCCGCCTCCCGTGGCTCTCGCGACCGTAATAGGCTTCGTCCAAGTTTGGCCTTCATCGCTGGAAAACGCCATTGAGAACGAAGCGTATCCATTGGGCCATTTGTGCAATTCGAGCATGCTCGTGTCAGCCGCATTGACTTCAGATCAGATGCGCACTCGTCCATATAAAGCAGCACGAGTTGCGAATTCTGACAGATATTGCTGAGGTGTGTCTATCCATGCAGCGAGTAAGCTCGCAGGTGCAAATCGGCATGCGCGATCGCAATTTGCGACTTGTCGGGCGAGAGGCACATGCCTCGTCCGTCGTCTTTGAGTTTCATTTTGAAAAATTCGTGCGCCGCGTCGCCTTTCCAAAAATGGAGCCAACCACCGCTGCCGCCAGACAACCCGATCCAGAAACCATCCGGATGGTGAGCCAAACCCCAGGTAGTTCCGCGGGTTTTCTCTTTGGATTCCAATAACTGGTCGAGCTTGGGCTGCTGCAAGTTTACCAGCGCCACGGCCACTTCTCCGACTCCGGCAAATGCGTTGGTCACGTTGATGATGCCGCCAAGCGCCAACTGTACTCCATCGCTGCGCAAGGTAATGCTACGTGCGCCGCCAATGTCGGCTCGAAATGTCGTATCGTAAACGTGAAAAGCCTTAACCGTGGCCAACTCCTGTTTTTCGCCGGTCGCGATTTTCCAGCCATTCACAACGCCTTTCAAATCGCATGAAAAAACAGTGCTGCCATCTTGCGAAAAAATGACGTTGTACACATGAGATAAATGCCCAGCGAACTCTTTCACAAGTTTGCCGTCAACTGCGTCCCAAAGCTTGACCAGCAAGTCGTTTCCACAGGTCGCCATGAGCTTGCCGTCTGGACTGATCGCCAGTGCTCGCAGCCATCCGCGATGGGCCTCCACGGTGCGCATCGGCGTCGGTTTCTCTGCCGAGGCTGGCCACCAAACAAGTTTGCCGTCGTAACCGCCGCTGTAAAACACTTCGCCATCAAGCGATAAACCCAATCCACGCACCCAACTGTCGTGGTGCGCAAACGGAGTAACTAGCTTGCTGGCGATATCATATCGATGAATGAGGTTGTCCTCGGCACCGAAATACACGTATCGGTTCTTGGGGTCCCAGACGCAAGAGGTAAGCGGTCGGGAATGCTTGAATTCCCAAGCCATTTTGGTTTTCTCGGGTTCTGCTTTGGCTGTTGCAGAGGAGTTCATGCTAACAACTCCTTGATGGCAGATTTCGCTGGATCGGCGATCGGGAACTTTCTGCCGCCAATTTCAAAATCGGCTGTGGACTGAACGCCGACGGCCTGCAGCAGCGTATGAAAAATGTGACCATGATCAACTTCGCGATCGATCACTTGCGTTCCATTTTCGTTGGTCTTGCCAATGACGCCGCCGGATTGGATTCCGACTCCGCCCATGGCTACGCTCCACGCAGTTCCCCAGTGATCGCGTCCGTAAGTCTTGTTGATTTTAGGCGTGCGACCAAATTCGCTCATAACACATACCAGCGTTTGGTCGAGCAGTCCGCGTTCTGCCAGATCGCTGATGAGCGACGCGAATGGTTGATCGAATTCGCCAAGCTGTTCGATATGAAAATCGAAGTTCTCGTGATGCGAATCGTAATCCGCATGATTCACTTGCACATAGGGCACTCCGAATTCGATCAAGCGCCTGGCCAACAAGCAGTGCTTGCCAAATTCGCTGGTTCCATAGCGCTGCTGGTCTGCGATCGACTCGCGAGTAATATCGAACACTTGCCGCTGCTGGAGCAAATCCCGAGCCTGGTCGTATGAGAAATGGTAAGCGTCGGTGTCTGCTGTCTTGCGTCGGCCTGCAAAACGATCGTTCAATCGCATGCGCATGTGGTTTCGACGCTCGTCGGCGGAGCCACTCAGGTCGGCTGGACGTTCGGTAAACGGCGGCGGTTTGCCATCGTACATAGCCACGCTGGCGAACTTCGGGCCCAAGTAAGCGGCTTTGTGAAACTCAGACTCAACATTTCGCATGCCGGGCGAGCTGCGAACAAGTATGTGCGCCGGCAACGGGAAATCGTGTGGGATCAGCGCTTTGGCAGCAACAGCACCCAAATGTGGATAATCAACGCCGGGATTTTCTTTGCGCCCGGTGGTCATTTCTACTACCCCGCGACCGTGATCTGCGTTCTTGGTATCTAAACTGCGTACCAGCGACAGATGGTGCATTTGTTTCGCAGTAAACGGAAGCAGTTCACTGATGTGGACACCTGGTACTGAAGTTGCGATCGCACGGAATGGTCCTCCCGTATCGGTGTTGGGCTTGGGATCCCAGGTCTCCAGTTGGCTGACTCCGCCGTGTAAGAAAATATTGAGAACTCGCTTGTGGCCATTCTTAAGCTGAGCCGCAATGGTACTGGACGAGGTCAGCAAACTGCCCATTCCCAAGACTGTGCTGCCGGCCGCCACGGACATATTTTCGAGGAAACCACGGCGATTGTGAAAGTGCTCTTGCTGGTTGCAAGTCCGCTCCCGAGTCATGGAATCTTCCTTGTTGGATTAACAAATTTTGGAATGGTTCAAGTGCGACTAGGCTCCGTTGCCGGAACCGACGTGCAGGTGTGTACTCATCGGAAGATAGGAATCTACCGGGGCATCTGCGAGTACAACCACGACGCGCAAGCGAATGCGTTGGTGGCGGCAGGTACTCGCTAGCGCGTCGAGCTATTACTGGCACGATGCCCAAAGTCCAGCTAAGCGATAAATGAAGTTATAACTCTGATTCTCCAGATAATCTACTAAAATTTCTAGCGCGTCAATTTGTCACGAAATCTCGGAATCGCAGATTGACTGAGGGATTTTCGACTCCGATAATCCCGGGCTGAGTGCTGGTCCTGCCCGCAAGATGTACAAGCGATGGCCCCTTCACGTTGCTAGTCTAGTCTAGTTGCAAGCAGGGCTTGGCAACTCGTCGGTCCCGTGGCATCGTGTTTTGAGTGAGGGTTTTTCAGGTGACGAATATTTATGTAGGAAATCTATCGTTTCGAGCCACTGAAGAGGACGTCCGCAATGCCTTTGCGCAATACGGGCAAGTTTCGGTAGTAAATATTGTTGTCGACCGAGACACAGGTCGTTCACGAGGATTTGCTTTCGTGGAGATGCCCAATCCCGGAGAAGCAAGTACGGCGATTGAGAACTTGAATCAGCAAGAAATCGCCGGGCGGCGCGTTACCGTCAACGAGGCTCGACCCAAAATGGATCATTCGCGCGGTCCGCGTTCAGGAGGAGATCGAAGAGATCGTGGCGGAGATCACGGCGGCGATCGTTCGAATCGTCGTTCCCCGCCACGCGACAACTACGATCAGTAAGCTATCGCCAACGGTTCACTTTTTATCAGCCCAGCATCCGTTTGGTGCGAGAGAAAACGAGACTATTTGCCGATACAAAATCGGCTGAAGATCTCTCCGAGAATATCTTCGGTATGAACTTCGCCGATGATCGCCCCCAGTTCATCCAGAGCCAAACGCAATTCGCTGGCAACTATTTCTTCCCCTGCGCATGTTCGGGCCGCATCCTCCGCGGCTGATAGTGCTTCGGCGGCTATTAGCACACACTGCCCACAGCGAGCCGATGTTTGGTGAAGAAATGCTGTCGAGTCGGTGGCACAGTTCCCTGAAATCACAGTGCGAATCACGGTTTTTAATTGCTGGATACCTACACCAGTTGTCGCGCTGGTGATTACTAACTCAGTTCGCGCAAACTCGCCGTTTGTAAAACAAATTCGCCACTTCCCTTCTACGGCAGCCTGCTGTAATCCCCGCAATCGGTCTGCTGGTAATCGGTCGCTCTGGGTGCACACTACGATGGGCAAGGCCGACGGAGCATGTTGTTCTCGGAGCCGATGGAACGGTTGTAACGCGGTTGCTGGATCTCCATCGAATTGAGTGGCCTCAATACAAATCAACCATACGTCAGAATTTGCCAGCGTTTGAGTGAGCACAGCCTGGGCCAACGAGCGCGGTGATTCATCCGTGACCGGCTCGATGCCAGCGGTATCGCAAAGATCTATCTCGATATCGTTCACATGCACGCGTTGCACAATTGTGTCGCGCGTCGTTCCAGCGAGGCTCGAAACAATCGTGCGCTGCGATCCCACTATCGCGTTAAGCAGCGAGCTCTTTCCGGTGTTTGGCCAACCGACCAAGACGCATCGCGGCAGGCGATCACTACGGGTACGAGTTGTCAATCGATGGTGCAGTTCGTCCAATGTTTGTCGAATGTTGCAGATCTGCGCAAGAAGCTGCTCCAGCGAAATAAACGTGATATCCTCTTCGACGAAATCTAATCCCGCTTCGAGATCCGCGATCAACTCAAGCAGACGTTGGCGTAGCGATCGAACCACGCGCGTGAGATTTCCGCCCAATTGCGCTAATGCGGTTTCGAGCTGATGCTGGTTACTGGCCTCGATGACACCCAGCACGGCCTCGGCCTGAGTCAGATCGAGTTTACCTGCCAAGAAACTTCGCAAAGTAAACTCGCCAGGCTCGGCAATTCGCGCTCCCAATTCGCAAGCTCGTTGAATCGTCGACTCGACGATGGGCATGCAACCCATCAAGTGCAATTCCGCGGCAGACTCTCCGGTATAGGACCGCGAGTCCGGCCAATAGTATGCGCGACAAGGTACATCGCCAATTGATCCAGCAAGCACGATCTGCGCTTCTCGGCTGGTTACACGCGCGGAACAGAGCAGATCGTTAGCCGCTTGACCACTCAGCAATTTGGACAAGATTTGCTGCGTCTGCACCCCTGAAAATCGGACGACTGCTCGTCGCCCGCCCGCCGTTCCACTGGCCAGCGCCACGATGGTTTGATCCAGTTTCAGTTTCATGGGGAGAGGATCGATCGTGCAAGCGAAAGCCACGTGTTATGTGGTCAGTGGCAGCGGGCTTTCTTGAAATCGCTGATAGGATTCGCTCAAACGAGACAAATCCACTTCGTCGATCGACGCCAAGACGCGAATTCTTGCGCGGCGTATGACTCCTTTTTCCATCGACTGCCCAAACAACCGCATCGAACGAACACTCTTGCGCTTCACTTCTTGATACTCGATTTGGTTCTGATCGGAGGGAAAGATCAGTTGCACAATCGTCCCCGAGTTGGTTCGCGCGACCATGGCTGCGGGTGTCAAAATGGCTGGACCAGCGGCGCTGGACTGAACTGTGCCAGATGATTCGGCAAGTTGGTGATGGTGAAACGTTTCCCACGTGGCTCCGCCTACCTCCGAGGTCAAATCGATTGTCGGATGAACGTCTAGCAGGTTGGTCTGGACACTGATCCACATCTCGATTCCAAACTCGAAATTGGATTCTTGATCGGCTGGGATCGCTCGCCAATCGAGTTGAAAAGAAAAACGATCCTTTTCGGATTGTTTATAGCGCACGATATAGTCGTTGTCTCGAAGATAACGTTCCTCGATCGCGCAGGAATGTCGCGGGTTCGGATTGACAGTAACCAGCCGCCACATATCGTCCAGCCAGTCGTCATTGGATAATTCGAGGCCCGTGCTTGGCGAAGTTGGCATGATCATACCAACCCATCCGCCCTGTTTGAAACGAGCCTCGCGATCCCCCACCTTCCAAGACATCGACCCATCCCCTTTTTCGAAAAATTTTCAACAACCGCGCTTCTCACGCATCGAGCGCGACTCAAGCGCCACGATGCCATTTGCAGAGCGACCCAGTAGCCAATTGGCGAATTCAAAACCGCCAGCCTTAGCTGCGCGGCGCACCGTCAATTATATCCATCGTCGATAACGCCAAAATGGAGGCAACCAAAATTATGTGCTGTGCACCGACGCTCGAGCGGCCCAGCTCAAACACCTCTGGCGGAACTTGGTACACGAGGATCCGACGCAGCGGCGAGAATTCGGGCTGAGTTCACCGAAATCGCTTGTGCAACGGCTAGTGACCTGAGCCGTTCAATGGAATGGCCTAATCGAGCAAGTTCGTCAACTGTTTCTGTTGGCATGCTTGTCTCACAAACCGCCGTGTCCGGTGACCATTGATGATGGATGCGAGGTGCGGACAGTGCTTGGTCGATCGTTTGCCCGAGATCCAAAACTCGCACTAAAATCTGCAAAGTTGTGGTGATGATTTTGGGACCTCCCGCAGCTCCACAGCTCAACACTGGCTGGCCAACCCGGTCCAACACTATCGTCGGGCTCATGCTCGACAGTGGGCGTTTGCCGGGCGCGACGGCGTTGGCCGACGAGCCAACCAGTCCAAAAGCGTTGCGGACACCCGGAGCAATACTAAAATCATCCATTTCGTTGTTTAGAAACACACCAGTCTCTGGCACGACCATTTTCGAGCCAAAGGATGTATTGATGGTCTGAGTGAGGGCAACCACATTGCCTTCGGCGTCGGCCGTTGTTAGGTGAGTTGTATGCTTGCCTGGCCCGAATAAATCCAGTTCGCTGCGCGGAGGTTGGCCATGCCCTGCAACCTTGGTGGCGTGCGATAACTGAATGTCCGCGCCGCGTTGGTCCAGATAGTCGGGATCGATCAATCCGCGCGGAACTTGGGCAAAGTCGGCGTCGCCCAACCAAAACGCGCGATCCGCCATTGCTCGTTTCATGACTTCGAGCAACAAGTGCATGCCGCGAGCCTCAGACTCTAGAAAAATTTTCTCAAGATCGAATCGTGCCAACAAGCCGAGCATTTGCGCAATGTGAATGCCACCGGAGCTGGGCGGTGGGAAGCCAACAATCTCTTGCTCTCGATAATGAGTGCGAATGGGCGAGCGGTTCTCGATGCGATAATCTGCGAAGTCTTGTTCCGTCATAATTCCGCCGCTGGAGCGCATCATGCGTGCAGAGTGTTTCGCGAAATCGCCGCGATAGAACCAATCGGCACCTTGCTCTGCGATCCTATTGAGCGTCTTGGCCAGATCGGGTTGCTTGAATGTTTGCCCAACGGAGACAGTTTGCCCAGCAGCGCTGAGCACGAGTTGCGCTGTTCCAGGAAACCGTTTGAAAGTTTCCGCGTGCGCGGCGAGATTGCGAGCCAGTATTTCATCGGCCGGAAATCCATTGGCCGCGACACTTGCAGCGGAACGCAGGGCGGCTTGCCAGGTGACTTTTCCAAAACGCTGTGACATTTCGGACAATAGCGCCACCAAACCCGGAACGCCCGCCGCCAGTGGACCGGTCTGGCTGAGATGCGGATCGGGGCTACCATTACGAAAGAACATCGACGGAGACGCAGCCCCAGGTGCTCGCTCGCGACCATCCAGCGCATGCACCGCTTTATCGGCGGTTCGAATCAAGGCCAGTCCGCCACCGCCCAATCCCGAATTGTGTATGTCCACAACGGACAGCATCAGTGACGCGGCTACGGCAGCGTCAATCGCGTTGCCACCGCGTTCAAAGGCCTCGATCGCCGCTTGGCTGGCCAACGGATGAACTGTCGCAACCACACCACGCGAGCTGGTCGCCAGCCGTGGATGCGCGGATGCGGCAAGTTGTCCTTGCGCGTTTTCCTGTAAAACGTTGACAGCGGCCACACTCGATCCAATTGCAAGTGTTTTTACGAACCGTCGACGTCGAATGTTGGAATGGAAGAACATTACCAATTCACCTCAACCAAGTGCAGCGAACGTACTGAGCAAATGCCTTGCAATGGCGCGACAAACCACACACAATACATCGCACTTAGTAAGATACTCTATTACAGAGTTTCGGTGTTTTGTATTGAGGCGATTCAATTTTTCGACGAATGGGAATAACGGTGTGCACTGTAAGAGCACGAGCTAGCGTAATCGCCAGTCCTCGGTCGCAGTTTGTCGAAATGGTTCACTTAGACAATCGACCCAGTCAGTCCTTTGACTCCGCAGTGTGTCATCGGCGACGTTTTGAAAGGCTATCCGAAGTGTGGGAGAGCGAGGCGAGCGAGGCTGGCCAGATAAAAAGTGAACCGATGGCGCTAGCCACGGGCGCCGGAGGTGTTGTTAAGCGAAGAACGGAAGACGCTCCAACACCTAGTGGTTTCGTCAGTCGAATTGCCCTCCCCACGCAACACCGTCGACGCCCGTGGCTCGCGCCATCGGTTCACTGTTTATCATGCCAGGGCGAGGCGGGCGAGGCTCCCGCCGAGCCGAACTTGCATGAAATTACGGCTCGGCAGGAGCCTCGCCCTCCCGTCAAACTCATTTTCCGAGCAGGCTCTGGATGTGCCATGGCGAAGTGTTGGGCACTCTTGTTACTAGTACTATCGTGCAACTTCCCGCCGGCCGTCGGTCAGGACAACGGCTCTGAGCGACCGAAGGATTTGGCTAAGGCACCAGGTCTACCGGTTGATATTAACCAAGGGTTTCTCGATCCCGAATTGAAGATTGACGAGTGGATCACTCGTTTTGAAGTCGAAAGTCGCGAAGTTTATGCGTGTCGCAAGCAGATCGCCGACGCTCTACAAATGCAACCCGGCCAAGCGGTCGCGGATATTGGCGCGGGGACCGGATTGTATATGCCGATCATGGCGCAGGCCGTTGGTGCGTCCGGAAAAGTTTACGCTGTGGACATCTCTCCAAAATTCGTAACGCATTTGCGCAAGAAGGCCAGAGAAGAGAAACTTGAACAAGTTGAAGTTGTTCTCTGTTTGGCAGAAAACATTCAGTTGCGACCCAACAGCGTGGATCGAGTGTTCGTGTGCGATACTTATCATCATTTTGAATATCCTCAGAGTACACTTAAATCGATATACGATGCTCTGCGACCAGACGGAAAATTAGTCGTGATCGATTTTGAGAAAATACCTGGCAAGAGCCGTCAATGGACGCTCGATCACGTGCGTGCGGGCAAAGATGTGTTCAAGCGGGAGATTGAACGAGCGGGTTTCAAATTCGAGCAAGAAGTGGCCGTGGAAGGTTTTAAGGAAAACTACCTTTTGAGATTTGTTAAGTAATGCCAACGGAGCCATCATCGACTCCCCGCTCCATTGGTGCTGTGACGCTGGTCTGCTTGGTAGTCGCCAGCATGATTGGAGTGGGCGTATTCACGTCCAGCGGTTTTGCCCTGGCGGCGCTGGGTAATCCCGGGCGAGTCATGTTCGCTTGGGTGTTGTGTGGCCTGTGGGCGCTGTGTGGTGCTGTTGGATATGGCGTGTTGGCCGCGCGCGTTCCGCATTCCGGCGGCGAGTATCTGTACCTCAGCCGATTGGCACATCCGTCACTGGGGTTCTTGGCCGGGTGGATTTCCTTGATTGCGGGCTTTTCGGCACCGGTCGCGATGACTGCGAAAGCGGCTGCGGTCTACTGTTTGTCGGCTGCGAATGCCCAGCAGGCGCTCAGCGCCGAATTCGCGTGGCTGGAATCCGTAAGCGGAATTCGCTGGACCGTTCCGGCAAACGCTGAAGATTTCTTGCACAACCAATTCGCGATCGGTTTGATTCTGATCGCTACAGTCAGTTACCTGGCCCATCTTTCGCTCGGTACAACAATTCAAAACGCCGTCGTATTTCTGAAGGTGCTGTTGATTGTCGTGCTGGCCGTGTGGGCGTTTGGCTTTACGACTGCGGACCGATGGCAGGGAGGTGTTCTCGGCAATCGCGATCCGAGCTGGTGTCCGGAAAGCTTGTCAGCTTGGTTGGTTCTGCTAGGGTCCATGTCCTGGATCACGTTGAGTTACACGGGCTTTAACGCGGCGGTATATGTGGCGGGGCAATCGATTGCCGGCCAACGTACGGTGCCGCGCGCGATGGTATTGGCAACGCTGTCGGTGACCTTGATCTACATCGTACTCAATGTGATTTTCGTCTGTGCTCCACGTCCGGAAGATATTGCTGGCAAGAAAGAAGTTGCGGCGATCGCCAGCCTGGCTGTGGGTGGTGAGTCGATGGAGCTGTTTGTGCGGATCATCATCGCACTGGCGCTGATCAGCAGCGTGTTCTCATTGATGCTTGCCGGTCCGCGCGTGTACTGGCAAATGGCTCGCGATGGAGTGATGCCAAAACTGTTTGATTCTTCCGGCAAAGTTCCTCGTTTATCGGTGCTGGTGCAGAGTTTGTTGAGCATTGTTATGGTCTGGCTGGCCAGCATCCATGAGTTGCTCAGTTATCTCGGTTTAACCCTGTCCGCGTGCGGAGCATTGGCGGTGGCAACGATATGGCGATTGGAGAAAGTCTATCCCAATGTCAAGCCGATTCGTCGGTGGGAATATTTGCTGGGCGCGCTATACGTTATCGGAACTGTTATCATAAGCTTGGCCGCAGCGACACAGCGACCGAAAGAATTTGTCGCCTTCTTGATCACGGTGGTGGTAGGTTTCGTACTTTATGCTGTCTGGCACGCGATGTCCCGTCGGCGTCCTATAAAAGGTTCGTTAAACAATGCAAAAACCAAGTAGACATTCCAGACGCAGTTGGTTGCAAACAAATTTGGCATGCGCAGGATTGGCTGGCAGCGCGTGGTTGGAGCGAGGACCGTTGTGGGCTCAGGACCAACCCAAGCCGAGTGCATTGACGATTACTAAAGTGGAGACCTTTGCCCTCAAGCACAAACTGCCTAAAGCGATTGGCCCTTCCACGATTCTATACGGCTTTCGCGACGCCCTGCTGATCAAGATCAGCACCGATAGTGGATTGGTTGGCTGGGGCGAAACTGCGGACGTCGGAGGTACTCGCGGACATGGACTGGGCGTCGAAGTGCGTGAAGACGTTGTACAAAAGTACTTGGTTCGCGAGCAATTTGCCGCTTGATTTCAATCGCGGCGGACGTTTTCTTGAATCGCATCAATCAAACACTTGAGGAAGTTTATGTTTCGCGACAAACAGATGATCGTGGGCTGGCTGGTATCCGCGTGCTGTGTTGGAGCTGCGCTTGCGCAAGAGCCTCAACTCGCCTCGACCAGCGACCTGGTTGGCTGGACGCGCGATGATGCAATTGTGACTCCTGTAAATCAATTGCTGACGCCCTATGGACGCCAGGTTCAGCTCGATCGTTTGCGACCACAGGCGATGGCGCTGTCGTCCGATGGAGCGGTGCTCGTTGTCTCGGGCAAGTCGAACGAGTTAGTAGTGCTTGACCCCGACGGCGGCCAGGTTATTCAGCGCGTGGCTATGCCGGCGGATGATCAAAATCAGCCACAACCTGACGTGGTTTCCAACAATATTCTCCAGCCCGATCGCAAAGCGCAAGTCAGCTACACGGGCTTGGTATTTTCGCCCGACGGCAAGCGTATCTATCTGTCGAACGTTAATGGATCGATCAAGGTATTCAACGTCAACCAGTCGGCAAGCGGACCACCCAGCATAACGGCTTCGCATTCGATTCCGCTCCCGGTCGCGAATGCTCCCAGGCGCAAACCTGAAATCCCCAGCGGCCTAGCCGTGTCGACTGACGGTTCGCGATTGTATGTATGCGGGAATCTGTCCAATCAGTTGCATGAACTCGATACTGCCACCGGCACCGTCGTACGCTCGATTGCCGTCGGCAGTGTTCCCTATGATGTGGTGCTGGTCGGTCGTAAAGCGCTGGTCAGCAACTGGGCCGGACGTCGTCCCGCCGCCAACGATGTGACTGGTCCGGCTGGGCAAGGGACAACCATTCGCGTCGACTCGGTACGCCACATCGCAAGCGAAGGGTCGGTGACGATCATCAATTTGGAAAGTGGAGCAACCACTGAGATTCTGACCGGGCTTCACGCTAGTGCTCTGGCGGTTTCGCCCGACGGCAAGTATGTGTTGTGCGCCAATGCGGGCAGCGACCATATTAGTTTGATCGATGTCGCCACCGAGCGAGTGATCGATACGATTTGGACCAAGCACAAACCGTCCGATCTCTTTGGCGCTTCTCCCAACGCATTCGCGTTCGATCCATCTGGCAAGAAAATTTTTGTGGCTAATGGCACGCAGAACGCCATCGCAGTAATTAACTTTGATCCACACGAGAAGGGTGATTCCAAGATCCTGGGACTGATTCCTGTGGGTTGGTTTCCTGGCGCAGTCCTATTCGACAAGCGCCGCAGCAATCTTTGTGTCGCGAATATCAAGGGTCTGCCCCCAACGCCTCGCAAGGACGGTAAGGGAGCCGAGGGGTTTAACTCGCATCATTACCACGGCTCAGTGTCATTGATTCCTCTGCCCAATGATACGATTCTCGGTCAACTTTCGGAACGAGCCGCCCGAAACATGCGAGTTGGTTCGATAGCCGCCACCGCGCTACCGGCTCGTCCGAATCAACCGTCGCGAGCTGTCCCGCAGCGCATTGGCGAGCCCAGTTTGATTAAACATGTCGTGTACATCATCAAAGAGAATCGCACTTACGATCAAGTATTTGGCGCTCTCAAGCAAGGACGGGGTCGCGCCGATCTGTGTATATTTGGCGAAGAGATCACGCCAAATCACCATCAACTTGCACGCGAATTCTGTTTGCTCGACAATACCTATTGTGCTGGAATTCTCAGTGCCGATGGTCATCAATGGAGCACTACCGCGTTCAGCACCGATTACATGGAGAAGAGCTTTGCGGGGTTCCCACGCAGCTATCCCGACGGCATGTCCGAGGACGGTGCAGATGCTCTCGCTTATTCGCCAGCAGGTTTCATTTGGGACAACGCAGCCTTGCATAAAAAATCGATTCGCAACTATGGCGAATTCATGATGCCCAAGGTGCGCTACCGCGACGCCAATCGCAAGGGCACTCCCGACTATCTATCGTGCTATCGCACATGGAAGGGACAGTCCGATGAAGTTATTTTCGCGAGCGAACCGGCGGTCGAATCGATTCGAGCTTTCTCGCCTACCGAATATGTAGGCTGGGAGATGAGTGTACCGGATCAGTATCGCGCGGATTTTATTTTGAAAGAACTGAAAGAGTTCGAAGCCAAAGGCGAGTTTCCCAATCTAACGATCATCTGCTTGCCTAACGACCACACCAGCGGTACCAGTCCCAATTGTCCAACACCTGCTTCCTGCATGGCGGATAACGATTTGGCTTTTGGAAGGATCGTCGGCGCACTGAGTCATTCCAAATTCTGGAAAGAGATGGCCATATTTGCCATTGAAGACGATCCGCAGAACGGCTGGGATCACGTCAGCGGCTACCGCACGATTTCGTTTGTCGCCAGTCCACACGCCAAGCGTCGGCAAACCATCAGTACCCAATACAACACTACGAGTATTCTGCGCACCATCGAACAGATCTTGAGTTTACCGCCGATGAACCAGTTTGATGCCAGTGCTACTCCCATGTTCGATTGCTTTACCGACGCGCCTGATTTTGCTCCTTACCAGTCGCTGGCCATCAGCATCCCGCTGGACCAGATGAATCCGAATCCCAACGCGATTCGCGACCAAGTCTTGCGCAGCGACGCATTGGTGTCCGCGACACTAAACTTTCGGGAAGTCGACAAAGCTCCCGAGGACGTTCTCAATCGCATCCTCTGGCGCTCGCAGCGCGGGAGCAAAGATCCTTTTCCCGTTTGGGCGACGACACCAGTCGAAGATGACGACGATGAACCACCGGCGGGCAATCAGTAGATTTTATGACAGGGTGGGCATCTTTTAATTACGAGTAAAGGTTAATCGAACTTATTGGACATTACCACTTCGGACATTTATCGCATCCAGCATCTTGGAAGCCACCGCGCACAACGATCTCCGGTAACAGTTATCTGCGATTATTGCATGATTCCCAGCGCGGCATGATGAAGTGTAAATACTGACAGACACGTCATAACAGCAAACGCGACAAGTAGTTTTGAGTTTTGCTGAGCTTGGTGCTTTTGGCTATACTTGGTTCTCGCGGACAAAGCATTCGATCAGGAGTTGCAATGGAAAAACAAGATATTTCTAATCCGAGCGTCGATTGGGTGAGCTTGGTACGGCATGTTGCGGCGGACCAAGTTACGGTAGAGCTGTCTGATGGTGCGGTTGCTATTGCTCAGGTAGTTCCCGTGAAAAAGTCGATCTCAATGAAGGATTTTGCGTTGATCATGTCCCGGCTACCATCTTTGGGAGAAGACGCTGCGTCATTCGCAAGAGACGTTGAGTCCGCTCGAAGCAACTTCAAGGAAGTCTCTGATCCATGGGAATCGTAGTCGATACCGGTGTCTTCATTCTGTGGGAGCGTAGGCGATCGCATCCTTTGGCGCTCGCAGCGCGGGAGCAAAGATCCTTTTCCCGTTTGGGCGACGACACCAGTCGAAGATGACGACGATGAACCACCGTCAGGCAACCAGTAGATTTTATGGAATGGTTCAAATCGTGTGACAGTTTGCTGCTGTGAATCGCGTGCAAATTCTTCACGTCGAACTTGGACGCACGAGCCGCACGGTGCCGAAAACTATCGTGAGCGTCAACGCCACAAGCAATAAACTTGCCCAAGGGCTGGTCGCGATTGCGCCAATTTGAAAAAATGGGTGCTGTTCGACAAAGGTTTGAGCAGCGACGTCATTCGCGTGCGCGGATATCGCCAGTCCTCCCAGAGCAAAATCTCTGGCGACGGATATTCCACCCATACTGGCACGCCATGCGATAGCGATGCCACCGGAGGCCATCCAACCTAGGGCCATGCCACCATAAACCAAGATCCCTAGTCCCATTCCGCCGAAAACCGCCGCGCCAATCGCCATTCCGCCAAACGATACCAGACCGATCCCAATCGCCCCAGTCGAAACCGTGCCGACTGCGAAACTGCCGGCGGCAAACACGATCCCGATCGCGAAATCTCCAATCGCAATCCAGCCAACCGCTGGCTTACGTTGTAAGGGCGCAGATACCGCGCCGTTGAATCGAATGGAAATCAAGGGTATTCCGAACAATTTCGCTTTCGACTCATAGATTCGCGCATATTGAAACTGGCGCACTGCCGTTGGCATCTGCTCGATGTCTTGTACCCGGGACGACCCGTTCGCTTCATCTTCACGGCGAATACGAGCCAATGAACGGTTGGACGTCACAATCATCCACACCAACGATATCGAGTAACCCACCACCAGTCCGATGATGCTTAGTGCAAAAACTCGCGGATGATTAGCAACGAAGTTTCTGCCTTGAGCGAGCGCGATCGATAGCGCTGCGATAAACAGGATTATCAGCACGATCATCTTGGCGGCCATGCTGCGAATGTACTGCCGCTCGCGCTGGGATCGAGCCGACTTGAGACTCACCCAATAACCGAACCACGCTCCCGCCAGACCGACGATTGGACCGACAATAGCGCCGAGAATTCCAAGCCAGCTAGCTGCATTCATGGCACCGACTCCTTTTGCGGATGTGGCCGTAGCCGAGGATAACGTCGCCGAGGTAACCGTAATCGTGGCGGCATTGGCAGTCGCCGACAGAATTGGAAGAGCCGCGATCACCGCGATGGTAAACGCGCGCGTAGGGGCCGTCTGCCGCAAACCACTTTCGACGATCGATGCCACACTGCGCTGAAGCATGTGTCGGCCACGAGCCAACCGCTGCTTGACCGCGTCGGTCGATAATTCCAGGAGTTCAGCGACTCGCGAAACCGACTCTGCTTCGCGGTAGTACAGCACCATTGGCTCGCGATACAGTTCGGGCAAGCGTGCGAGTGCTTGATCGACAATTTCGATCTCTTCGCGAGTCGCGACCGTTTCGGCTGGATCAGCCGATTTGCGATCAACGAGTTGCAGTTCGTCCACCACTTCCGTTTGATCGAGCACACAGTTTTGGCGTTTTCGAATCGACTGATGAGCCAAATTGCGCACGATCCCACAAAGCCAAGACTTGAGTCCTGCAGCGTTTCGAAGTTGGTTCATCGACCGCCAAGCTACCAAGAACGCGTCTTGGGCAAGTTCTTCGCTGCTAGCAAAATTCCCGGTGGCGCTGTAAGCCACTGCGCAAACCAGCGACTGGTATTTACCGACGATTAGTGCAAACGCGTCTCGATCACCTGCCAGACAACACCGAACGAGTGATTCGTCGGAATTGAAAATACGGTTCAATTCAGGCATAAATTTCGCCTCCATATATCTCGTGTTGCGTTTTAGCCGCTCTTGGTGACAAAATACTTTGCTCGCAAAAGTCGAAATGTCGGGAAAATTGCGGTGGCTAGCCGTGGTTCATATCGCACACCAGCGTTGCGACCTGCCCCTTAAAGCGAGCGGCAGATAGTTTCT
>SYJV01000399.1 GCA_005798335.1 Planctomycetaceae bacterium | reverse complement strand
TGTCAAAGCGGTGCGGCGAGTGGCCAATCAGTGCGGCCAGAGCATGCTGGAGTTGAGAGCGTGGTGGCTGGCACAGTTCCACGAAGGACGATTGCAATCGACTGGCGAATTGAAAGGCAAGCGTGTGTGCGTGCAAATCGAAAAATAAAAGGGGACGGGGGTCGTTTGTAGGGTGTTGAACCCGTATTTTATAGGTTTTGCACTTTGGGTCGCATGTATGCCTCGACAGAAACGTGTTGAAAACATGTGCAAAATCGCCAGGCCTCACCAGTGTTTCTGATGTTCGGCTTTGGATTTGTTTCGCATTTCGTATTTGGTGCTTCGGATTTCCATAGGGGCAGTTTCGGTAACTTGTTGATGAGCACGCCTTGGTAGTTAACACTGAGAGGTTTGGATGGCTATTACTGGACGTCAACGGTTACCGTGGCACAGGTCACGGCCAATTGTTCGGGTTTGTCGTCAAGCGGCCCTTCGGCGCGAAACTCGAGCTGATATCGACCTGGCGTCGCGCTCTGCGGCAAGAGGATCTTCGCGCCGCAGGTCGTTTCATTCTTTTGAAAGCCAATAGATTGCATCGGCCATCGTTCGGTCACAACGGTGCCATCGGGAGCGGTCACTCGCTGAAGTGAAGCATGCATTGAATTGGTCATATTGCTAGTACGGTCCAGTCGCAAACCAATCGCGATCGGGCCGGTATCGCGATGAATGCTGAGAAGCGGTTGCTGCGCATACAACTTCGCGACTGTCGGCAGCGTACGCAGCATGTTGCGTTTCTCGGAGACCGCAATGAAATGCTGTCGCACACCTTTGGCGTCGACAAACGAAGCGTAAGCTTGCGTGTAAAGTTGGGATTGTCCCTGGATGTTGATGTGCATCGACTCTGGCAGAAAAATTGGGATCATGAGCTGGAACACGCCAGGTTCGACTCTGGTCTCGATGAACTCAATACCGTCCATGTCGCGATTTTGACGATCTGCTCGCTGGACGATGATTGGCTCGTCGAAACCATCGATGCGCTCGATCGTCATCAAGTATGGATAGATCGTCCCTCGGCGCGCGTACTGGTAGGCCTCTTCGCAGGTGAGCCGAAACACGGGTTTGTGGCAAATGGTCAGAACGAGAGTCTCGCGAAGCGGTGAGCCGACGCCGATAAGATTGCTGTCGTGACCACGATGCCTAAAGCGGACCGGGCGAGCAATCTCCTGACCGCCGATGGTGGCGATGCCAGACAACTGCAGTTCGTGGCGGCGACTGCCCGTCGTTTTGGGCACGATCAATTTGAGTTTTGTCTCGTTCTTGCCAGCCTGGATCACGTTATTCTCGATTGCAACTCCTTCCGGAAGATTGTCAAATTTCAACGCGACCGGCCCATCAAAGCCTCCTCGGCGCTGGACCACGACGGGAATTTCCAACCCTGCACCTTGTGTCACGCTAAGACAATCACTACCTGCAATCAGCGAGAAATCGGCCTGAGCAGGAACGACTTGCAACTGGTATCCACCAAATCCACCCACAGGCTCAGCGCCGTCCAGGCAGGCAACGTGCAATTTGTACGAGCCCTTGGCTGGATTGTTCCAGAAATATTCGACCTTGTTTTCAGCGACTGCGGGCGCGATTGGTGACAGGTAGACCGATTTTCCACGTTCGTCAAGAATTTGAAACTTGATGATCGATGCGCCGCGACACGCGGCTGGTGAGACGACTCGCACGTCGATCGGCGCGGGAGTGTCGATATCCAAGGAGAAAACATCTGTTTGCCCTAGTTGAAATCGATCATTTGCGATTTGGCCCATTCCGATACTGCGCACATTAGAGCTATCGGCGGTAACTGGGGCTATTTGAGTCGCTGGTTCGAGAACGCGCAGTGGTATTGGCTGGCTCAGTAATTCGTCCTGGTACAGGTAATCCGATCCGGACTGGTTCTCTGGCAAGACCAGTTTGCGTTGCCAAGTTTGGACGGGGTGCGCCGGGTCTCCTGACATCATCGAGAAAGTGAAGATCGATGGTTTTCCGGCTGGAGCCCCAGTCGGAAGCACGCTCGCCACTGGTGCACGATGAGTAAGGTTGATGCGGTAAACGTGTGAAGGGCTACCGTGAAAGGATACGTTACCGATCTGCAACAGATAGGTACCGGATACCGGAGCATTGAAAGCGAGCAATGGGTCGTCGCCCAAAAAGTCTTTCTGCCACTTTAGTCGCTTTCCCGAGCTGTCGAGGATAGCCAGCGCCGGTTCGAGCCGCGAGCCAATCCTTCGAGCCAAAACTTCGCAATAGACGACCTGGCCAGCATCCAATTTGAGAGCGAAATAGTCCAAGTCTCGCTCACCATGAATTTGACCATTGACAGTCGACGGAATCTGAACCGGTTCGGCATCGTTGGCAGTGGAATTGGGCTCGGTTTCGATAAACTCTGGCAAGTCGCCGACGATGAATGGTAGCGATCCTGTGCTACCGCCTGCGGCGCACGAGATATCCCAATAGGCAACGCCAAGAGTCGCATCGCTGGCCACGGCGATCTTTCCAGCCCACTGTCGCGGATAATGGATGGGGATTTCCGTCGGGGCGCGGCGCGGTGAAGGCTGGCCTACTTCGAAGATCTCGTTAGTCAACTCGCCATCGCCGTTAACGCCAGACCCGCGGATGAAGAATCCGGCGTGAGGAGGAGCCTGTTCGACGCCAACGTGCACGTTAACTGTCGAACCTCGTTGGCCACCGGCAGGAAACAAATGAACGCTGTCCGGCATTTTGCTCGGAACGGGTTGCGCGTTCGAAGGCCGATTAAAAAGAAGAATCGCCGTCAAGACAATCGCGAAACCAAGTTTGTTAGCAAGCAAACCGCAAGGCGATGACCTTGTCATTACCCACATTTACGCATCTCCGATTGCACAAGAACGGGAGAGCGAAGCTCCTGCCGAGCCGCAGCCACAACAAGGCTCGCCGGCCAAAGCTCAGCAGGAGCTTCGCCCTCCCGTGTACGTTACTTTCACAACAAGGTTACGAAAACACTACCTGCCTACGAAAACAGTTCTCTAACTACAGTGCCGCCATCGGCAACTGCGACGGGCCGACCGAGCGGAGTGTGCATCACTTTCGAATAATCAATTCCCAGTGTGTACAGGATCGTCGCCACCATATCCTCAGGCGTGACTGGGCGATCGGTAACTTCCGCGGCCTGATTGTCAGTTGCCCCTACGACTTGACCACCGCGAATCCCACCGCCGGCCATGACGATCGAGAAGGCATTGGGCCAATGATCGCGACCGGCGAGCTGGTTGATTTTCGGAGTGCGGCCGAACTCCGTGCAAATTACAACTAGCGTCTTGTCGAGCAATCCACGGCTGGCGAGGTCGTTGAGCAGAGCGGGAATCGCTTTGTCGAAACTCGGGCAAAGCAGCTCGCGAAGACTGTACGTATTCTTGCGATGCGTATCCCAATGGCCATTCTCGATCGCGACGAAGCGGCAACCGGCTTCAACCAGGCGGCGGGCCAGCAAACTACACTGACCGAGGCTGGTCATGCCGTACGCCTCTCGAACTTCAGCCGGTTCGCGATGAATGTCGAATGCTTTCTTGGCTGCGGGAGACGACATCAAATTAAAGGCCTTTTCATAGAAGTTGTCGAGCGATCGGACTTGTTTGCCCGCCAGTTGCGCTCGATCTTCCATAGCATTGATCTGCCGCAAAGCTCTCTGTCGCAAGTCGCCTCGTTGTGCCACGACGTCCGTGGGAAGTGTGATGTCCCGAACTGAGAAATCCGGCGCGGCGGGGTCGGCATCGATCACAAACGGACCGTGTGACGGGCCGAGAAACGCGGGACCGCCGCTGTTAAGAAAGTTAGGTACAGAGATATAGGGCGGCAGTACGCCTGGAGCCCCCAGATACGAAACCATCGAGCCAATGCTCGGATGATGGTTGTTATTCTGGTTGCCGTTGAAGTCACCTACTCCTGGCTTCTTGCCAGACATCATGATGTGGTACCCTCGCCCGTGATCCGAGTCACCATGAGTCATGCTGCGAAGGATTGCCATCTTATCCATTACGTTGGCGCAACCTGGGAGAACATCCGAGATTTGAATGCCCGGTACATTCGTGTTGATATTTTGAAAGTCGCCTCGAATTTCGGCCGGTGCCTTGGGTTTAAGGTCCCACATGTCTTGCTGGGGCATGCCGCCGAGGATGAAAATGAAGATGCAATTCACATCGCTGCGCGAGGCGGCTTGATCGGAGGCACACAATTGCTGCATGCGTAGTACGTCGGCCAATCCAAGGCCGGCGATCGCTCCTCCAGCCAGTGAACCGACGCGGAGCAGGTCGCGACGCGTTGCGTTTCGAATCGAGCTTGACATGGCTGTCTCGTTTCTATTTCACAAAAAGGAAGTCGTATGAATTCATCATCACCCAAAGAAAATCTTGGATCGCTTGAAGACGCCCACTTTCCTGGAAGATTGCCCGCCCAGTTGCCAGTTCGCGCGGGTTTGCCGGTCGATTGACTGTGCTGAGTGCGATCTCGTTGATAAGTGCATCCGCGTCGAGCCCGGTATTTGCTAGCCGAGTCGCTCGCCCTTGGGGCGATTGGATTTTCGCCTCGATTTCCGGTGCATTTAGCAAATGAAGCGCCTGGGCCATTGTCGGCTCGCCGCTGCTACCGCACTCACATGGAGATTCACGAAGGCTGCGACCGAAGGCGTCCAAAAAATAGGAAGGCAATTGGTTGTCCCAAAGTTCGATCGCACGCGCTCCAATCGGATGACCGGGAAACGCTTCGGGCACTTCAGTCACTTGGCAAATCGCGTCCAACATTACTTCAGCGGGAACTCGCCGCACGAGATAGTGACTGTAAGTTTGTTCATCGTCGAGATTGGTTTCATTGGGAGCGTTGGACAACTGAAATGTCTTGCTGGTCATGATGTGACGCATCAAGGCGCGGAGGTCGAAATTGTTTGCGACGAGCGTCTTGGCAAGATGCTCCAGCAACTCTGGGTTCGTCGGTGGATTGGTGTCTCTGAAATCGTCTTCGGGCTCGACAAGGCCACGACCCATCAGATGTTTCCACAGGCGATTAGCAACCAGCTTGGCGAAAAACGGGTTTTTGCTGGAGGCCAGCCAATCGGCGAGCTCGCGTCGCGGGTCCGTCTGGTCATCAGCGGCTGTCGATTGCCCGCCGAGTGTGCGAGTTGCCACTGGACGGTTGATGACGGGAATCGCTGTTGATTTATGTCCTGGGTGGTAAATCAACTCCCGGTTTTCATCGAGCGCCTGGCGCGTCATGCCATTAAAGTATCCCGCCAAACCATAGAAATCGTCCTGCCCCCACTTTTCAAACGGATGGTGGTGGCATTGAGCACAATCCATGCGAATTCCCAGGAATGCCTGCGAAATCGTCTTCACCGCGTCTTCGGCTGTGCGCTGACTTCGATAGAAATTAACCGGGCCGACACGGCCCGAGTTGCCGCTGGCGACAATGATTTCGCGAACCCATTGATCGTAAGGGCGATTGGTTTCGATTTGCTCGCGAATCCAGCCGTAGAACGCATTGGCCCCTTGCCCTCCGATGGTTTTGGAATTGACCATGAGGATGTCCGACCAACGCTGGCTCCAGTAATTGACGTAGTCCTCGGAAGAAAGAGCCGCATCGATCGCATGGATGCGTTTCTGGGGCGAATCATCCCGAAGGAACGCGCGAGTTTCTTCAGATGTTGGCAGAGTTCCTGTCGTCTTAACCGCAACTCGCCGCTGGAAAGTCGCATCGTCACAAAGTTCTGAGGGCGCGATGCGAAGCTGTTGCCATTTGGCCCATGCAAGTTGATCGATCGGGTGACCGTCGCTGAGCCACTCAGGCCGTTGAGGCAACTGCGTGTTGGGGAGCGGAATAACGACCCGCGCCACATCCACACAGCCCATGTAATTGATAGTGATTGCCGCTTCGCCCGCAACTCTGCCGGTTTCGATTGCGCCTGTTGGGTCGCAGTCAGCGATCATCTCCTGATTCGTAGTGTAGACTGCGGAGCGAGTCACGTCGCGGAACGACCCGTCGCTGTAGGTCGCAACCACGCGAAGCTGCTGTTGGCTGCGCGGAGTCATCACGCGCAAGTTCGGCCACACCTCGATTTTCGCTAATTTCACATGGTCGTCGCGTCCCCACGGCGTGCCCTGCTCGAGCCATTCGCGCAACAGCTCTGCGTCATGCGAATCTTCGCTCATGCGTTGCCCGCCGCCATGAGTGGATGCGCCAACTGCCTTGGAATAGATCAGGCTGTGCGTCGTCGATCCGGGAAAGACACGCCGCCCCCGCGAGCCATTGACGATTGCGTCATAATCCGCCCGCGGATCAAATCCGAACACGCTGAGTTTGAAACCGTTTTGCCCCGCCTGTTTGCCGTGACAGCCACCGCTGTTGCAACCCAGTTTGGAGAATATCGGAAGAATATCCGAATGGAAGCTTACATCAGGGTATCGGGCAAAGTCGCGTACTACCAGCGGCACGACCTTCTCAATCGCTCCGAAGGAAACCCGTATTTCTGATTGGCCTTCAGCGACTCCTCGAACAAATGCACCGTCCAGCGTTGCCAGCGACTGGTCGCCAAGTACTATCTTGGCTTGGCGGGTCAAGTCGTGGTTCAATCCCGCTCCGTCTACGCCCGTAATGACCAATTGTGATTGACGATTCTTGCCGGCCAATTCCAGTCGGTCTGGAGTGACAACCAGTTGCCGCACGTCGGGCACTATCGAGCCTCGATCACCGGGTTCTGTTGCATAACTGGCCGCACCTGCAAGCAAGCTAACGAGCCACGCAACTCCACGGCAACTACTTGCTCGGTATGCATCCAAGGCAGATACAGGCATGCTAAAATTCTCGGGACCGGAAACTAGCGAATACTTTGTCAGATATTCTAGCCAATTGTAATGTCGAAATGTTGTGAGCTTGCAACATGCGATCCAGCAATTTCCAAAGATAGGGGTACCGTTGCAGTCTTAGGAGTCGCAGGGTACGCTTCCATTTGTGGCTGCCGGTGCGCACAGGAGTTGGCAATGCGAATCAAGTTCTTGACTATTACCCTCATGCTCTGGCACACCCTCATGCTCTGGCACTCTTGTGCCGCGTGTGCCGATGAGCCACCGAAACTGCAACTGATGCAAACGCGCACGGGCGTGTATTTTGGACTGTTTCAGGACAAACCGCCGACGCCCGCCCCGACGCTGTTCATCATCGCCAATGGTATCCAGGCCATGGGCAACGATCCCAAGCGGTTTTATACGATGACCGGCAATGAACTGGCAAAGCACGGCTGGCTATATGTCGTGCTGGACCCGGCCTGCGAGGGTTTTCAGCAAAAAGCGGGTGAACCAGGTGGACTCCATGGCTGGGCCTACCAACTGAAAGCCGGCCATGACTTCATGAAGCCCTACGTCCGTCAGTGCTCCGAGGTACTCGACCATCTGCTCGCCGAAGGCTTTGTCCATCCTGAGAAAATCGCAGTTTCCGGCACGTCCCGCGGCGCATTCTGCGCTTTCCATTTCGCAGCGGCCGATCCGCGCATCCGAGTCGTCACTGCCGTTTCGCCAGTCGCTAATCCCCGCGCACTTACGGAATGCAAGGACGTGACCGAGGATCAAGCGCGGACCGTCAATATCGACAGCTATGTAAGCCGTCTGGCGGGTCGAACCGTCTGGCTGACGATCGGCAACGATGATCAGCGCGTCGCAACGAACGACACGATTCTCCTAACGCAGAAATTGATCGCCGCTACCCGCGAAAAACTGCCCGAACAGCCAAGGATTCCAGTGTACTTGACAGTAGGTCCGTCAGCCGGGCATCGAGCCATCGACGACGTTTACGCTCTTGAAGGCCGATTCCTCTTGCAGCAGTTTCCTAGTGGAAAGTGAACCGCGACTATCCTCAATTGGTGCGTTTGAGCAACGACCGAGCAACCGTCAGGTTTTGTTGAGCCGGCGCGTGATTAGGATTGAGCTTGAGCACTGCTTCATATTCCGTGGCTGCTGACGACCAGTTCCGCTGGTGCATATAGACATTGCCTAAGTTGAAGTAAGCTTCGGGATAGTCGGGGCGCATGGCCTTCACTTTCCCGTACATTTCGGCGGCTCGATCCAACTTCCCTTGCTGTTCGAGGACGACGCCCAAGTTGAACATGGCTTCCGAATAATTCGCCTGGTTACTGATCGCTTGTTCAAAGGACGCGGCGGCCTGGTCCAACTGCCTCTTCGCCGACTGGATGACGCCCAGATTGTTGTGAGCCTCGGCCAGATCCGGCTGCCGGCGCAAGACGTCCAAATAGCAGGCCTGCGCATCGTCGTAGCTTCCTGCCTGCTGCAGATCCGCCGCCAGCCGGTATCGAATCATGGTTTGAGCCTGATTGGCAACTCTGTCGATGACGCCATGTTCCAGGACACGCCCCGGGAATGCTGCCGCGTGCAATTCGCGCTCGGCCCGCGACGAGCCGGCAATGCCTATCTCTTGCAACAACTCGTCGACCGTCAATCTCCCTTTGACGATCGCTTTCAGTTTCCCTGTTCGGTCAATCACGAAACTCGAAGGAACGGGAAGCGGCCGATGTGAGGGGACAATGCGATCGTGCAAAGACTGAAGCGACTGCAGTAGACCCGAGGTCGCGCGTCCAGTCGTGAAGCGGAGCGATTTGGCGATCCGTGCTGCCTGGGCCGACGTGTCGTCAACCGGGTCGCTGCCTAGTCCATCGACACTGAGCGCGATAACCTCGATTCCCGCTTTTCGTAGTTCGTCCGCGCGATCGTTAAACTCCTTCAGCTCGGCCTGGCAGGGAGCACACCAACTGGCCCACAAGTTGATGACACGACCCACATCGGAACCTTGCCCCAGATGACGCTCCTGGCCGTCAAAGGTCCGGAAACTAGCCGAAATCATCGGGATAGGGTCACGCAGTGCAATCCGGGCGGCGCGTGAGGACGGCTGCGCAACCTGTTCGGACACCTCCAGCTTGCTCGATGGCAAGATATTCTCAACGGGGCTCGCTTGATGCGACCCTTGTTCGAGCAGATAGCAACGGTCGACCTCCAGCGCCGAGAATTGCTCCCGCTCACCACCTGGCCACAAAACCGCGACGCTGTCGACCCGGCTGGAACTACCCAAACCGAAATGTAACGTCTTGCTGGATTGTGATAGAAACCCTTCACCGGCGCGCAATGTGCGGATGAGTTTTTCCTTACCCGCCACCACTTCGACACGTGCCCCGATCGCATCGCGGTTGGTGTTCCGTCCGTTCCCTCGCAATCGCAATGCCAGCCAATGATTTCCTGAATTCGACTGATTGATCATCAATCTCAAACGAGGTGCGGAACGATTCGCAATCCAAACATCGAGGTCTCCATCATGGTCCCAATCGACGACCCCGATGGCTCGGCCATCGTCGGGGAAATCCAGGCCGGACAGCGCGGAGATCGTGGCAAATCTCTCGCTGCGCGTATTGAGAAAACAGCAGTTTCGTTCGCGACCGCTGAATGACCGCCCCTGAAACATCATCTTGGTCAGGTCGCGACCGCGAGCGACAGCCGCGGAATCACGGACATTACCCCCGGGCGGGAACGCCGAAGAACCATCCAGCGAATGCGACACGACCTGCCGCCAAAAGAAACTTCACAAGTCGCCCGGGTCCGCGGTCGTGATGTAGCCGTTCGCCACAATCAAGTCGTCCCAGCCATCGTTGTTGATGTCGACGAAATTGGAGCTCCAAGCCCATCGACCCAACGTAACGCCGGCCGAATCACTGACGTCCTGAAACGGCTGATCCGCTTGATTGAGGAGCAGCGTATTTCCCCGCGCGAATCGTTGCAGTCGAGCGCGAACATCGGCCGCGGTTCCTGGCTTGAATTCCTGCTGTTCCGTAACCCGCTGGCCCGCCGAGGAAAACATGTTCGATACATACACGTCCTGCCAGCCGTCGTGATTGACGTCCGCCCAGGATACAGACATTCCCGAGGCACTGTCCTCGGCGTTTAATTCCGCGGCTACGTCGGTAAATCGCACGGCGCCGTCCGGCGTCCGGTCATTTCGAAAGAGGTTGTTCCGACCATAGTCGTTGGCGACGTACAAGTCTGAATCGCCATCGTTGTCAAAATCCTCCCAGGCTGCCGCCAAACTGTAACGACGATTGTTGGCGTCCAGTCCGACCTCCGCCGTCACGTTTGCGAATTGCCAATCTCCATCATTGCGGAAGAGGGAATTCGGACCACCGTTGTTGGCATCGTGATAGACAAAACTGGGTGAAGTCGCAGCCATCGATTGGGCGCTAGCCGAGCCCAACCAGTCGTTCGCATAGTTAACACAGACGTAAATGTCCAGATCCCCATCCCGATCGTAGTCCGCCGCGCTCAACGACATCACATCATCTGCGACCGCAAGTACCTGCCGAACGTCAAAGGCCCCCTTGCCGTTATTGGCCGCCAGCACGAGGGCGCCGATAAGTCCTGCCACCAAGTCCTGGTCGCCGTCGTTGTCGAGATCTACCAACAGTGCGCTGCGTGTCGCGGCCAGCCAATCAACACCGGCGGATTGCGAGACCTCAAGCGCGGTTCCGTCCGGGTTGCCCACAAACAACCGATTCGGAAGTTCGCCCTCCTGGCAGACATACAAGTCGTCCCAGCCGTCACCATTCACGTCGCCCAGGGCGATTCCCGCTGCGCCCAGGAGCGGAAAATAGCGATTGTCCTGTATGCGCTCGAGCCAGTGATTAAGTCCCAGGAGAAACTGGTCCGCATAGCAGCGATTACCGCCAATCGCCGATGCCGTGGCGTCAGCATATAGCGGCTTCGCGACTTGAACCTTAGTCGAGCGTTCGAATTCAACCGACTCGAGTTGGATCAGCCGCGGCAGCCGCGCTGGCTCTGCCAACGCCCCGCCAGGCCGAGAAACCGCCTCTTGCGATGCCGCCGGGAACAGCCACTGCGATTGCCACTGAGCGTGTACTTCCACCGCCTGGTCTGGACCGCTTGACGAACAGGAAACATATTGTCTGGTCGTCACGACATCGCCAGACTTGTGCACGTTGACAATTTTGAATTCACAGCGTGTGCTGTCTGAGTGCGGCACTACCTCTGCGAATTCCTGCAACTCATTGCGCAGACGAACATCACTCGCACTTGGGTCAGCCGTTGGCTCCGCGCTTTCGATTGATGACGGGCTCCGTTCTACGCGCAGTAGAGAATCCTGAAAAACCAGCTCAAGCTGGCTGGGTACAAGCCGAGTGGACCGGAACGATTCCGCGGCAAGCCCGGCGATTTCGCCCGGATCGCGCTTTTCGATGAAGTGCGCGATTCGCTTCAACTGCTCTTTCGCCAACTCGTGGAATGCTTCGCTCTCCCAACCGTCAGCCGCAGGATTGTCAATGTCCTCCCACGATTGCCCCATTCCAACCGGGATCGAAGCTTCCGATGGAAGAATCGCCGAACTGGCGGCTATTTCTGAACTCGCAACATCGGTCTCAACACCTGTCGGCTGAGTCCGACGCAGCCACACGGTAGCCAGGACTGTGAACGCAGCCAATCCAACGAAGCATCCCAGTATCAGAAATGAGAAACTTGACTTGCGAATTGACGCAACCCTCGCGTTGTTTTTACTTCGTCAGCGTAACATCGTATGTTGAACCATCCTTCGCAACGTCGACTTCCAAGCCCGAGGAATCAAAATTGGAATACTTGTCAGGGACACGGTTCGTGAATACCTCCATCTGTTTTCCAGAACCTTTCGATGATTCACCCTGGTTACTTACCAGTGACGTGACCATGACTTTGTTCTTGCCGACAGCCACATCTAATTCGTACTTCCCATCGGCGCCAAATTTGGTCCCTGTCATTTCTCCAGTCGAGTGCTGGAAATTAATCTGTCCATCTGGAACATTGCCGCCGGCATACTTCACGGTACCTTTCACCTTGGCCATTGGCAGACCTCGCCCTTGCGGACCACAACCCACGGCCATCGCCACGCATAGCGCGGCACATACGAACAGTCGGACAATGGACACCTAAATCTCCTTCAAAAAAGCTCAATTTAAAAATCACCGAGTACTTGGCCATCGGCCCGGTCAGCCAGATTTCTAAAAGTATTTAGATCGATCGTCTCGCTGATAAACCGAACCGATGCGTCATTCATCGACGCATTGATGCCACCGGTATGTTGACTGCGTAGTGAGCTATCATTCAGACGTCCCACAACATTCGCCGGGTTGCCGTCGGACATGTTGGCGTTGTAAAAGAACCGACTGTTGGGTGCTGTTGTAACTGTGCGCACTGTGTACTGCCAGGGATTCCCGTCTTCGCCAAGAATATGGGGCGTTTCGCCATCACCGCGTCCACCAGACGCGCGGATTCTCTGCCCTTTGGTCGTGCACGCATATTCTCCAATTCCCATCGTGTTGGATGTTCCGTCAGTAATCTTGCCAAGGTCGATGACACATGAGCGACCAAATACTCTAACGTAACAATAGGATCCATCACCGGAGCAGTTTCCGCGAGTCGCGCTGACAATCGTATTGGGACCACGTCCGGAACCGGCGATGCCCAAATAGTCCATCATCCCGTGGTCGTTGAAACCTTGTCCGGTTCCCGACGCATTGGCATAGTTGTACGTGGGCGAACACGGAGATGAAGGGCAAATGTAGGTATTGATGACGGTGTTTGCGACAATTGCTTGCGGGTCTGTGCGAGCGATGTTGTACAGGTACTTGTCATGCAGCATGCGGTTGGTCAAATTCCCTTGCTCGATGTATGGGAAAATTGCGGTCCACATGGTTTGACCACCCGATACTCTGTTTACGAACATGCTGCCCGGTGGAAGTACCTTAAAGGAATCGTGGTAATTATGCATAGCCAGCGCTTGCTGTTTCATGTTGTTCGTGCACTGCATCCTGCGTGCTGCCTCCCGAGCCGACTGGACGGCCGGTAACAATAATCCAACCAGCACTCCGATGATCGCAATGACCACCAGTAACTCAACCAAAGTAAAGCCAAATGACCGTTCGACCCGACTCATAGCTCACCATCCTTTTGCAAGAATTGAAGTAGTTAGCGATTGAATTCCGCAATGTCGCAGACGCATAAGCAGTCGCGAGAGTTGCAACATTAAAGCAAAAGTGATGCGCGCTGTCAATAATTTATGGGTTTTTCCTCAATCGCCCCGTTGATCGTTGGGATAGTCGTGGGGGGGGGGG
>SYJV01000398.1 GCA_005798335.1 Planctomycetaceae bacterium | reverse complement strand
CCTGGCTTTGGATCGACAGGAGCCTCGCACGCCTGGTTCCGAGCTATCCTGCTGGTCGCTAAGTAGATGTTATTCCGGGGATTGCAAAGAGTGACCGCCTTGCACTTTGGCGCTCGGCACTGGCTTTTGCGCATGTTACATTTGCGCCAAAAGTAAATGGTCACTCTTAGCAGTCCCTGGTCTAGTTCGAGGAAGTGTGTGAATGGAGACTCTCAGCTTGACCACATTATTCTGATATCCAGGCTCTTCGATAACGTGTCGTGCTCGGATATCCCATCGCTGCGGCTTTTTTCCAGCGGGACTCGACCACAGTTTCTTACCGCGTCGTTCAGCTTCACGTTGCTGTTGGAGCTGAAATGAACGTAAATCGTCATGTTCCGTCAATTCTCCTAACGGTATTTGCAGCACGGTTTCGTTGAAAATATCGCGAGCGATAAGCGCTGCCAGGTCCGCGATATCTTCTTCTACGTGTCATTGGGCGAGCATGCATCAATGAAAAATCGTCCAAGTTGCGTCTCCTCTCTCCCAATCTAACTGCAGCTCCGCGCGACGAGCTATCCAGCGTTATCAATGCGCGATACCTAGAAGGGCCGTGACATTTTTACAAGACTGCGACAAGTTGAAAGCGTTTTTGGGCGACGAGCAAACAGAAAACTGCCTCTTCTCTGGTTAGAAATGGGTATCATTAGAAATGCGATACTCTCAGTGGCGCAAGTTTGTTCGAGCTGCTGAGCTTGCATTCAATTATCGCCTGGAAATCTGATCGATGGACCCGTACCGTACTATCTTCCCTGAATCTCAAATCTCAAACGAGCCTTTACACAATGGGCCGTCAACATATGCAAGGAACTGTTGGAAATGAAGAAAGTCCGTTTCGGCCTGGTTGGCTACGGTCTGTTCGGAGCGCATCACGCACGCGCCATAATGAACAGCCAGAATGCAGAATTGATCGCTATTGCAGCCAAAAGCCAGGCTAGCCAACAAGCGGCTCGCAGCCAATGCCCCAGCGCCGAGGTGTACAGCAATTATCGTGAACTGGTGCAACGCGGCGACATTGAAGTTGTCGACATCGTAGTGCCCAATCATTTGCACTCAGAAGTGGCTCTCATGGCGCTCAATGCCGGTTGTAATGTATTGCTTGAGAAACCGATGGCGACTTCAATCGAGCAATGCAACGCAATCATGTCGGCGGTAAACGCGTCGGGAAAACTGTTAGCCATTAACCACGAATTACGCCTGAGTACTTTATGGAAAGGAGTAAAGGGGTTGATCGATCAAGGCGTAATCGGTCATCCGCAACATGCGCTGGTAGAACTATCCCGTTTTCCGTATCGCCTTGGATCGGATGGCTGGCGATGGGACATCACTCGCGTGGGCAACTGGATTCTCGAAGAACCCATCCACTTCTTTGATTTGGCGCGGTGGTACCTTAGTCCTTGTGGAAACCCTATCTCCGTTTATGCGCGGGCCAATTCGCGCCACCCAGACTGCCCCGAACTGCGCGACAATTTTTCGGCTGTCGTTAATTTCGCTGATGGTGGCTACGCCGTCGTGTCGCAAACTTTGGCAGCGTTTGAGCATCATGTTGCCGCCAAAGTGACCGGCACATTGGGAACGATTTGGGCTCAATGGAGCGCCCCGGATGCGCGCAGTGACAAACCTGCTTTTTCGCTGCGATATGGGCTGGCAAACGCTATTCATACGGCAGAAAATCTATTGCCCGCTGGCGAGCTGGTCGAATTGGCCGAACAAATTGAAACTGTAGCACGCTGTGTGCAGAACCAAAGTGCGCCGCCTTGCACGGCCAACGACGGTTACTGGTCAGCCGCAATGTGCTTAGCCGCGCAAAATTCCGTCGAGTCGAATTCCATCATTTCATTGAACGAGTTTACTCGCGCCGTATCCGCGTAGCGGAACTCGTCAAGAGTTTCTATGAAGCACGGTCAACACCGCGATGTTAGTCCGCGCTGCACGAAAGCCTTGACGGCTTCCGCTACACCTAAAATCAACAAGCCTTCAAGACTTTCAAATCGAACTTTGTGAGGATTTCCTATGGTATGGTCTTCGAGTTCAACGGCACGGTTAGTGCAATTGGTATGGTTCGGAGTTTTCTTTAGCCTGGCGACGAACGGTTGGGCAGCGAATGAATCGAGACCGAATATTCTGTTTGCCATCGCCGACGATTGGGGGCGCCATGCAGGAGTATACGGTACTCGCTGGATCAAGACTCCCAACTTTGATCGAGTCGCGCGCGAAGGTCTCCGGTTCAACAATGCGTTCACTCCCAACGCCAAATGCGCGCCGTCTCGCGCAATCATTTTGACGGGACGATATTCATGGCAACTGGAGGAGGCGGGCAATCACATGTCATATTTTCCCGCCAAGTTCAAGAGCTTTCCCGAAGCCTTGTCGGAAAACGGATATTTCGTCGGAGTTACCGGCAAAGGTTGGGGACCCGGCGTCGCAAATGATGCTCAGGGAATACCTCGAAAGATCACCGGCCAGCCGTTCAACAAACGCACAGCGCCCCCGCCCGCCAAAGCGATGGGCAACAACGACTATGCAGCAAATTTCAGCGACTTTTTGCTGGCGGTACCCTCCAGTCAACCGTGGTGTTTCTGGTTTGGCGCGACTGAACCACACCGACCGTATGAATTTGGCGCTGGCAGTGTCAAAGGACAGAAGCTTCACAGCGAAATCGACCGCGTACCAAGTTATTGGCCTGATAACGATACCATACGCCAAGACATCCTGGACTACGCATTTGAAGTCGAGCACGTCGACCGACACTTGGGACGCATGCTGGATGAACTCCAACGATTGGGACAACTAGACAACACGCTGGTGATCGTCACTTCAGACCATGGCATGCCTTTCCCGAGAGTAAAAGGCCAAGCGTACTTGGATTCCAATCGCATTCCGCTGGCCGCGCGCTGGCCAAAGGGAATCTCCGCCGGCGGGCGTGTTATTGACGACTATGTCAACTTCAGCGACTTGGCTCCAACATTTCTAGACGTGACAAGAGTCGATCACATGGCAAGCGGCATGGCGGCGATCAGCGGACGTAGTTTGCGCGAGATATTCAGTAGTTCCTCGTCGGGTCAAGTGATCGCAGAACGCGATTACGTGTTGATCGGCAAAGAGCGACACGATGTGGGACGACCGAATGACGTTGGGTATCCCATTCGCGGTCTGATCAAGAATGGTTTTCTCTATTTGAGGAACTTTGAACCCGACCGCTGGCCCATCGGTAATCCGGAAACTGGCTACTTGAATACCGATGGCGGGCCAACGAAGAGCTTCATTCTCGAAATGCGTCGCCTGCAGGGCTCGAATACGTTTTGGGCGTTGAATTTTGGCAAGCGATCGTCCGAAGAGTTGTATGATTTGAAGTTCGATGCGGATTGTGTCACCAATCTAGCGAACTCGCCCGCGCAACAATTGCGGCGCCAGCAGATGGCAACGGAGATGAACGCCAGACTGACATCGCAAGGCGATCCGCGTATGTCGGGACAGGGAGCAATTTTCGACCATTACCCAATCGCGACCGTAGAATTGCGAGGATTCTACGAAAGATACATGAGCGGTGAAAAAGTCAAAGCTGGTTGGGTAAGCAACTCGGATTTCGAAAAGGAACTTATCAAATGATGTCGACGAGAACAATCGGCTCCCTCGGTATCGTTTCTATTGGTTGCATCTCGACTTTCGCAATGATCGTCTGGAGCTGGATTCCATGTCCGCAGCTTGTCGCGCAAGACGAGCCGCGATACGAATGGCAAAAAATCACCGACAGCGCTGAGTTTGCGCCGCGTGACGGTGCGGGAGCGGTCAGCTTTGCTGGCAAGATGTGGTTATTAGGTGGATGGAATCCAGGCGCTAAGCATCGGGAGTTTTTCCCGAGAACATGCAATAACGAAGTTTGGTCGTCCTCCGATGGAGCACGCTGGCAGCTCGTCAAGCCCAACACGTTTCGCGATCGATCGTTCGACGTGAAACTCGATTGGGAGGGACGCCATACTGCCGGTTACGTTGTCTACCGAGATCGTATGTGGATCGTTGGCGGTGACTGTAATCAGCATCACTATCAGAATGACGTTTGGAGTTCCACCGATGGCGTGACCTGGCATCACGTCAATCGTGACCGCGATTTACCGTGGGGCCCACGGGTGCTTCACTATACCGTTGTCCATGATGAAAAGATCTGGGTGATCGGCGGCCAAACCATGCCTGGGTTCGCGCCATCGGAGGAAGTGTTCTATCGAGATGTTTGGTGGACCACCGACGGAGCCACGTGGACAAAAATTCAGCCTCAGGAACCTTGTTGGTCCGCGCGGGGCATGATTGGTGGCACAGCGGTCAAGGACGGACGCATCTGGATTTTGGGAGGTGGCACGTACGACACGCCGCAGACGCCAACTCGTCAATTTCACAACGACGTCTGGAGTTCCGCGGATGGAGTTCATTGGAAACAGCACTTGGCAAAAGCCCCGTGGCATCCCAGGCAGTATCATGATGTCGCGGTGTGGGATGATCGGCTGTGGGTAATGGAAGGTTACCATGCCAGCGGTGGTAATCGCAACGATGTTTGGTATTCCCGTGACGGTGAGGTGTGGACTGAGCTGCCGAACACTCCATGGAAGCCTCGGCATGCGGCCAGCGTTTTTGTGTTTGCGGGCCATTTGTGGATGGTTGCTGGAAACAATATGGAGTCGGATGTGTGGCGTCTGCGGCGAAGACCTTGAGTTGGAGTTGCTGAGATGGGACCATTGCAGACTAAATTGCGAATTCTGGTGCTGGTCGTCTTTTTTCTAGCGATGGGTTGGGCGCTCAACGTCGTTTATGAACAGGTGTTTGTTCATCGCCTGGAAACACTGTTTGTCAGTCCGGTCGACAACTACTGGGACAAAATGAGGCCAGCTTCGTCGTGGTACGTGGGTGGCTGGCCGCTGAAGTATTACTCGCGCATCGAGTGCGGCGGATCCTCTCCGGTGATATCGACCAGTTGGATACGTCTGGCAATGAACGTGCTGTGTTGGATCGGGATCGGACTGATGTGCTGGAAGTACGAATTGTGGATGCGTCCCAAACTGCGCAGTGATGGCACTCGGCCGATTCGGCAAGTTACTTTAATGGACTTGTTTGTGGTTACGTCTCTAGTTGCGTTGGTGTTTGGCTATTGGCGTTTGATCGAATCCCGTGCGCTCCGGGAGAGTGTACTAGCAACCGAGATCACTCGTAGCGGCGGGAGTGTTCGCCAGTCGGTCGAACTGCCAAAGTCCTTTGCGGCGCTGGTGACTCCGAAAATGCTGCCAGCCCTGATGCGAATCACCGACGTGACACTTAATTCTCCATCGGACGAACTACTGCAGCGAGTTATCAAGCTGCCCTACCTTTCGCGGTTATTGATCGGTGGAGGCGATTACGATCTGACGCTGCTAGAAAAACTGGCCGCTAATCCGGTATTTCGCGAATTGCGAGTATCGGGCAGAAAGCTCGATGCCAAGGGTATTCGAGCCTTGAGCACACTCAAGCAATTAGAGGCACTGAATTTAGCGCGCACGAATGTGAATTGCCAAGCTCTCGAAGCGCTCGGTGAGATGCCAATGTTGCATGCACTCAATCTGATGCACACCGATGTTCAATTGAGCAACATCGGCAACCCGCCGTGGGCCAAGCATCTACAGCGCCTGGATTTGCCGCATCCCGGTCCGGGAGGAGCTGATCGATTAGCGATTAATGGCTGGGACAAGCTGACGTATCTCAGTTGTTATGAAATGGACGAGCTGCAAAATTCGACTCCCGTGGCGATCGACCTGCGCAATCTTCCGAACTTGACGGTGATTGAACTAGATGCGATGCAAAAATTCGATTTGAATCTGGTAGATCTTCCCAAGTTACGGTCGATCGCCATCAACATTACCAATGCGAGGCAACGCTCTCTACCGAGCCAGCAGCCCAGTGGAACTCCTTGGATTAGGAATTTAGTTGCTCATGGCGTTCCCAGCTTAGAAATGCTGAAGGTCGACTCCAAGTCGATTGAGTCGATTTCGATTCAAGGCGCGCCACGCATGGCACTGGGTTTTTCAAGCAATTCGGACACGACCTTGATTTATGGTGGGGCCAGCATGGACGCGATGCGCATGGCTGCTATCAGTGGCGCCAGATCAACTCCACCAGTTTCCGTGCCGCGTATAGGAAGGTTGATTGAAGACTTGGGCGCAAGTAATGGGCCCGCCGCGATCGATTTTTCTGGCCTGATGCTCGACAACGCAGACTTATCATCGCTTCAGAAAAATGCTGGGCTGCGCAGTTTGGATCTTAGGAACACAGCGATAACGGCAAATCATCTCCGGCAGTTATATGGGTTCAAGCAACTGAGGGAATTGCGTATGTTTGGAAGTGGACTCAATACCAATGGCAGCGATATCAACAGCCTGGCCACACACCTCAAGAATCTAGTATTGCTTGAATGTGCGAATTCGGCGACCAGGCGATTGGAATTGGAAAACATGCCGAATTTAGAGTTCCTGCTCGATCAATTGCAGGGAGCGCGTATGCTGGATGCGGTGCGTTTGGACTCGGTTCCAAAGTTGCGATTGCCGCTAAAATTCTCTTACCGAGCCGATTCTGTATTTATCCAAAACGCGCCGTCGTTGACAGGCATCGAATTTACTAGCCCGTTGCCGAAGGGCGTCATGATGTCCGGATTGCGCGATCTGAAGTACTTCGCCGGAGGTGGACCGGCGCTCGACGATTCAGTGGCTCACGCTTTACTCGATTGTAGGGAGCTAAGAAAGCTGACGGCTGCGTACAGCCAAATCAGCGATGAGCTATTCGCCAAATTGTTGGCACTTCCTCAGCTTGAACATATTGTGGTGCCCGGATCGCAAGTCACCGATCAGGCGCTTGCACAGATCGCTCAGCCCCAGCGTTTGCGGTCGCTCAATCTTGAGAACTCGCTGATCTCGGACCGGTCGATGGAGTTGATCGAGAAAATGGTCAACTTGAACAGCCTTACGTTGAGTGGCAAAAAACTATCACCGACGGCACTAAACCGAATTGGCTCATTGAAGAAACTCAGACATCTTACGTTGGCACGGGTCACGCTTTCCAGCGACTTGACTACGATTATCACAGGCTTACGAGATCTGGAGACGCTCAATTTATCGGGCACGCAAATCGACGCTGCAACGATGGCGCCGCTCGCGCAGGGGCTTGGCTCGATTACATTCATAGACCTTCGAAGCTGCCAATTGGACTCAGCCACGTTGAATGTGCTGTTAGCAGATAATCGAGGATTCCCGATTGCTGTTGACCGGCCTCTTACACAGTCGAATGACCTCGACTCAGTATCGAGAAACCGCCTGCAATTTTTGCCGCTCGCACCCGGAGGCGAGTTTCAGTTAGCTAGACCGAGCCTTCCGCGAACTGCACCGATGCCAACGTACATGATGCCCGGAGGACAGATAGCTGCAACAAAACAACCTGCGGAAGAAGGACTGCCGCATCCGAGTATCTTTGCGCCTAAAGACCAAAACTAAGTCGAGCGGCAGATGAAGGCCTTCCAATCGTGCCCGAATTGTAAGCGAGGAAAGAACGCGAATTCCCTTGCTGACGATGCGCGCATTATTCGCTAGGGACGTGATTTCCACACTGGTCACGTGACCTTCGCTTCGTTGGCTGGTACACTATTGGTTGGAGAATCAATATGACGATTGACCAAACAATACAAACAATCACGAATTTACCGATTGCCGATCGACTGCTTAGGATCGGCGCAGAAATAAATGTCCGAATTGTCGCCTTTCGCTCCGCGAAAGGACGCACTTTCGCGGAGCGAAAGGCGACACTTATTTCTGCGCCGATCCTTATGGCAGAGGCTCTATGGGATTCGTTTTCGGATGTGGACTTGCCGCCGTTGTCGAGTTCGCAGCAGGAGGAACTTGATAGGCGAATGGCGTCCCATGCATTGAATCCCGCAACTGCACTCTCCCGAGAAGAGGTCGAGGTGCGACTGCGTGCACTGCGGTGAGCTTTCGATTATATTTCCGACCTGAGAATTCCCACAGATCTTGCGTCCGCTGCAACTTGGTACGATTACCAACTAAGCGGATTAGGCGATGAATTTCTGGACGAATACAGATTGGCATTAAGTTGCCTGCTGGAACAGCCGCGGTTGCGCGCGGAAGACAAGCGTGGCATGCGTTTTTGGCTGCTGAAACGATTTCCTTTTCGAATTTGTTATTATCTGTTGGGCGAAGAGATCGTCGTTGCTGCCGTCTTTCACGTGCGACGAAATCCAGCAAGGCTTCGGAAACGCGGTTAACAAACCTAGGAATCGACGTGCGATGGTGTCCGTGCTACTCGTCGTGTTAGTTAGTTGCGCACTCTGTTTGCTTGGCGGCTGCGAAGATCTACCGCCGTTGCCCCGAGCAGACATCAGCGGCGAGCACATGAGCAAAGTGGTGGAAATTGAGTTCTCCAGCGAAGGCCGAGGCGGCTACGACTGGAATCTATTGCAATCACAATTCGCTGTTTCGGCGCCAGCTCCACGCGAGATTTTCGCCGCCATTGATATGAACAAGGTGCGCCAGCAGTTCCAGTCAGGACTGGCAGCCGCTCAGGCCTCTGCGTGGCACCGTCCGAGCTGGATGGACGAGAACACGTATGGCTGGTTTCGACGAACTTTTGAACCTGATCCTGGGCTAAAAACGCTCGTAAAGATTCCCGTGAGCGTCGGTGCCAAAGTTCCTTGTGCCGCGATCCGCGGCGACGGGAAAATTCTCATTACGTTGGATGAGAAACTCCGTGTCTGGGACGTTGATACTGGCCAATTGTCGAAGCAAATAGATGCGCCCATCGAGAACAGTCTTCAAGCCATGTTCACGCCATCGGGTGAACAGATCTTGGTACACAACGGCAAGTCGTTAGTTCGCCTGTCGCTGGATGGTGGCCAGATTGAAGCCACTTGGCAACCGCGGCCAGCAACCACGATTGCGTACGTCGCGATTGCTCGCACCGCGGGTGTTTGCGCGGTGGTCGATTCACAGTCGCAACTGTGTGTGCTCGACCAAACGCTCCAGGAAACCGCGAATTACCATGGACCGGGATTGGCGGCTCCTGTGGTCTCAATTCGTCCTGATGGAGGATTGGTGATTGGTACGATCGACCAAGGATGGCTGAACTGGTCTCCCAGCGGTGAGAGTTCCAAACAACAAACGCTGCTCAACCAACAATTGCGTCTCAATTCGACTAATTCAGCGATCGACCCTGCCACGGTAATCCCGGTTGCTGGCAACGATCGTTATCGCTGGGTTAGTTTAGAGACTGCCCATGAAATCATACCCATCGACGAACGTAGACTGCTTGCTGGTAGCCTAACGCCAGATGTTCTATTCCTAATTGGAAGAATGACTTCCGAGCCAATCCAACTGAATCTGGCACTTTGGCATGCTCAAGCTTGTAGTTCCATCGACGTTCCAGATTGGTTAGCGGTCATCGGCCACCGAGCCGTCCAAGGTGCTACACGAAAATACTATGTGCAAGATCTGTTACTTGGCGAGGCGCAATGGTCCACGCATCAACTGCTCGGAGAGCGACAGCCCGTCTGGGCCGCGTTCAGTGACAATGGCGAACGACTAGCCGTCGTGTTCCAAGATGCGATCGAAGTATACTCAAGAGTTGCATGGCATGATGCCAGCGGCGAGCAACTTGCACAACGTATCGCCAGCTTGTTACGTGTTGGCAACATCGCACTATTGGAATCATGCTTGCGAGAGCTAAGAGCCCAACCCGCGAGTATTGCGAGAGTATCGGGAGAGCAACTGTTTTCGATAGCGATTCAGCGATTGGGATCCGAACTGGTCTCATTCAATGGGCTGCCTGCCGATTCGACAGTCCGCCAAACGGCATTGCAATGGGCTGCATCAGAGAGCGAATTTGGACGCTTGGTTTCATCAGCACAGTACTTGTTGAGTTCGGACAGTTGGGAAAATGGCCGAGCAATGCCAAATATGGTCGCAACGACTTCCGAACCGATGAGAATGTACCCACAACGCGCTTTGCAGAACTTGGAACAGTCCTTGTCGGCGGAACGACCTGCAATGGAAGCGTTCCGGCAACTGATCTTATGCAAGCAACGGTTGGGCTTGCACTGTAATGATTCGATTGCCGACATCAAGCGCTATGTTGAACTCTATCCGCATGAACCGCAAACGCACGCCTCCATTGCCGACTGGTTGCAGACTGATCCTGATCACTTTGTAGGCGAGGCCAGTGCATATTTGGAAGCGTTTTCGCGCGAATTGCCGGCGGCTGAGCGCGAGAGTTTTTATTTTCATACAGCATTGAAATGTTCGTGGACTTTATCGGATGGCGTACCACCAGACCATGCAAGGTTGGTCACCGCTGCAAAAGCTGAACTGGCCGCAAATCGATTGTCAGCTCAAGAAATCGAAGGGCTGCTGGGCCGTGGTGTGAGTAGGTATTCGGTTACGGACTACGAAGATCTAGTACACTACCATTTGCTGCATTTTCCAATATCAACAAGCTCATCACAGTACAACAGTTTGTTTAGGAACATTACCGAACAGATAAGAAGCCGAGTCAAATAGGTTGGTGAGTTCTAGCTTTGCACTAGTTCTAAAAAAGGCGATTGACAGTGCTAGAAAAGCGCCAATGGTTCACTTTTTTATCAGCCCAACACAGGACAGCTAGTGAGCGGACATTGCTAGCCGTGACAGGCAAGACTAGAATCTGTTCTTAAGTCATTTCCAAGCTAAATCTCGATTCTCGAGTTGGTTTGGAGTTTGATATTCGCCCGTTGGCGGAACGTCTTCCATTTGTTGCAAATTTGGCGTGATACATTTTTTCTGAAAGGACCGACCGTGAGATCTTCAAGGGACTTGTGTAAGCAAGGTTTTACATTAGTAGAGTTGTTGGTGGTGATCGCCATCATCGGCGTGTTGGTGGGTTTGCTGTTGCCTGCAGTTCAGCAAGCTCGTGAAGCGGCTCGACGCATGTCGTGCAGCAACAATCTCAAACAGATTGGGTTGGCGTTCCACAACTACGCGGACAGCAACAAAGTCTTCGCGTCTGGCTATATTGCCAAGATCCCACAGAATATTACCTCGTCGGAGCGCAGTCTTTGGAGTTGGGGCGCGTTCGTACTGCCGTTTATTGAGCAGGGAAACCTCTATAACTTGCTCCAGCCGGGAACGACGTTATTAGAACAGCAGGCTGCAACACCCATTGGCCTACAGGCTTTGCAAACTCCCATTGCAACGTATCGTTGCCCCAGTGACAGTGGCCCAATTCTGAACAACTTTGACGATCGTACTTCGGACAGTCCTTCTGCAACCACGAACGAATACAATCGACATATTACGACCAACGGCACCAACCGCATTCCCATTGCACTGTCGAACTACGTCATGGTAGGCAATCCGTCGGATAGCACGACGCCCATCGCGTTCTCAGCGCAGTACGGTCCTCCCAAAGGTGTTGGATTTCAGAATTCGAAAGTTGGCTTTGGTGACATCCCAGATGGAACCAGCAATACTCTGTTAGTGGGCGAACGAGCGTGGCGGTTTGCCGACTTAACCGTCGGGGCCGCCAATGCGCTTGGGTTTAGCGCTGCGACGTGCAATCCATCCGGCAGTTGGAACGTGAAATCGGGTGGCTTGGCAGCGATTGGAATCGGTTATGACGGGATCAATTGGCGCGCGAACAATCGTGTGCACCAGACGCGTGGATTTCATAGCAACCATGTCGGGGGCGCGCAGTTTGTCATGTGCGATGGTTCCGTCCATTTCATTAGCCAGAATATTGACTATGTGAAGGGAACCGTCACCGCGCCTCCGTACTGGACTACCACGTTTGCCAAACTGATTTGCCGCGACGATGGGTTACCTGTTGGCGAATGGTAAGTCGATTCCGATGCATGAGGTGGCGCGCCGCTCGCGTGCCACCTCGACCTTCTTTTTTGTTTCGCAATGAAAACGATGATTGGATTTCAGGTGAAAAGTCGCAATTTCAGTTGGCTGCTAGTTCTGTTAGCCGTGGTGGGCTGTGGCAGCGACACGCCGCCACTGGGAACCGTTTCAGGCAGAGTTACCATGGATGGCGAACCACTGGTGGGAGTGATCATCAATTTCAAACCCGATGATGGACGAGTTGCTACGGGCACAACTGATAAAGATGGTCGATATTCTTTGGAATACGTCTATGGCACTGAAGGGACGAAGGTTGGTAAATCAACGGTGATGTTTGAATGGCCATTGGGACAAGGCGGAAAACCGATCCCCAAACGCTATATCGGTCTGCAATCGGAACTCAAGGTCGAAGTCGGCGATGGCAGCAACTCGTTTGATTTCGCTTTAGAATCCAAGCCAGCGGCAGCGAAGTAATTCTTACCGAAATGGTGCCGTAGAAATCAACTAGCACACACTATGAACGGAGAATTCGCGATACGAGTCCGCAGAATTTCCGGTTCGGAAGTTGTAACGCTGCCGTGATGAAGTTTGTTATCGGTATTCTGGCGGTCCTGGCACTTGCCAGCCTGCTCACGGCGTGGCGCTGCGCGTCGAACATGATAGACGGTGATCCACTAGGCAACTGGTTTAGCCGTTTTTTCCACATGCTGTTAACGTTGATCGCGTGGGGCTCGCTGAGTCTGTTGATGATCCTAACGGTCAGCAGATTCCATTCGCTGGGCCAAGTATCGGGGCGGTCGATCTGCATAATTGCAGGGTGCTTCGTGATTGCGGCCATTTTTTCGTGGTTGGCCTTGATGCGTTTGCACGACAAGCAAATCGTAGGCGTCGAACGCAATGTACTTCTGTTGACTTCCTTACTCTTGCCCAGTGTTTTGATTGCGACGGCACTTTGCCTGGATTGGCCATTCAAGGTCCCGCTGAACTGGTTGATAGCGTTCATGGTGACCTGCGTTGCATTGCTGGGATCGGCTCAGTCACTGATCCGCTTCGAACCCGAGCGAGAAATTACGACCGCCGACATTCAGTTGCCTGCGATTTTGATCCACGACCGACAATCGTGTGAGATCATAGCTCGACCAGAAGAGCTGCAAACGATGCACAGCAATCGTTATGTACATCGCGAACAAGAACCGATTTTAGTGGACTCTAGCTTCGCTATTTACACGCTGGAACGGTTGCGCTCGCGCAGACACGACTTATGGCTGCTAATCACGGGCCCAGGTCAGATCGAAGTTGTTTTTACACTCAAAGCTTGGCCAGACAGCTCACCGGCCGACGCGAAAAAGCTGATCGGCGCATGCAAATATTTTCGGGGAAACAACTTGCCCAAATCATTTTCTGAACAAACAGTGAGTGCGGATTCTATGCGCAGCATCATCGAATTGTTGTACCAAAAGTCAACAGATCCCGCGCAATGAGCAATCGCTGGTAGAGCGCCAAATGGAATTGTCAGTCTTTGTTCGATCGCTCGATACCCGTATTTGAGCTATGCCAAATCTGGGCACGGTTCACATGACGTGGGATAAGCTTCCAGCCTTGTTATACCCCACATCTTTTTTGACATAAGTTTACCAATGACCAGTTTTCCTAAATTCCCCAACGTTACCTCGCTAGCAAAGAAAATCGATGTAAGGATCTCAAGAAAAGTATCCAAAT
>SYJV01000397.1 GCA_005798335.1 Planctomycetaceae bacterium | reverse complement strand
AGACCGCGATACGCTGACCAGAAGTCGATTACGCTTCCTTTCGATCCACAACGAAAGCAGTGGTAAATGTTAAGATCACTTTGCACTGAGAATGTACGTGGTGATGGACTCGGTCTGTCGCCAATTGTCCGGCTTCTACAACCTGGTAACGGACAAGACCCGCGAAGTTGATCTCCGCGGGTCTGGGTCGCTTGCCATCCGAGGTCTTCTAACAAGTCCACGATCCGCACTCGCTCGCGGATCTCGCGATAGTCAATCCATGTCATTGCCTTTCGCTCCTTGTGGCCTGCTTGCCGCTCGGTAGGACTTTCCGTCGAACTTTACGATTTGAGATCGGTAGACCAGTCGGTCTAACATGGCCATCACGATTGGCGGGTCTCCCAAGTAGTCGGTCCAGTCCTTGAAGTCCACGTTGGTTATGACCGCTGTCGAGCGGCCCACCCGTGCATCGATTACTTTGTAAAGAAGGCTCAATGCATCCGATATTTCGCTACGCTCTAGCTTGTCGAAGCCGAACTCGTCGATGATCAACCAGTCGAATGCACGAAGCTTGCGCACCTGTTGCGAGAGTGACTTAATTGCTCGGGCCTTGTTCAATATTTCGATCAGTTGAACTTCACACGTTTGTTGGCTAGTTCCAAAACTTCACTTTTTATCGCCCCGGATCGGAGGTGTGCCGCAGCATTCTCCCTTTGTCTACTTCAGATATCGATCGATGTGTTTTTCGAGAATCTGGCGTTCTCGTTCATTCAGTTGCAGAGCGCGGGCCGAGAGGATCAATTTGTCCGCTTCGGCGCGCGAACCTCCTTCTTGTTCGATAGCGGCCAATTCGACGCTCGCCATAGCTTGAATATGTGCTGCGGATTGCTTGTCCGCCAGAATGCTCTTCAATACTTTCGTTGCTTCTTGCGTCTGCCCAACTTCTAAGTAATGCCGGGCTAGTTGCAACATTGCTTTGGCGGCATAGGCTTGATTTGTGTTCGAATATTCTGGACCGCTGGGAGGAAAGTAACTTGGAACGGCCTTCCAGTATTCAGCGCGTCGATCTGGGGGACTGATCAGCGCTAACGCAAATTGCTGTTCGACGGACTTCTGTTTGGCCACTACAAATTCGCTTGAGTTATCTAGTAGAGGAGCAACTTTAAAGATCATCCCCAGACTAGCACCCGCAACGAGCGATCCGGCGACACCAAGTGCATAGACGAAATACTGGCGCATACGCCGCCGCGCAAGTTTTCTCTGCTCAATTATCTGCGCTTGCACTTGCAGCGAAATTGGAGACGGGCCGATCGCTGAGCTGGAAACGCCGGGAAACGCAATCGTTTGATCAGGCCAGCATTCTGCCAAGTCCGTTGATCGAGATTCGCGAAGTTCCTGCAGTACTTCGTCGGGACTAGCGTAACGATCCACGGGTTTCTTGCTTAGTAATTTGTGTACTACTGCGCACAACTTTTCAGGAGTTTCGGGACGGATCGACTTCAATTCTGGAGGTGGCGATTGGACTTGTTGCATCGCCAGCGCCAGAGGCGTTTCGCCTTTGAACGGGGGCTGGCCACCGAGAATGTGAAACATGGTTACGCCTAGCGAATAAAGATCGCTACGAACATCCACGTTATCTTCTTGTAACTGCTCTGGGCTCATGTACATCGGAGTGCCCAGCGTCGTACCAGCTCGCGTTAACTGTGGGTCATCCTGCAACAGCAACCTAGCCAGCCCAAAGTCGGCCACTTTGACCTCGCCATCGCTGGTGATCAGCATGTTATCCGGCTTGATGTCTCGATGAACGATTCCGCTGCCGCTCGACTTCTTGAGCGCTGCCAGAACTTGCAACAAGACACTCATGGCATGACGAAAGTCCATCGCGCCATGTTGTTGCAAATATTGCCTAAGTGAAATTCCAGGTACATATTCCTGGGCGATGTAGCGAATTGGGCCATCCTGCCCAACGTCATATACTTGCACAATGTTTGGGTGAGCAAGCGAAGCAGCCGCACGCGCCTCTTGCATGAACCGTTGCAAATGAACTTCGTCCGATGCAAGCGATGGCTTTAGAACTTTGATTGCTGCAGGACGATGCAACGTTTCATGCATCGCGAAGAAGACTTCGGCCATTCCGCCGCTGCCGAGCTTGCGCTGGATGGCGTACGGACCGATGCGATCACCAATGCGCACCACAAATTCTTGTGAATCTTCCTGCTTGATGTCATTTCCCATGGTTAAACTATAACGATCGCGCCAAAGTTTGCTAGTTTCTCACGAGAATTGTTGTCACCATGGCCTTTCCGTTCACTTTCTATCGGGCCAGCCACTGCAGTATTACGGAACCGTTGCCTCAGCCAAGCGAGCTTGCCAAAAATCTGACGCAGCTTGTACGAACGGCAGCGCCCCAGAAGCGGACCTTTCGTCCAGTTTGGCTATTTGAGTGGCCGACTGATGTAGCCATTGCTGAAAGAGTTCGATCGCGCTGCGGCTGGCGCGAGGTCGGTCGCCAACTACGAAATAGTAAGGCGCACTGGTAGCAAATCGATAAGAGTGTTCTCGCTCGGTGACGACGCGTATTACCAACCACCCGCTTTCTTTAATCGATTGTGAAGGTATTCTGGCTCCTTGCCGCGCGTATTCGTCCAGCCTGGCTTGATATAGCGTCTTGCCGTTGAGGATTACATCCAAATACTCCACTGGATCTGACACCGTCAGCGTCAAGCCAATATTCAGTTCCAGGGTCTCACCGTCTGGAATCTGGAATTCATAACCAGGCAATTGGCCATTGACGGTTGGGCGAAGCAGAGGTCCGTTGGTTACAAAAGTCCTGCCCTCGCGCAGTGCTTGCCACCACTGTTTTGATTCTAGATTTTTTTCTACAAAGGCATACACTCGGTTGTATCCCAACGGGGAATCCAGGCGCCCAAACCCACTGCCTGCGGAAGGTGCGATGCGCAAACCCGCTTCTAAAACTTGCCAGTACAGATACTCAACTAACCTGCCAGGCCCGCGCGCACCTCGGAATCGCGGCGGATCAGGATTATACATCTCGCTCGCCTGGACGCCTCCTTTGCCATCCCAAGTAAGGTGATTCGACAGCAGTTGAATGCTATCGACCTTTCCGGTGGCTAACCACAGCGGAACATCGCGCGCCCACATCTTCTGGATTTCAATATGCGTATCGGGTTGCTGCTTGGCCATTTGCATCAACCGGCAAGATGCAGCCCAAGCGGGCACGTCTGCCGGCGGCAGCCAGTGATGCAATGCCAAACCGCTGCCAACCCGATCGTCGATGTAACTATGTTGTTCAACCCAGGCCGCGTTCTCGGATTCGTTTGACTTAGTGCCCTTTCCATTTCTTGAAGGAATGGCGCCCGACTCGTCTTTGACGATCTCCGCGTCTGACAATTTCGTGGAATTGCGACTCATGCATACAGCCATGTCGAGTTCTTCAGCGGCCAACCAGCGTTGAGTTTCGCGCGGAGTTGAAAACGCGAGCAGGTCGCCACCAAGCCAGCCCTCGGCGCGCAGGTCGGCATGCCGAGGCAGCTTGACTACCTCCGCTCCCTGGCCGTCTTTCTCCAGTGTGAATCCGCCACTGCCGGAAGGAAATTGAGGACCGTGCCAAACTCGAAATCGATAGTCTCCAGATTTGCCTTCGTAGACCAGTTCACCATTCTCGATCAGTGTCCACGGCCCTCGTTGCAAATGGCCCTTCAATCGTAACGGTCGACCATTGGGACCGACCAATTCCAACCTGCACGCGATGGGTCTCGCAGTTGCCTCTTCCACGAACGAAATCTGCACTGTCCCGGGTTCTTCAGCGTTTGCGAAAGTCATTCCGCAACTTATGAGAATAAAGGAGGCAAGCCGATGGAATTTGAAATTGCTCTGCATGAGGCGGACAACTTTGGGAAAACCAAGTAAGCCTTGCGAATTTGGGCTCGTCGCGATTCTCAGTTTCATTCTAATTGGACAGCGCCACTTTAGTGAATCGATTGGCGTTAGCCTCCGGTTTTACTGTCAACAGTCGATTGGCGATACGATGCCTCGTGGTGCTTGGTCAAGGAGCCAATACTGCAGGCCAGTGCATTTCGGCTGACTTAAGTGGCACTGTTCAACTTATCTAGTGCGTCCTATGTGGAGAGTTTTCGATGGCTAACCGCCTTTACTAATGGTTCCGCGTAGGATGATTGTAATGGTCGCAACGCGAGTATTAGCAACATGTCGTCCGATTGGCGAAGTATTTATCCGTTCCAATCCCACTTTCACCAACTTCCTTCGCATGAGGCCAGCGACTCAAGCAGTGGCCCACGCATGCACTATATCGATCAAGGCAGCGGCGATCAGAGCGTCGTGTGTGTGCATGGTAATCCGACTTGGTCGTTCACCTATCGAGCAATCGCCACCGAACTGCACTATGAGGCTCGCGTGGTTGCCGTCGATCATGTCGGTTGCGGCTTGAGCGATAAACCGCAACGCTATACCTACACGTTGCGGCAACATATCGCCAACCTATCTTCGTTGGTCAGGCAACTCGATCTACAACGCGTGACGTTGGTTGTACATGACTGGGGCGGAGCGATCGGAATGGGTATGGCCTTGGAAAATCTGCCGAGAATCGAGCGCATCGTGTTGTTGAACACGGCAGTATTTCCTCCACCCTATATTCCATGGAGAATCGCAGTTTGTCGGTTTCCGCTGCTGGGGAATATAGCGATGCGTGGAGCGAATGTGTTTGCACTCGCGGCCTTGCGCATCACGCTGTATCGCTTGCGGCGGTTGGCGCCCGAAGTGGTGGCGGGGTTAATCGGGCCTTATGGTTCATGGGCTGATCGCATCGCCATCGCGCGATTTGTGCAGGACATTCCTCGTCGTTCGAATCAGCCAACATGGCAGTTGCTGCAGTCGATCGAACAAAGTATGGCGCAGCTCGCAGATCGTCCAGCACGCATTGTTTGGGGAATGCGCGATTGGTGCTTTCGACCCGAATGTATGACTCGGATCGCTCAGTTGCTGCCGGGAGCTAAATTGCGGCGTTTAGAAGATGTCGGCCATTACGTAATGGAAGAAGCACCTCACGAAGTTATCGACGAGATTCGTAGTTGCCTGAGCGAGTAAGACAACATGGCTTATTCAGAACACAATACCTGTTGGCTGAGTTACCCTTGGTCGATCGGCCAGGCTGCCGCGCTGGCTTGTGGATTAGAAGCATCCGCACCAAAAGTTGGCAATGTCCACCCCCAAGCTAATTTCGCGGATATGCAGTTCACCGATTTCCTTGCCAGTGCGCTCGCGATTCAACCGGTGTTCGATCGCGCAGGTTCGGTTCGAGTGGGCCAACTTGTGCTCACTGCCACCCACGCTACGCGCCAGGCAGTGCGCATGAATACGAACTTAGGAACGCTGTTGCTGCTCGCGCCACTCGCCACTGCCGTCGCCACTTGCCGGCGTCGATCCAGTCAGCCGCTGTGTGCTGATCTTTCACAACCGAGTGACCTGCCGATCACACGAGCTCAATTGCGATCAGCGGTCGCGCACACGCTCGATGAACTGGACGCCAATGACTCGGCGGCAATCTATGAAGCGATATTGCTTGCCAATCCTGGTGGATTGGGTACGCAGACCACCAACGATGTTTCGGGCAAGCCGCCAGCCAATTTGCGATCTGCCATGGCTCAGGCTGCATCCAACGACGCCGTCGCGAGGCAGTATATCAATAACTTTGCAGACGTTTTCGATATGCTTGTCCCATGGATTGAGGACGCAATGAACGAACCCCCGAATTTGTTACAGGCAATCGCGCAAGTACAACTCCGATGGCTAGCGCGTGAACCAGACGGGCTGATCATCCGCAAAAGTGGAATGACGATCGCAACGCAGGTTCAGAGCATGGCCGCACAAGCAATGGCAACTCCACCAGATGTTGCCGCTGTCGCATCACTTGACCGCTTCCTGCGTATCGATTGCAAGCACCGCAATCCTGGTACCACGGCCGATCTGATCGCCGCCGCACTGTTTGTTTGGCTCATCAGCCGCTCTCCTGTGCATTGAGTCACGGTCGTGGATATTCGATCTCGATAGGGATGCTGGCAACCTTGACACTGCGTCCTTTAACCGTAGTTTCGCAAGTCAGGGTCAGCCGGGATGTCGTTGCGCTGTTGGAGTCGACTGACGAAGCGATCGTCAAAGGCACGGTAACTTCGTTCTTGCCAGTTTCAATGACAAATTTTTCTGGCGCGCGCAGCCAGTCTGGACGTTCGGCAAAGGTACAGTGAATCTCTTTGCGATCTCCACCGGCGCGCGGTACGAATCGTTTGGTGGAAACTCGCAGTTCCATTTCGCGAGGCCGGTTCGCAACAGGTTGAGCGACCAACGTTACTATTAACGGTTCGACGACTTCGAACGGGATCTGCGCAACGATTACCTGTTGGTTCTGGCCTCGAAAGGTTCCAACTCCATGGACCGAAATCAAGTGCTTGCCAGCCGGAAAGTCGGCCGGACCGCGCAGTGAAAATCGATATTCACTGTTTTTGCTGTTACCGACGGGACGCTCGTTCTCCGATGTTGAGAAACCGTTAGGCAAGCCTACCGCAGTGAGTTGGACCGGATCAGAAAATCCAGCCAAACGATCGATACAATGGACAGTGAAATAGGCTTCGCCGATGATTCTTGGGAAAACTACCGACTCGGTTGCCAAGCGAAGATTGTAAAAACTGGGGAGTGATTCGGCGATTGATACCGCAATCTGGTCGCTGGCGTCGCCTGCTGGGTAATGCAACGTCGGTCGCAAGGTGCGAATAGCTTCCACGATACTGACCGGACAGCTGATAGCACCATTTGCCGTTTCGCCAACGCCAACCAATTGCAACATCTGCAACTCGCCAATTTGCAGTGATGCATCGGGTATCAGTTTCAGCAGCGTCTGGTCAGAGCCCGCAGCGATTACTTCGTTCTCGAGTCGAATGTGGCTAGTGGAACCCTCGCAACGCAGCGTGATCGGCCCCGTATAATTCTCGCGCTTGCATTGAATTGGAACTAGGCCAACGCCACCGTGCCCAATGATCACTCGGTCGGAACTGGCGTGAAGTGCAAAGCTGGGTTGTGAATCTGTAATCTCAACACGATACGAGTATTCAGGTCCAAAACGGCGATTGATTTCTTGAACGCTCAACAAATAATCACCCTTGGTCTTGGCATGGAACTCAAACGTCGCCTCATCGAGGCCATTATCGTCGTGGCTAGCCAGTTGAGTTCCGTCTGGCGACAACACTTTCACCAGCATGTCGGCTGGTGAACCCAGGCTGCGCGCCAGGCCGGTGATGCGTAGTCGATCGTCCGCGGCCAAAGGCAAGCGATAATAATAGATGCTCTCCGCGGAGAAGAATGTTCCATTAAACGCAACAGGGTACCTGCTCGCCAGCGCGAATTCCTTTTGATCGTGAGGCTGATAATCGAGCAGAGCAATATTGGGAAGCGGGCTAATCGCCGTTTGCAGCATCGCAGAACCTGATCCCGACGGATACTTGGCAGCCACTGGGAATGTGGAACGAGCGGTGTCGGCGAGTGAGTAAAGTGCAACCGCAAATGGATTATTATCAACGGCGCAGTAGGAAATCGCTGCCGGTAGTCCTGTTGGCAAATTACTGGACGGACTTCGTATACCACCGATCTGAATTGCCAGCGGAAACGTCGAGCTTACGAGCGGGAAATCTCCGATGCGCAAGCGGTATTTATGGCGAGTGCTGCTCGAGTAGCTGGATTCTCCAACTTCAATGAAGATCTGTTGGTTGCTAGTCGAGCGAAAACGCACACGGCAGTCGCCGCCCAGGCCGGGAGAATCGTCGGCAGCAGCTAGTGTCCGGCCGGCTTGGTCGGTAACCTTGACGCGGGCATCGAGTGCATAACCGAGCCGTTCCGACACCACTTCGATCGTGACCGACTGATGCTCTTGCACGCGAAGAGTATAGAAATCGCTGGCCGGTCCATCGCCAGCTCCGTCGACTGCACAAGGAAATTCAATCAATTGCGCAGTTTCCCGAGTCCGATGGGCGCCGTGCTCTGCAATGCTCTCCAGGTCGTCCACCATCAGCATCGCAGGGTGCGAAACACCGCAGCGCGTGGCCAATCGCAGCGAATAGATGCCAACTGTGACATCGCCCGCGACTTCGACGCTCATCGACGAGCATTCGTCGGAGCTGCTCGTTAACTTGGTTACCTTGGAACGGCAACCTACCCAAGCCTGAGTAGCATCGCTGAGTTTGTTTCCGTACAGTTTCAGCTCAGTAGCGCGACCAGGTTTTAGAGCCAGAGGGGAAGTGTAACTCACGTCTGGAGGATTTGCATAAACGCAATTCCAGCTCAAAACCCAGGCCATGCAAAACCACTTCAACAGCGAGGCACTTCCAGGCTGGCCAGTCATGCTATGAACGTCATTTTTCTCCGATTGCACGGCGACCCGATAGGCATGGCACAGCGCATCGAACTGGCAGGTGATCACATGACCTCCGCAATCGGAGTTGCATGATGCGCGATAAAGACGGGACGGTTGCTCGGTGTGTATAGCGGCTGGCTGCGATCGATTCCTAATTTCTCATAGATCGTCGCGGCATAATCGTTGGGAGTATAGGGTCGGTCTTGGACGTATCCGCCTTCGCGGTCCGTCGCGCCGACAACTTGGCCTCCCGGGACCCCAGCACCGGCCATCGCAATCGAATAACCGTGCACCCAGTGGTCGCGACCTTGAAAGTAGTTCATGCGCGGCGTTCGTCCGAATTCTGTCACAAAGCACACGAGTGTTTCGTCCAGCAATCCTCGTTCGTCCAAGTCGCTGATCAAGGCCGCCAGAGCGCGATCGGTGCTGCCCATCATCACCCAATGGCCAATGCCATATCTCCCTTCACCTCCCGCCGCATTGCGAACGGTTCCGCATGATCCTGACGAGTAGATGTAATCGTGGTGATCCCAATTCATATTCGATCCGCCCGGGGTGGCGTCGGTCTCCGGTTCGCGGACGTCGACCGTCACAAAGCGCACGCCGGCCTCGATCATGCGGCGTCCCAGCAAGTAACATTGACCCCGATGACCGCGTCCATATCGCTCGCGCGTTGCATCGGTCTCGTCTTGCAATCGAAACGCTTGTTGAGTTCGAGGATTAGTCAGCAATCCTGCAGCTTGATCACCGAGTTGGTTTAGGGCACGAGCAGTCGTGTCACGATTGCCGGATATGCCAACGTTGAGATTGCTGAGCAAATCACGTCGATCGTGAAACCGCCTGTCGTCGATACCCGATAAGAGACCGAGGTTGGGAACCGTCCAGTTTGGGTCGGCGAGATTCTTGCCACCGGTCTTGAAGACCTTTGTCGCTGCCGGCAGAAAACCTTGTCGCGTTTCCTTGGCTTGTTCGTGATTTCCTGGAATCATGATGTAGGGGGGCAAATAATCGCAGCGTGAACCAATGGTGTGCGCTGCCACTGAGCCGATATCGGGCATCTCCACAGGCCCGCCAGGCACCTCGCCAGAAAGCGCATATTGAGTCCCAGTGGGATGACCATTCGCAACGTTGGTCGTGTGATGCATCGACCGAATCACAGTCAGCTTGTCAGCCACTCTGGCTGTATGAGTCAGCAATTCCGTGAATTGCATACCAGCGACATTGGTGGAGATGGGTTGGTAAATACTGCGATGATCGGCAGGCGCCTCTGGCTTGGGATCCCAAGTATCCATGTGTGACAAGCCGCCCTGCTCGAGAATCACAAGAACATTCTTTGCCCGACCCTTTCCGGTAGCGCCGCTTGCGAAAGAGCGACCGTTGTTCAGCAAACTCAAACCGCCGGCCATTCCCAGCCCAAGAAAACTTCGGCGTTGTACTCGCAACATCTTACTCCTTCACCACCGTTGAACACTCAATTCCGCTGGTCCCTACCTTACCATAATGCAATCGAGCGTAGATCGCAAACAACGCAGGCGGTTAACTTGAAACTAGCGGCAGTGTGGCCTCAGTGCGATCTTCACTTAGGCGAGCGGCAGATGCAAGGTTACCAATTGTAACCCGACGCGTGAGCGAGGAGTCAACGCGAATCACCTCGCTCACGCGTCGGGTTACGGTAGACTCTCCTCTGCCGCTCGCCTTATGGCGAACTCGCGCAACCTGTCTCCTGCTGTGAGTGTCCAATGCTCTCTACGCAGCCTTCGACGTCGGAAGTTTCTCGTCGAAGATATCAATGCCGATCCAAAAGCAAATGCGGAAATCGAAGAACTGATGGCCAAAATCTACGGCGGCGAATTGCCCAAGGGACACATGGAGAACTTCTTTGACTGTGTGCGTTCCGGGCGCCAACCCGTTGCCAATGTGCATGACCACGTGCGCTCAGTAAACGCTTGCCATTTGGCGAATATCGCGCTGCTGACCGGTCGCACAGTCAAATTCGACCCCAAGGCACAACAGTTCCCCGATGATGCTGAAGCCAACCGATTGATTGGAAGGCCTTCCCGTCCGTCCTACACGATCAACGGATAGGGACTAAGTGGACAGATGTGAGCAGGCTGGCTCGTGTTACTTCGATCATCGCGAGCTGGCTGCACACCTCACCGCACGTCAAGCAATTTACAAGCCGTCCATCCTGCCGCTGCACCAATCGCTCCGCAAATGGGGCCGACTACAAGCATCATTGCGAGCGCTATTATGGCTCCCGTTCCGCACGCGCCTTCATTTGGCGCGAGCGTGGCAATGTAGGCGTAATGCTGTTGCATGCCAACGATCCCAAATGCGGCTGGCGGTGAAGCAAACAATCCGAATCCGATGGTCATCCAGAGCGCCGAAGATTTCGGTGTCCATGACCTCGCAGGTTGTTGCGTGAGATTATCCGGTGTCGAAAATGGATTGGAGTCACGCATGCGGCGTTGTGGGTGGATATTCAAGGGTACTGATGGATTAGTTACTGAAGGTAAGTAATGCGGCCGCGAAGCGGCGGCCGATGTCTAACGTACCTTTTGCGGTGAAATGAGTGTGACTTGGCGGAAGAGTCTCGGCTCCTTCAGTATCGACATAGGCACATCGCCGGTCCTGCTGAGCAATCGCTTTCTGCGCGGCGATGACTCCAGGAATATGAGGATTTTGTCGATTTCCAAAGCGGGTATTGACGCTCAACAATGCGATCAAATCCGGTGCAACCAAGTGCAGCGAGCTGGTCAGCAACATCAAGCAACTGAAAACCGTAGTCGAGTGAAAGTGCTGTTCCATATTTTGCTCATCAAGGACAAAAGCGCAGAATAAAATCCTAGTTCATGCGGACGGGCACAGCAATGATAGCTGACCCTACACGGCTGATGGCGTCAGTCGGTCAATTCGCGGCTGGACTTGTTAGGCATGAAGTAGATAAGAAAAATCCCAACCAGGAAGATCACACTGGTTACTCGACCAATTCTTGCGTAGTCACCTGCGAAAACTTGAGTGAGTGTACCTGTGGTAAAAACGGTGATGGCGGTCAAGATGCGTCCAAAATTAAAACTAACACCCGCACCTGCGGAACGTGCTCGAGTTGGAAATAGTTCAGGTAGACAATAAGGCATCCAGCCAAAATAGATGCCGTTGAACATGCCCAGAGCGGCAACCCACCAAAGGAAACTGGCGTCTGTCGGATAGATAAACCAAAACGTCCACTGCGAGCTGACCAGCGCACCGACGCTCGCAAGCAAGTAAGTTTGCTTGCGACCAAGAGTACTGGCGATCCAGCCTCCGAGAAAACTGCCGACAATACCGGTCAGCGCTCGCGTTTGGTTTACTTTTTCGCCAAGTGGATTGTCGGGGTTGTCGGAGGCGATGACCGCTTCGCCGGCCCAGGGCACCATCCAATTTGCGCTTCCCCAACCGCCGTTGATAGGGACCGTCGCCAATGCAATACCGATCAGCGTTATGGTCAGTAGAGGCGGTCGAAAAATGTTTATGCGCGCGGAGTCGCTATCCTGGCCTGTGACCGAGTTTCTGGCCAAGATCCAGCGCGGCGACTCAGGGACCACGAGCAAGGAAAAGATCGCCAGCACGACGGGCATCGCGCCAAAGATCATCATCCAATGCCAATTTGTTGCATCGGGTCGGTTCCAAATCGCAATACTGGATAGAATGTAGATACCGATATTGGCAGCGGTCCCGATAACGCCTGAGGCGACCGGGCGAGAGAGTGTCGACCATGCTTCTGCAACCAGCGCGACGCCATTGGGCCACATGCCACCTACGCCGGTGCACGCCATAAACCAGTAAATCAATAACGTTAATGGCGAGTTAGCGAAGGAAGTCACGCCAGACATGATCGAATAGGTCAGAATGCTCAGCCCCATTCCCTTGGTACGTCCAAAACGATCACCAATCGTTCCAAAAAACCAACCTCCTAGTGCTGCACCGAACAGCATCGCACACTGTGTCCAAGCAAACCAACGTGCGAGGGCTGATTTCCAGCTCAAAAATTTGGGCTGATCTTCCCTGGGAATGCTCGATGCCGAGAGGTCCTTTCTCGGACCGGCCGCTTTCAACATTGAGTCATACTGTAGTCGATCGATCACGCCGGCTCGGTCCAGCAAGTCCTTCACCGCATGTGGCATGGCAACGGATGTAATCGACAAATGGAATCCTGCACACATCCAGCCAAGGAAGGCGGTCGTGAGGATCAACATTCGACCCGAAGTAGAAAGTTCGAGCTGCGGCTGAGTATGCATGTGAGCGGTCGCTTCGTTACCGGTGCTTGAGTGGGTTGATAAGAAGTGAACCGTTGCGCTAGCCACAGGCGTCGAAGGTGTTGCGACGCAAGGAACGCATGGCGTTCCAACACCTAATGATTTCGTCCATCGAATTGAGATTCCCCACGCAACCTCTTCGACGCCCGCGGCTAGCGCCAACGGTTCACTTCTTTATCATCTCGGTGCTTGGGTGACCGAGTCGAATGATACTCTCTGCGCAATCGCTATGTAAGAGTGGCAGGTCCGAGCGATGTTAATTGTGCGCTCGAGTTGGTCGAATGCGATCAAGTTCATAGTGCCAGGGCAAAGGCGATATGCCCGAGAGTCCGCCCCCCGGAGAACTCTCGGGCTATTTCGCACTTGTTGGCTCGACAGGTCGATCGGCGAAGGTTCCGGCTTGTCATTATTATCTGCAATAGATGGTGAGTCTCGACCAAATACTGACAAGCTGGCAGCTTATCCTACGATCGTTAGACGAGTTAGCGATAGGTGGCCGTGGGCGGAGGAGAAGCAACTCGGCGAACGGAATCGAGGAATCTGGTGGACAGTTCTTGAACCAAGCGAGTTTCATTTTCTTCACAGCGAACTTCGGCGCGAAATCGATGCGTACCGTCGGTCAGTGCTTTCGCGTAGACCTTCATCTGCAAGATTTGGCCCGGCTGTATATTGTTGATGGGCTCGAACAATACCTGGCCGGGTACTATTTTGTTCCTGGTACCTTCCGCTCGCACCGGTTCAATGCCGTCTGAGAAGTGGGCTTGGATCTTTACGTTGGAGGCATCTCGCGAACCGCGATTGGTCACGGTCAATTCGTAGACTACTTCCGAATTAACCGGAGCTGGGGCAGGTGGGTCGTTAACCACTAATTTCAGGTCTGCGATGGCTTCGACTTCAAAGTTAGCATCGCTGCGAGATACGACACCATTGGCAGTGGCGCAATGAAACTGGATTGTCTGGACTCCAGACTTTGTCGAACTGAACTGCATTGGGTAGGTCGCCGTTTCGCCAGCGGCCAATCGAGGCATGGTCCAAGTGAGTGTGTTGCCCTCGACAGTGGCGCCTTGGGGTGTGGAGACCAACGAACAACCAGCCGGGACCACGATGGAAGCTGCGATGTTCTTAGCATCTGCGTCACCGGTGTTTGTGATACGAGCTTCACAAGCGGTGACGCTGCCATGGAAGGCAACCGCAGGAGCGATCAGTGACGCAGATAGAACGGCTTGTCGGACGCGGACTTCGATTTGCGATTGAGTGCGCAAATTGGGACCACTAGTTGCTGATGCGGCAATGCTAACGGCTCCTCGGTGCTGAAAGGTCAGTTCCACGTCTACTACCTGTTCCTGACCGGGACCGATCTCGCCAATCTCCGAGCTGCTCGTTCCGTTTGAGTCGGAACTCAAGTTGACCACTACGTTGTTGGCAGGGGCGTTTCCGGGATTGCTGACTCGCAAGCGGTAGACATGGGGAATTCCGTATTCAACTTCGCTAGGGCCTTCGAGCGCCAATCGCAACTGCGCCTGTCGGACTTCCAACTGTCTATTTCCAGCTTGGGGAACAATCGTCCATTCCATAGCTACCGCGAAATTCCTCGCATCGCTAGCTGTCAGACGGAGCGGTAACTTTGCAATGGTATTGGCACCTATCTCAGGCAATATCCAAGTAAGCATGGTCGAATTATCGTCCGACTTTTCAAGTCGAACCTCGCCATGATTGGTTGGCAAACGCTCGACCGCAACGGCGCTCGGAATATCCAAGCTGAGCAGAAGTCCGCTGACGCCAATGCGGTCTTGATTATGTACGATGAACTGATAATCTGCGGGCGTTCCCATTTGTAAATCAGCGGGTCCCAACATCTGGACAGTAATATGCGGTATCTCCATATTCAGCAACCCGCGCGGATGCGGAGCGCTCGACGATGAACTTCGAGTTGCGGAGGATGAACGCAGCGGTTGCGACGAAGAATCACCTTCGCTGGTTGGTTGCTTTGTCGTGTGGGGCAAAACGCTCAATCCGTTTGTCAAATTGCTGTTGGGCAGGCTGCGGTTGTCAGGGACGTTCGGAATGTTGGCAGAGTAATTGCCTAACGTGTTCGGCGAGCTGGGAGCGGAGGGCGAGTTAAGCGCCGGCACCGCAGAACTGAAGTTGGCGGGTCCGGTTCGCAAATTTGCAGCGGTTGCAGGCATTCTTGGCGACAAGTTTGAATTTGCGGGTCGGGCAGTTTCGTTGGTCGCACGCAAGTGACCAGAATTGTTCATCGTGGCTTGAGGCGACGTCAAGTTTTGCGACGGTGGAAAAGTAAGACTGCTGCCAGCCGTTGGCTTTTGCGAGTTGCTCAAAGTGGAATCACGTTGATTCTCTGTTGGCGAGATCGCTGGCGTGGATGATAAAGTCGTCGAAAGTGGTGCAGATTTTGTTTGGCTTGGCGGTGGAGCAACGAATTCCGTAAGATTTTTCGATGTAACATTCGCCGGCTCGGCGGTACGTTTGGGAGGAGTTTTCCTGGCGACCTTGGGAGCCACTTCGCGAGCGGGTTCCGGCTGTGATTCAAGTTGGGGTGATTGCGTTTTTTTTGCAGAACTAGTCGGGGGCGGTTCAGATTCTGTCGTACTCAATTTTAGATTTGGTCGCGATGGCTTCTTCGCGTTGAACTCTGAAATTCGAACTTCGGGTGGCGCGAGGTCCGAAAAAGACGTTGAATCGCGATCTGATGGAGCCTTTTTCTTTTCTGAAGTGCGGAATCTGTCTGCCGCTCCAGTAGGCCGAACGAGAGCAGGTGGGCTTGGTGAGTTCTCATTGGTAATGGCGGATTCGCCATCGCGGGTTCGTTTTTGCGGTACAGCCGATTGTTGAGTCCAGGATTGCGTTCTAGCTTGGCTCTCCGATGCGTAATTTCCCTTGGGCGTGAGTTGCGATTGCCCATGTCGAGCGCGTGACGATGCATCTGGGTGATCTTGCTCTTCGGCATCCGCATCGGTAAATCGCTGCGCTTGGATAACTTGGCGATCTTGGATGGCGCTGGGATCTTGCCGGGCTCGTTGGGCTGCGCGAAGCCATGGGTTCTGTGCTGTCGTAGCTGGACCACCAGTAGGTTGACCACCATTTCTTGGTGGCGTGGACGAGTCCTTGGACCTGAACAGACCGTCGCTGAATGATTGCAACTGTTGGACGAATCCTCCAGAGCGAATTGGCTGAGGTTCGCGTCGGACGGTACGTTGCGAGGCTGCACGTTCGACATCAGCGTCGTCGAGCCATCCTGGCCCCTGCGCCAGTGCGGTTACTGGTAGGATAATGCTCAGTAGAAGAAAGGCCACTTTATTCGCGTGTCGAACCAACAAAAACGAATTTGCTCGTGGCATAGCCGGTGGGCTCCTGCAAACCATGACCAATACTTCATCACATTCCGATCTATCGGCTTGCGCGGTTGTAGGGATTGAGTAAATTTGGAAGACAGTAGCGATCGCATTGAGTTTTCCAGCAGTTTTATAGTTATTTCAGGGTGATGTAGCAGATTGCGGCAACTGTATTGGATTAGAACATGAAGTGCTGCAATTAAACCCGTGGGCGGCAAGCTCGCGACCAATTAACCAATTTTGAATACACATTTGGTTTGATGGTCTGCTAAGTTTGAAACACGATGGGTTACCGTGGCTAATTTGGGATTCTTGTCGCAACGATTTGGTCTTCCTCACTAACGCCACCGGTTACGAATATGATGTGGTACGGGAAGTGCTTGCAAGAGGGAAGTTGATCGCAGTGTTGAAGATCTTGTCTGCGACAGAAATGAGAATCCCTCGCATTGCATTTTTATCGTTTTCCATTGGCGATGGTGGACTAGAGCAAATAGAATGCAGTGTCGAGGGAATTTCTCTTCGAGTCGTCTTTTGAACTAGCTTCGGATTTCGGGAGCAATTTGCAATGTCGGTAGCGAAGCATCTTTTCGCGTTGGTTGTGGCTTGTTTTACTTGCTTGGCAGGGCAACTTGCGATGGCTACTGGCGCTCCAAGCGCCGGTGGAGCTAGTCGCTGGGCCACTTACGAAGATACGGAGGGAGCGAAGTATTTTGCGTTATCGCTCCAACCCAACTTAGTTGGTGAAATCCCGCTACCCGACCGATATGAAGTGGTAATTGTGGTAGATACCTCAGCAACCCAAACCGGTCCAGTTCGTCATGATAGTTTGGAAGTTGTTCAAGAAATCACAGCCAATTTGCCGGCTAGCTCGACGGTCGCACTGATGGCCTGCGATCTAAAAACGGTTGCGCTATCTACTGGGTTAGTGCAACCTGGCAGTCCGGAGTGGTCAGCCGCATTCGCAAAACTGAAGAAACGCGTTCCTTTGGGCACGACCAATCTAGCTCTTGCGCTCGAAACAGCTGCGGCAACATTTTCATCGTCCTCAGCGAGCCAACGCGTGGTGATTTACGTTGGTGATGGAGTCAATCGTTCCAAGTTTCTTACGCCTGACCAACACCGGTTGTTGATCGATCGAATGGTGAAGCAGCGAATTTGCGTCAGCTCGTTGGCGATTGGCCCCTATGTGGACATTGCCACGCTGGCCGCGATTTCCAACCATACCGGTGGCGTATTGCTTTCTCGAAACGAAATCACTGCGTCGATGCAAGAAATTGGTCGTGTGCTCGCAGTAAGTGTGACTACGCCGGTGATGTGGCCTGAAAAAACAGAATTGCCAGGTAGCTTGGCCAAACATTTCCCAAGTAACTTTCCGCCTCTGCGAGTAGACCGTGATACCGTAATCGTTGGCAAAGCGTCGGGTGACCTGAAGCCAGAAAACCTGATCGTGCATACTCGCGTTGCAGACAAGACTGTGTCGCTGAAATGGAAATTGACGCCTGAATCCAGCCATCTCGATATGGCATTTCTACCCAAGGTTTGGGAATTGGCGAGCAAAGATGGTGGATTGAATGTGCCTCTGCTGGGCTCAGCCGGCCTAAAGGCGATGAGTCTAGTCCTGGCGGATTCCTCACATTCGTTGGTCGAATCAGCCGAATTCGCTTTGAAGTCTGGCGATGTCCAGTCCGCTCTACGGATCGCAGAAGAGGCATTAAAGCAAGATCCCAATAGCGCCGAAGCGGAACGCTTGCTGAACGCCGCTAAGAAATCGCTCGATAAAGTCGTACCGGCTGGCAAGTTCATGCAGACTACCAATGCGGACCCGTTTGCTGCTCCAGAGTCCGAGGTCAGCACCGGCGATGCGTTTGCACAAGATGCGACTGCCACGGCGCCGGCAGGCGAAGTTGCGACTGCACCTACGGTTGTCGCTGAGGCACCAGTTGTGTCGCAGGCTGGCTTAGTCGATCAGCCGCCAGTGTCTGACGAGACACTAAGTGCCGGCAATTTGTTGGCTCAAGAGGAAGAAGCACGCCGCTTGAGCGCTCAAGCATTGGAGACAGATGTTCGCAATCAGGTACATAATGCTCAGCAAAAAATGGCCAAGGATCCGGTTGGCGTCAAGAACAGTCTAAAAGCCTTGTTAGAAAACGTTGACCAGGCGGTTGACCTTGATCCGGGTTTGCGTTCACAGTTGCGTGATCGCGTGCAATCAGCAGTTCAAATTGCGGCCCAACGCGAAGTTGAATTCAATGACCGCGTGAATCGCACGATTGCCATTGATGCAAGTCGCGCTGCCAGCGAACGGTTGTTGGCGGAAACGGCCCGTCGCGAGTCATCCTTGCAGCAATTGGTGGAACAGTTCAATTTCTTAATGGCTGAAGAACGTTTTTTGGAAGCCAGCAAAGAAGTTGCACCAGCGGTCAGCCGAATCGCTCGCAGAACTACGTTGGATGCAGTAATTCGTGAGAAGAGTTCGATTATTTCCAACTACGCGTTATTGATTGAAGCGTTCGAAGAGCGCGAGCAAGGGTTTGTCGATGCGATGCGAGGAGTTGAGCAAGCGGCTGTGCCGTTCGCCGGCGAACCTCCGATCGTTTATCCACCAGCCGATGTTTGGCAGACGCTTTCCGCGCGACGCAAAGAGCGTTATGGCGCGATTGACTTGGCGTCCGGGTCGAGCCCGACAGAGCGCTTGATCTACCAAGCGCTCAAAGCGGATACGTCGCCAGATTTTAATGCAACTCCGCTCAATACTGTGCTTAATCAAATCGCCGAAGAACAGAATATTAACATTTGGATTGATCAATTAGAACTCGATACTCTTGGCGTGTCAGTGGACAGTCCAATCACTTTGTCAATTCCCAAATTGTCCGTTCGCTCTGCGCTGCGATTGATACTCGAACCACTGGAATTGACTTACGTTATTGGCGATGAAGTCCTGAAAATCACTAGCAAGGATAGCGCTGACTCGAAGCCCATCAATAAAATCTACCCAGTCGGCGATATCGTGGTTCCGCCAATGTCAGGTGGTGGCATGATGGGAGGTATGGGAGGAGGAATGATGGGAGGTATGGGTGGTGGCATGGGAGGTATGGGTGGTGGTATGGGCGGTGGTATGGGCGGTGGTATGGGTGGAATGGGCGGAGGCATGGGCGGTATGGGAATGGGTGGAATGGGCGGAGGCATGGGAGGTATGTTTGCCGTCCCAGACCAACCAGCGAAGGCATCGCCTGCGCGGACCACGGCGAAGCCAGCATCCAGAGGTTCATCCCAAGTTAGTACAGCTAAAGTCCAAGCGCCAGCGGTGAAAGAGAACAAGTTGCCGATTCATCATGGCGATTCGTCGGCAACCGCCAATTGGGATTCGTTGATCAGCCGTTTTGATAATGCTGATGAGAAGACTCGTGAAGTTTTGGATTCCGAAGTTCGCGAGATGGTGCGCGACCGGGTTGCTAAGGCTAAAGAACATCTTGCCGCCAAAAACCCAAGCGGAGCGCGCGAGGAATTCCAGGGCGTCGTGGACTTAGTGAACAGCCTGTTGTGCGCGGGATATCCGCAACCTTGGATGTATTCAGCGCTCAGCATGGCTATGCAAGCATGCGAATATCCGACAGAAGAAATTGAACGAGTCCTGTTAAGCTCGCTGGATTTCAAAGGATCTATCAGCAAGTCGATCGAGATTGCAGAGTATTTGTCGCGTCACGGCATGAAGGGTGAAGCGTTGAGTTTGCTGCATGATGTCGCGATGGTCGAACCGCATCGGTATGACGTATTTGCTCTAGCATTGCCCTTGGCCCGTGAAACGAACGATCTGGAATCACTGAGGTGGTCTTGCATTGGCGTGTTGAGCAAAGCTTGGCCAGACGACTATGCGAAATTAGCACAGGATGCGTACCTGCTTGCGCGAGCCACAGTGGTACGTTTGCAAAGAGAGGGACGCGTTGTAGAAGCTCAGTCATTTGAATCAGCGGTCAAAGATGCGTTGCGACGCGACTTGGTTGTCCGCGTTACTTGGACTGGTGAAGCCGACATCGACATCCGTGTCAAAGAGCCGGCCGGAACTATTTGTTCTTTGACTAACAAAGCGACCACTGGTGGCGGCGTGTTCTTGGGTGACGAATCCAGTGCCAGTCGCAAGGGATCGGTCAACGGTTATTCGGAATATTATGTCTGCTCGCAAGGATTCGCGGGGCAATACGATATTTTGTTGCGACGAGTATGGGGCAAAGTTTCCGGTGGAAAAGCCACAGTCGAAATTCTTACCGATTACGGTACTGCAGATCAGAAACGCTTTGTGCATCAGATCGCATTGAACGAGAAAGATGCCATAATCAATGTTGCAGTGAAACAAGGACATCGGGACGAACCCATCGCTCAGGCACATTTGGCCAGTGTACATCAAAAGCAACTCGCGACCGCGAGAAGCGTCTTGGGGCAATTCATAGGTTCTAGCAGCGATCCTGGTGCAGCCAATCCATTCGTCGCGCTCCAGCGACAATTGGGCGGATTCGGTGGCATCGGCTTTCCGATTCGAGGTGGCGCTGTTGGATACGAACCTCAGATTACTACGATCAGCGAAGGAGCCAATCTTTCCGTATCGGGTGTAGTCTCGGCTGACCGCAGATATGTGCGAATTTCACCAACGCCATTCTTTAACGGTATTGGGGAAATATTCACATTTAATTCTTCGACCGGACAGACTGGCGGCGGAACCGGCACCACAGGTGGACAGGGGCAAGGCGGGTTTGGAGGTGGTACCGGCAGTGGTTTTGGTGCTGGCAGTGGCGGTGGCGGCGGAATTTTCTAGGCTTGTACGAGATCTCGCACGACGTCTCCGATAATCGATTTCAACAGTGGTTCGGCTTGTAGACTAGAGTCGACCACTTCTTCATGGGTGGTGGATTGAGGAAGGTCGGTAGACGCTACATTAGTGATCACCGATAACCCAAGCACGCTGACCCGCAATCGTGTTGCTGCCAGGACTTCAGGCGTCGTACTCATGCCCACCGCGTCCGCACCCATCGCGCGGAACATCCGATATTCTGCCCGAGTTTCATAGGTTGGGCCGAGAGTTGACAGATAAGTTCCGCGATGCAAAATTCGTCCTGATCTCAACGCCGATTCGGTCGCTGCCTGAATCAAATTCTCGGTATAGGGCGAATTCGATCTCGCTACTCTAACGTCCGGTTGACTCGTGACACAGCTTTTCGACGATCGAACGCCGACGTTACATTCAACGTCTCGCAATTGGTTTTGCTGATTCCACAACCAATGCATGTGTTGATCGATCGCCATTACGTCACATCGGCGAAACCTAGGATTCAATCCTCCGGCTGCGTTGGTGACGATCAAAGTTCTTGCACCTAATTGAAGCATGCAAGTTGCTGGAAAGGCAACTTGATCGTTACTATAGCCTTCGTAGCGATGAACGCGGCCCTGCATCGCGACGACGTTTACTCCAGCGAGTTGTCCAAGAATCAAATTCCCGGCATGTCCGACTGCAGAAACCGTCGGAAAAAAAGGAATATCGGCGTATGGTATCGAAACCGAATGTTCGATTTCCGTCGCTAGTCCGCCCAATCCGCTGCCGAGAACAATCGCGGCGCGAGGCTGTATCGAGCAATGGCGACGCACGAATTCAATCGATTGGTCAACTTGACCTGCACAATCGAATTCGCTCATGCCATCTCGCATTGCTTCGATGAAAAGTTGCGTAAGAACAGAAAATTACTTATTGTCGGTGTTCAACCGCTGGAACTCAAAATCCAGAACGCCCATCACCAAGGATCGCAAGCTGGGTTCCGCCGCATTTGCGGTCGCGATAATTTTTGCGACGTTCGCAGGTTCCAGAGCGTCTGGCAAACACATATCGGTGACTACCGAAAAGCCAATCGTCCGCAATCCGCAATGAACTGCTACGATAACTTCTGGAACTGTGGACATGCCAACGACATCGGCGCCAATCGCTCGTAGAAATCGGTATTCGGCGCGTGTTTCCAGATTTGGGCCTGCGACTGCCACAAAAACTCCCTTGTGTGCCACGATGTTATTCGACCGAGCGATTTCCATTGCCTTATTTATCAGGACATGGTCATAGGGAGCGCACATATCTGGAAATCGAGGGCCTAGCCGGTCATCGTTGATTCCTATCAACGGATTGTCACCCATCAAGTTTATGTGATCATCAATGACGACAATATCGCCACAATCAAAATACGGATTCATGCCACCTGCAGCATTGGACACAATCAACAATTGTGCTCCCAAATGTCGCATCACGCGCACTGGAAGCGTTATTTTCTTGAGAGGATAACCCTCGTACATGTGAAATCGCCCCTCCATGACCATCACCGGCAATCCACACAAGTTTCCACATACAAGTCGCCCGCGATGACTGACGGCGGTTGATTTTGGAAAGTGCGGAATTTGTTCGTAGTCGATCGTCGCTTCGGCTTCGATTTGTTCTACCAGCGGCCCTAATCCGGTTCCGAGAATAATTCCAGCGTGGGGCACTTGATTCCAGTGACCACGAATAAACTGGCAGGCTTCCTCAATTTGATTAAACAGTTCAAGCATCGAACACCCTAAACTCGTGCAAACTGGGCAGACGAAATTCCGTCGTGCTCAAATTCATCGCCGCGAACTCGCCACACAACTATTGGCGAGGCATTAAAACATGTCTATCGTGTAAACACAACAGTCCCTGATTGTGGTCCACTGGATACCAACAGAGAATTTCGGCAGCAGATTTGGTCGAAGAGTACGTTTCCATTGAAGATGTGAGGTTTTCTAGCAATGCAGCGTCGACGATTAGGTGGCAGTGGAATAGTCGTGTCCGATATTTGCATGGGGACGATGACGTTCGGTACTCAATGTGACGAGCCTATGTCGCACCGAATTATGGACCACGCTTTCGATGCCGGTATCGATTTCTTTGATTCGGCCGAGATGTACCCGGTACCGCCCAAGGTGGAGACGATCGGCTTGACCGAAGAGTATGTCGGACGGTGGATGAAGACTAAGCCTCGCGATCAAATCATCGTTGCGTCCAAAGTGGCTGGTCCTGCACACGGCTGGTTTGTGCCGCCAATTCGCAACGGCCATGCCGCGCTGGATGCTCGCCAGATTAATTTGGCGATCGACCAGAGTCTGCGTCGCTTGCAAACCGATTACATCGACCTTTATCAAACGCATTGGCCCGATCATGGCATGCGTTACGAGGAAGTGCTCGGCGCCTTGACGCGGCTGATTGAACAAGGCAAAGTTCGTGTGATCGGTTGCAGTAATGAAACGTGTTGGGGTTTGATGAAGAGTCTCTGGGAGGCTCATTCGCATCGAACCGCTCGTTACGATACGGTGCAGAACAACTTCAGCTTGATCAATCGCCGGTGCGAGAGTGAACTAGCGCAAGTATGTCGTCGCGAAAACGTCAGTCTGTTGCCATTCTCTCCTTTGGGAGGTGGTATGTTGACTGGCAAATACAATGATGGTTTGCCACCTGGCGGCAGATTTACAGATTACTTGGCTACCGGAGGACCACGCCAAAAATCGATGGCGCAGCGATTCGTGAATCCTCGGACGATCGAAACCGCTCGACGGCTGACACAAATTGCCAAGGATGTTGGGATCACTCTAACCGCCATGGCGGTTGCTTGGAGTCGCCAGCATGACTTCGTTGCGTCGACGATTATCGGTGCGACCACGGTCCAGCAGCTCTCCGAAAGCCTCCAGGCTCGCGATTTGATTCTGGATACTGAAACTCTCAAGCGAATTGACCAAGTGGACGAAGAAATTCCCTGCGCTATGAAAGAGGACGGATTGCGACGATTGTAACAATGGCGCGCTGGATGAGATTCGAGCACACGCAATTGGCGAATGCTTCCGATAATTCAAGATTGGGGCGAAGTCGAATTGCTTTGCGCTGGTCGGCTCTTTCATCGGCATCATTAGTGCTTTCGTGAGGAATCCGTGGCAGAGATCAAACGCATACTCGTAACTGGCGGTGCAGGGTTTCTTGGTTCACACCTATGCGAACGCTTGGTCGGTGAAGGACACGATGTTATTTGTCTCGACAATTTTTTCACTAGCCAGAAATCCAATGTGGCCCATTTGTTGTCGAAATCGAATTTCGAATTGATCCGCCATGATGTAACACTGCCAGTCTTCTTGGAAGTTGACCAGATTTATCATATGGCTTGTCCAGCCGCGCCAGGTCACTACCAGTTCAACCCCATCAAGACAATCAAGACCAGT
>SYJV01000396.1 GCA_005798335.1 Planctomycetaceae bacterium | reverse complement strand
CCTCGGGCTCATGAAAGATCGTACATCGAGCATTGCCACGATTGAGTGCATGATAAATGTATCCGGCTTCGTCAACACGTTTCTGTCGAGGCATATGTGCGACCCAAAGTGCAAAACCCATAACATACGGGTTCAACACCCTATAAACAACCCCCGTCCCATTTTCTCGCCCATTTTCTCGCCTCATTTTCTCGCCTGCGTCGCTTTCTGGAGGACTATCCTACCTATCGCGGAACCAGAATGAACCACGGATTTCACTGATGGCACGGATAGATAGCAACCGATGGCCGCAAGTTGCGTTGTTTTGATAGTCTTCGGTGAATCATTTCTCCGGTACGCCACGGAAATAACACTTATCCATGTCATCTGTGAAATCGGTGGTTTATGTTACTTGAGCAGCTAACGTGTAGTGCTTGGCGGCAATGTGTCGGCTGGTTTGCGAGTATCGACTCGAATCGACTGGCTACTCTCCAAGTGCCAGGCACCGTCTTGTGCGGCGGCGCGAGTGGAAACGTTGATACTCGCTTGGGGAGAATTTAAATATGTGGCAGCAAGCGACGCGTCGAGAGTGAACGTGTGTATAGCGATGCGATTGTCGAATTCAAATCTCCGGCGTACTCTGGTTGGTGGAGCAATATTGCCGCTTTCAAAATGCAACCGTACAGATCCGACCCCCAGCGATTGTTCGTCGTGGAGCTCGATTACTTGGACCTCCAACGATCGCGCGGAACCGATCTGGATCTCCATGATTTGCGCCTGGAGTTTGACGCCTTCGATTCCGACTACGTCGATACCAGCCAGGAATTTGTCGGAATCGATTCGAATTTGCGATAGCGGAATCGTTTGTAATACAGGCGTCGAGTCGAATTTCGCCCAAATTCGAATATCCGCAGCCGATGCTGATGATGGCCAATCTGTCGCCGTCCACGATACCAGCGGTACAGGAGCACCCGGTTCATAGTTTGCATCGTAAAAGAGGTAATTGCTCCGCGATGATTGGGTGCTGGCAGCGACCGGCGAGATTTCGATCCACAGTTCCTTGGGCCGAGCCGTGAAATGGCTAGCCGGGGCCTGGATGGAAATTGGAAACGTTACACTGTCTTGGAGTTGAAGAGGGCGATGAACTCTGGCCAGTAGACGGTTGGAGTCGCCAGATCGCACAAGCGTACCAGTTCTGGGAGCAAGTCGATCGTACGGCTTGGCGATGATATCACCGTCGTCCCGTAGGAAAAACTCCAGAGACTCACCACCTTCTAAAGTAATTGACTTGGCTGTCGACTGATAAATCAAGGAGAATCCGGCGGAGCGGTTGGTAAGTCCCGACAGCTTCATCGGGCTGTTCAGCTTAGATTCCAACTTCTCTTCTGTGGCCTTTTCCTTACCCTCGGTCTCTCTTCGCGCGACCTGGTAGTTGCCCACAGGAAGCTGCTCGGAGAGGGCACGCAGCAAATCGTTTCCGTTCTCAATGTCGTAGTACTTGCCGCTAGTGTTCTCGGCCAATCGCTGGAGATTGGTTCGAGCAGCAGAAGCGTTGCTTTCGACGCTTCCAACGTCCAAAACGAAAAGAGGAATCTTCGCACTCTGCCACGCCCGTTGGACATCTTCGAGCGAAGTAGTAATCTCCTTTTCGCCGCCAGAACGCCCCGATGCATTGTATTGAAAGTTGTCGCCGTCAGTAACTACAACAATGCTTTTGGCAGTTGAGTCATCGTCGACCGAAAAATCTTGAAAGGCTTGGACGATTGAATAATAAAGAGGCGACTGCCCCCAGGGAACGATTTTTGAGAGCTTGGAGCTGACGCCGCCAATCATTTCCGGCGAGAAACGTCCGAGAGGCACGATTGCTTCGACGTCGGTACTCGGCACGATGTCATCAGGAATGTCATCCGGGTAGTTTGGCTGGGCAATCACTCGCGTTGTTTTCGATCCAACTTTGCCAGCCGACGGTCGCGACCAACCTAGTCGATGGCCAAACAGCCGAACGCCTAGGCGCGCATCCGGACTGGCCGCGATCTGCGAGATCATATTTTCGACGTGCTGTTTGGCAAGATCCAGTTTCGAAGCGGTGCGCACGTCGATGGCTTCAACGGGAATCAAATCTCCCATGCTCGATGAGCAATCTAAGATGAACACCATCGACTGTTGGCGGCGACGATCTCCGAAGAGTACGACTTCAGCGGTATCGAATTGCTGCGGCACGAAATCGACTTCGATTCCTTGTCCCATGAACATTGGCGATTTGTATTCATGGCCGCGAAATACAACTAAAGTCTCAATGCTTGCTTGCTCATTCGGCGCGCAAAGCAGGTTGGCAGATTGAGTCTGACGCGACTCAGGAATTGAAATAGGCACCCGCGCGCCTGGAACAATGCCTTGGGAACTGCGCACAATTGCGACGCCGATTCCTTTGACTGCCGGCAGACGAACATCTTTAGCGAAAGGAATCGTTGGCTGAAGCTGGACTTCAAATTGTCGGCTCTCAGAGCCCGCCAATGGGATGCCTTGTTTGACCGAAACTTTTAGGCCGTTTCTGGCTACCGGTCCGAGGATGGCAATACGATCTTGGACAGTTTTGATAGCTGGTTGTAGGTCGACCGTGGAAGCAGGCAGCAATTGTGCAAATTCAAGAGCTCGAGCAGCGGCCCGCTCGAAAAAGGCTTCGGTCGCTTGGTCCCCAAGTAACTGCGATCCGCAGTCTGCGTAGAAATCATCGACCGAACGGTTCGCATACCAGACCAACATGTCTTTCAAAACAAGATTCCGGTAACTCGCACTTGCATCGGATTCTGGATGGATTGGTCCGACTGGCAACAACGTTCGCTCCAAATGCTCGGCTAGGCCCGCAACGTACCATGCCTCGTCTAGCTTGCCAGCTTTCCAGTCGACATTCGAAGCGCGAATCCAATCAAGCAAATGAGATGCGTCCAGCGAAAGGACAGAAAGAAAGTGGCGGCGCACCAGTTCTCTCAACTCGTCAAACTCAGTCGCATGACGATCGTCTTGGTCTAGGCGGGTTGAACTTGGTTGTTGGTCCGTCTGAGTTTCGCGCGGCATCTCTTTGATGGTGAGGATCGCCAGCAAAGGATGTCTGTCCCAAGAATGCATGCGATCCACGTAGTCAGCGGCGGATGGCGTTTCCGCTACGGCAGAACTCAACTCCAAGGCATCCCGAGAGTTCTTTCCCATAAACTTGGACGCGAGTAAGTCGAGCTTATTCGTCGAGGTACTCTCGATGGCCTGCAACTGCCGGTCGAGCCCAGCTTGAAGGGATTGGTTATACTTTTGGCGCAGGGCAAGGCGGTCTTCTGTCGACAGAATTGGAAGTGTCATCAAAGCATCGATCGCTCGAACATTCGCCTGAGCTGTGGTACCGGCCGCCAATGCTCGCCGAAGGTGATCTTTGACCAGCAATCCTAACGCTTCGCGATCGCGTGAGACTCTCGTGATTGCGCTATCCAGCACAGCAAATTGTTGATCGGTGCTCGTTGAGGAATCAACGAGCAATCCTCCCAGCTCATGTAAGGCATTGATCCAACGCAACAAGATTTGGCTGGCAACTTTCTCGCGCAGCATACTTGTGTCGCTATCCAATTGACTCATTGCGTCCATATTCTGAATCTCAAGCGCATGAGCGGTTTCGGAAGACATCCATTCACCCAGTCGAGACATGTCGTTATCGGGCGAACAAATCCACTGGGCCAGGTAGAACGCCTCAGCCAACCCAGTATCACGCAGCCGCCAAGCATCCTCGATACGATTTTGCTTGCCATTGATTGCATCATACGTACTGATCGCCTGCCTCAGTTCCTCTGCTAAGGGTTTCTGGCCTGCGACTGGCCCGACCAAGATTTGATCCTCAAATAGTCGACGAACGCGATCGATTGACTCGATTGACTGCCTTCGCCAGCGGTGGCCTCGAACGTCGCCAAGAACTGCAAACCTTTCACACTGCTCTCTGAGCGACAATGCATCGCGCACGACGGTTCGGTCAGGCCACGCTGAAACGGCGCCGAACTTGACGAGCAGTCCAGCAAAATTCAGCTCGTTGGAAAGCGTTCCTTGCGATGAAACATTGGCGATCAAATTTGCCAGCCGCTGTAGGTCGTTCGATTCAAGGATGTCCAACGCTTGTTCTCGCAGCTTGCCAATCGCATCGACTGATTTCTCCCCAAGCAGTTCATGTAGTGCAAGCGATGGAGGTTCGACACTCGGAAACGCTATTTGCTCGTCAGGGGCCAAGCTACCCGCGCTGATGAGCACGTTGGTACCGTACCGCAAATCCTTGACACGTTCCAAACATTGATTGATCCTACGCGCCAGTTCTGGGAAAACTTGCTGTCGCGCTAACTCTTCGTAGCCTAGTCCCGCGTTTGACAATTGTTCCAACCACAATAGCTTGCGTTCTAACTCGATCCACCCTCGCGGGTCATAGCGAAACGCTGCTGATTGCCTCAGAGCGTCGAAATCTCGCCACAAAATCTGCAGTTCATCAACAGAGATAGTGCCGGCCGTCAACTCACGTCTACGTGCTGTGGCGATCTGGTCATTCAGTTCCGCTTGTTGCAGATTCCAAACCAAACGAAGGTTCGGAATATCCTTGGGATACACTTCGGTAGTTTGCGTCGTACCTCGCATATCGCGTGCCCACGTTCCGACTGTGGTTGACACATAATCGAACAGCTCGCGTAGACTCACAGAACCGTCGCCATTTCCGACGCTTTTTTCGCCGGGCGCGCTAACCTTATCTGCCGCGCCGGCTAATCCCAGCCGCAATTGCTGTCCAAAGATCGAGCCCTGCAAATCTCTGCCAGACCAAGCCTGTTCACCTTGAGCTGTGGAAACGATTACGAACAAGTTCTTAGGACGCGAGGTCTGGGCCCAACTGGCGAGACTCTTACAAAAGGTGTTATTAAGTTCGCCTGCATGCCAATTCACGCGTTGACGTACACAGTCCAAAACCAGCAGCACGTTGACTCCACTAGAAACGCTGCTTGAGATAGACGACGCGAGTTCGTGGATTGGTATCCATTGGTTCGTCGTGACGGGACTGGCGCCGGTGGGAATCAGGCTGGCGACGCCTCGGTCGTCAACTGCGCCATGGGCAGTTACGTAGACGATGATCGCACCCGATTTCCGCGCAAGTTCGGTCGCTCCAGTCAATTGTGCTTGGATGGCTTCCAAGGCGGATGATTTTGACCGAAGTTCGCCGTTCAGTTGCGTCAGTCGTATTGTCTTTCCGTTTAAGCTCGAAAAGGCACTTACATCTTCCATCGCCCACGCGTTTGGCATCATGGGCCAATCGTAGTCGATTGCCGCCATCGCGATAAAAGGAGTCTTGGTCGGAGCGAACAGCAGAAGGTAAATGAACAGCGACAGCATCGCCAACGATAATCCAAGCATCACAAAGGCGGTCCGCCGCAACGGTCCAGCAGCGGAAAAACGTGGAGCCGCTTGAACTTCATCGGGACTCGTTTGCCACCGATGGACGCTGGGCACTTCTAATTGTTTGGCGTTGCCTTTCCAACTCCTGGGAGAATGTCCACTACTGTTCATAGCCGGTTCTCCATGCGAGTTCAAGGACGCAGTGCGCCAGGAGCAAGCGACTCGAAATTGGTCTTGTTGGAATTGCTTGGAGGGTCGAGGGCAATGCGAATCTGGCTCTGCGATCGAAGTTGCGAAATAAACTGCGCAAGCGCGAGTTCCCTCCGTTCGCTTAATATTTCACTACGAATACGGTCGGCGACAACGGGCAACGGCAGGTAATCTGCCGGAGTTCGCTCTAAGACTCGCACTAGATGCAATTGGTGGTTATGTTCCATGGTGTGGCTTAATTTCCCGATTGGCAGGTCGACTAAGATCGATTGCATCGCTGCCGATTCGACCTCCATCAAGTCCATCCAATCATAGGATTGTGATTCGACTGCCTCGCGCGTGAATTCCTCTGGCGGCGGTGTTGATCCGCCCAACGCTCGAATTCTCAAGTACTGCATGATTGTATTTGCATGTTCGCGGTTATTGCACCGATCGATTATTACCGACAGTCGCTCCCATCGTAAGCGGGCCGGTACTCGATACCGCTGTTTGTTAATCTCATAGTAAGCCAAGATGTGTTGGGGTTGGATGTTCGTGTCAAAGACTATTTTCCGTCCGATCCAACTTTGAATTTCTTCTGGACTGATCGTCGTCGCAGTGCTAGTTACTGAGTACACATCGAGTCGGGCAAATTGTTCCAGCAATTTCCATTCGATGAATTTGCCAAGTTCCGCTAGAGTTAAGTTGCGCCGTTCGTTTTCGTCCATGGATTGTAGGCTGGAGCGGTTTTGCCTTCGCAACGACTCTTCCATCAGCGAAACGATTTGGCTCTGCATGATTTGTTCCCCGTTGACGGTGGCTCGGATTGAATCCGCCAAGGAGCTCGAAGCGAGAATTGTCTCGGAACTAGCTGGCCTGAGACTCTCCGCTGAATTCTGCAATTCCGCATGGTCGACCGTAAATACGGACGGCTTAACTTCCGAGGCCGGTTCGGGAGGTTGTTCGGCCGGCCCTTCGCGTGGTTCGTCATCCGCGACATTCAATGGCACGCCTGCACAACAAGCTAGCGATAGTCGAGCCTGGCGACGAACACGTGGCGACGGTTCCTTTTCACACGTCGAGAGCTCCTCAAGTTTTTTGCGCACCTTCGCGCTGCAGCAGGATGTCGAATAACAATACCGGCACGCGCATTCAGGTTTACAGCTTAGTGCATTCGCTGCCTCGAAGCGGACTTCCTCTGTGCAATCGTTGAGCGCCTCCAGTAGCGCATTTTCCACTTTCTCGTAGCATCCACCGCAGCCAAGCGTTGCAAGATATCGGATCGCCATGATCTTTTGGGGAGCTGCGTCTTCCTCGCCCTTAATTTCCGCGGCCGCTTGCACTGCGGGCGGCGCATCGGGTTTCAAGTTGGCTGGATCGCTCAACGGCACGATAGGCGGCTGCGGTTGAAGAGCGGGGAATCGCCCGGTTAGATCGAGACCGTTTAGCAGACGGCTGCCCACACGCTGCAACACGCCGCCAACGCCTTGGGCAAATTCTGGCAATCCAAGGAATTTTGGCAGGCTCATGCCGTGACCCGAACCTGCCGGTGGAGCAATAGCCAGAATCGTCGTAGTACCGACCGTCGCACTGGTGGGAGGAGTTGGAGCAGGAGTCCTAGGAGTAGAGGCGCAACCAAAGGCTAAAGCCAGCCAAATGCTTGCGAGCAAACATCGGAATTTCACACTCCGGCAGTCTTTGACCCTCGGCATCCTGCTGCCTCAAGTGGCATTGCTGTGTGGCTGTGATTGTAATCCGAAGCGTGAGCGAAGCGGATTATTAGCGAAGTGGCATCCTATGCGTGAGCTTTGGAACCCACGTTTACTCTCGCTGAGCATTCCAGTCGCTAACGCTGCGGGTTTCAAAAACCCGATCCGATCGCTAACCGACTGAAATACTTCTTGGTGCCAGCCGCTGCCAGTTCGGGTTGCAAAGTTGAACTCATCGTTACAAGTTATCGTCTCAATACAACCGTTACTTGAATGCATCACTTTGCTTGCAATCGTAATCGTACCGGTGGGGCAGGGGCAGGATTCAATTCGACATCGGCTTCTACGTGACGGGGACGATTCTTGAGCACGCCAACGGCAACGATTCGATATTTTCCCACAACAACGTTGCTCAACCGAAACGCTCCTTGTTCGTCGCTGGTGCATTGCTTGACCTGTTCCGCTTTTTCGTTTAACAGAACGACCTGAGCCCCGGATAACGGCGAATCACCAAAGGCCACCAAACCAGTAATCTCCCGTCCAGTATTTTGCTGAATCTCGCGCCATTGTTCTTCGCTGAGGATCTCAACAGAAGTCCGGTGCGTGTCGCTCACGTTTCCGACTCTATCTGTCACGCGGACTAACAGCAATCCGCGTCCAAGTTGAAGTGGTTTGGTTGGAATAGTACAAGTCCACGAACTATCTGACTGATGCTGGCAAACGATAATAGCATCGGTTGGAACAATTTTTCCAATGCCTGTGATGCTGAAAGTTGCCTCCACTTTCGCTATCCCGCTGAGACTCATGTCGTCGACACCTATGCGCACTAACAAATCTGTCCCTTGTGGCACCGCTGAGGCCGGACGGATTTCAACTCCCGAGATAGTAGGCGACTGTGTATCGACGATGATCTCAACGGGCTCGCTCCAGATACTTTGGCCAGCAGAAAATATTCGAGCCAGTAAATTGACTTTATCGCTTTTGAAGTCAGGGACTGGTAGAGCAATGGCCACATCTTGAACGCGTGTTGCTATCGTGAGCCGTCCGCTCTGAATTTTCGCAAGGTTGACATCGGCAAGTCGATCTGCAGAAACTCGCACAGTCGATTCGCCCTCGAATTCGCGATCACGATCCAGATCCCAGCCAACTTCGATCCAATTGTCCGGCGACGCAACAGCGGTACTTGAGGAGTCGATTTGTAACTTGACTATTTGCTGTGGATTGTTAGTTCCAAAACTGGCACCGGGGATGGGATCGATGATCTTGATTCTGGGCACATTCGAAAGTGCTGTTACGTCCGACACGGTACGCCAACATGGAACTTGAAAAACGAAGGCGCGTGGAAACCCATCGACATCCAGTTCTACTGTCAACTCGCGCGGTGCGGTAATTGGCACATCGCTGTATAAGGATAGAGTTTCCTCTTTTTGAAGGACGCCCTGCAAATTCATTTCTGTACCTTTAGCCAGATCAGGCACAATGCGGCCTCGCACTGGGATCGGCTGCGCACCGTCAGGCTGGGCGAGCAGTGATTTGAGGCGGAT
>SYJV01000395.1 GCA_005798335.1 Planctomycetaceae bacterium | reverse complement strand
GGCAAGTCGCTTCATTACATAGAAACGCCATCTGCTAGGCAACAATGCCGAAGGCGGCATTGGAGTCTCTGACAAGAAAAGGCAAGACAAAAAAATCGATCGGCTTTTTCATTCCGCAGCTCATTCTAACTTCCGCTAGCGACAGATTGACACCAATATTAGGCCCGTCACGTGTTGCAACTCTTTTTGTCCTTCCTTTTTTTGTTTTCCCTGTCTTCATCGGCAAGTCGCTTCATTACATAGAAACGCCATCTGCTAGGCAACAATGCCGAAGGCGGCCCACTGGTGCGAGTCTGGTTCAAAACGTTGTTATTCAAATACTGCAAGAGTTCAGCCGCAGTGATCGCTCCGTTCTGATCTTGGTCAGCCTTTTCGGGCTCCTTCAAGTCGCGGCCAGCTTCCTCGATCGTCCAGCGGCCATCGCGATTCTCGTCCGAGTTGTTGATGCTCAGTTCACACCACCGCAGTTTGTAAAGTTCAGTTTGTTTTTCGATGAGCTTGGGCCTCTCTGCCGAACTTACGCACGCAATCGCTCGATTATAAATAAGGTAGGATATTTCGTCGTCACCAAGTTTTGTTGGGACACCTCGACGAGATTCAAGTGCCTGCGTCGTCCAGTTGACGTTTTTGCGCTGCTGACGAAGAGAATCCGATGGGTCGTCCATCAATGACGTACTCGCGGCAAACACGGATGACTCTCGCACAGTGGAGTAGGGTCCCACGGCCCAACGTTTGGCCGCAGAAAACGCTCCGCTGGATGTGCGATCGATTATTGTTTGAACTTGATCTTGTATTTTCGATGCAATTCCGATGTTCTCTGCGAGATCCAACAATTCAACGACCAACGAGCATGGAATCGACGTATTATCTACGCTGTTTGAAAAGGAGAATTCGAGTCTTAGCAATGGTAGCGATGGCGCCAATTCTGGAATTGTATTGCGGCTGAATCGTCCATCGACATCGAGCAGCTTGGTCAGCGTGTCAGGTTGCGCCAGTAGCGAATTGAGTCGGCGAGCAACGGCGCCAGCAATTTCGTTCGTACTCTCGATAGGCTTAACTCCATGCGCGTCGTATTCCTTGGATCGGAGCCATCCAAGCATCAGGGCGGCGTGCGCTGTGTCGATCGAAGGCGAAGCGTCATTGAGTAGAACGGAGATAGCTTTGTCTTGTTTGATTTGCGTGTATGCCGGATACCACGTGGAGCCCTGAATCAAAAACATAGAACCTGGACCTGCTAGCCAGAACTCGTTCCCCAATCGTTGTTCCTCCTGAAGAATCTTGACCATTCTTGACAACGTCTTTTCCGGCAATCGTTGACTGCGAAGTTCGCCGTCGAAGTAGTCGGCGGCTGATTTTAGCAGCGTTGTTTTCGACTGGGATGGAAAGACGTTGGTTTGTAACCAATCAATTAGCAGATCGACTCCTGCATCTTGCCCTTGATTGACCTCGATTCCGAATGGCGCTGCTTTGAGGATCCGTTTTGCCCATGCGTCGTCGGCAGTGTCGAAAGTCTTGTTGATCAAACGAAAGTATGCTGAGGGGTTCGACTGGGTTCGCGCTACGATACCAAATAGGGAATGGTCGAATCCGTCGCTCTGAGATCGGCACGCTGCCAGAAGTTTCTCGGCAGTACCAGGTTCAAGCTTGGGCGACGCAAGAGCGAACAACGCATCCATCGCAGCATTAAGGGATATTTCGTCGCGTTCGCGAACTACCACGTCCATCCAGGCGGCAAACGTCTTGCCCTGGTACACAGGTTCCTCAGCATGCGAGGGTCGGGCATTTGGGTTTTGAACAACGGGTTGCGCTGCTGGCGCGTGTTTGGGTTCAGACATGAGCGGCTGAGTTGTTACTATCGAGAAAGTTGCTCCATAATCGAAATTTATTTCGACCGCAGGATTCGTGATCTTTGGCTTGTAAAGTTCATTTAACTTTGCTTCAAGGCTTTGAAGCGAGTCGCCTTTGGCGGAGACAATGCCAATGAGAGGCACCTTAACGGAGTAATCTGAACTCACTTTGAACTTCGCTCGGAGATCTAAATCCGTTATCGATCGCATCTCAAGTGCCCAACCAGGTTGCAGTTCGACCAACGGCGATGGTGGTGTGGTGCTTTCGATCGGACCAGATTGCGATGAGTTTGTTGCTGCTGCCGACACTATCTTGTTTGTCACGCGTGCTACGAGAGTCTCGCCTTTCTCGATCTCAAAGGTATTGTGGTCAAGCGTAAATCGGTCGCTTCCGGTATCGATGCGCACTTCGTATTTCCCAGCGTATAATCGCGTGGTTGACGTGCCGGGCACGATTTTCAGCGTATCGACTACTTGGCCATTCTGCGCGAGAGAAACTTGGATATTCGCATCCACCGACTCAATCACGAGTTGCCCTTTTTGAGTCTCGAGGGTCACCAACAATCCCAGGATGATGGCCGTTGGAAACAATACGGCCGCAGTTAACCAGCGCCAGCGCTGGCTGGTCTTGCGATTTTGGCTGCTCAGTTGTTTTATCTGTGGCTGCACAAGTGCCACGGAACGATCTTCTACACGCGGATCATCATCGAACGGAAATTCAGATCCCTCAGGCGCAAGTTCCTGCTTCTGTATTGCAGCCGCGACCAGTGCCGGTAAGTTCGCGTCTGCGGCCAGCGACACGAGCATCTCAGCCACATGAGCTGCGCTGGGTGGTCGGGCTGCTGGATCGCGAGCCAAGAGGGATCGCACAAGCTCGACGAATTCCTTTGGCGCATCGCTACGAAGTGTGTCGAGACTGGGGGCGACGTGCACGGCCAACATTCGCAACTTGGCCAACGGCGACAGGTTGGGTGCCGCCGCCAATGGAGCTCGTCCACCGACCAATCGAAATAAAGTTGCTCCCAACGAGTATAAATCGGCTCGATAGTCCACCAAGTCTGCTCGTTCCGCTTGTTCGGGAGCCATGCAATCGAGCGTTCCCATCAATTGCCCGACAGTTGTCAGTTCGGCGGTTGCCTCGTCCCACAATCCAACTTGGGCTAGGCCAAAATCTAAAACCTTGACTTGACCTGTCTTGCTGACGATCAAGTTCGACGGCTTGATATCGCGATGCACGATGCCGGTGGCGTGGGCATGTGCCAAGCCAATCGCAACGGAATGTCCAATGGCGCATGCATCAGCAATCGCAAGCTGGCCCATCGCTCGAGCTATGCAACTAGCATCCAGTCCGTCGATATACTCCATTACCAAGTAATGAGTCGAGTCGAACTCGCCCGCGTCCGTCGCGCTGACGATGGTCGGATGATTGAGAGTCCCGGAAGCTCGAATCTCCCGTTGAAATCGAGCTGCATAGTGTTGGTCGCGAAACGAACGCTGAGGGAGTATCTTGATCGCGACCTGTTTTCCCAATTGGCGATGTCGAGCTAGATAAACGGCGCCCATACCACCACGCCCCAACGGACGCAGCAGGTCGTATGGGCCAAGCTCTTTGACACCAGGACTAGATGGGCCAATCTTCGGTGATTCATTCGGCAGTCGCTTGGCTCGTGATATGGCGGACTCGACTATACCATCCAATCGGTTTGATTGGCGTTCAGGCGCAGCGATCTTGATGAAATCACTGGGCGCGGTGATTTCTCCTGGTGCAGATTTCTTAGCCACTTGGCCAATAAGTTCAACGAGAGTATCGGGGTCGCCATCTAATTCTGCGACTGTCCGTTCACAGACATCGCAAGACTGTACGTGTGTCTCGATGGATGCACTCAGCTCTGGAGTAGTCCAACCCGATAGGTATTCTTTCAAAGTCTCACGCGGCACGCAGTTTGGTTGCACGATCAAACTCCTTTAGCGATTTCCGTACGCAGTTGAGTGAAAATGTAGCATAAGCTTCCACAGAAATTGCTTGGGCTATAATTCCTAGAACGTTTCGCGCGTGACAGTGATGGTGAGAGTAGAGCAATTGTTCTCAGTTGCTCAGAAAACAGCAGGCTCACCAATTCTCTATATAGAATCTCCATGTCTAATCGTAACTATGCACCCAGCAGCTTACAGTGGACGATCGGCAACACAATTCTAATTAGCTCAAGGGAGGATCGTCGCCATGGACTCCGCATCCGCCGGCACTGGTCGTTCGTTTTCCAGTGGCACACGAGAGAGCTTACTGTCCCGCGCGCGTCAGCGCAATCCAGATGCATGGCGTGAGTTGGTTGAGCTGTACGGTCCACTAATTGCGCACTGGTGTCATCGCTGCGGTTTGGATTCTTCGGCAACGGCTGATTGCGTTCAAGAAGTGTTCATTTCCGTGTGGCGCAATTTAGAAAAATTCCAGCCACGGCGCGCCAACGGTGCCTTTCGAGCATGGGTCTGGACCATTACAGGGAACCGCATTCGCGACTTGGCTCGCCGAGACAGACAACATCCTCGCGCCGACGGTGGCAGTTCTGCACTAAATCGACTTCGAGAAATTCCAGACGGTAACGAAGTTCCCCAATGCGAGCCCAGTTCACAAGAGTTGCTTGGCGATCTGTTCCATCGCGCATTGGAGCAAGTACGAAGTGAGTTTGAGGAACGAACTTGGGCCATTTTCATTCGGTCAGTCGTAGATCAAGTGCCAACCGATATCGTCGCTGCCGAGTTTAGCATCCAACCCGCCACGATTCGCCAAATCCGCAGTCGAATTCTCCGTCGCCTAAGACAACAACTTGGCGATTGCGATGATTAACGGCAGCGTACTGAACTAGTAGACGATTTCGCCGTGCCAGTCGATTTTGAATTCTTCGCAAGCGATCATTGAAGTTTCGTTCACGCGCAGCCACGAATACATCACACCGGAGATCTGCGCCCCCTCACTTCCTTCGGGTCTCATGGCTTGCCACGCCGAGTAGGCCTCCACCGAAAATGCCGACTTAATGTGGCGCTGTCTTTAATACTATCTGCTTGGGCTGCGCTGAATTGAGCTGATGTCTTGGCCAACTTTGGCCAGTTTTCCCTGGAGTTGCAAATCGAAAATCCGGATGATTAAGTTCCAGCGCGACACCCATGTTCGTAGGAATGCCCTTCAGCACGACTTTTCCGTCAATCACTGGACGTTCTAGAAACGGTAAGTCGCGGTTGCGTATAAATGGCTCTCGTTCCTGTGCAGGTCGAAGTTGATTGCGAATCTCGCGCATGGAATCACGGCACATTCCAAGCAAAGACACTCCACCTTTGTACCGTCGTTGATTGGGCCAGCTTGAGACCGTGCCGCCCTTGAGACGACTTCCATCGGGATTTAGGATCGTTAATTCGAAACTTCCAGTCCCTTCCATTTCAATGGACACATTTACTCGGTCTCCTTCGACTTGGAATAGCTGTCCCATGACAAATGAGTCGGCATCGGGCACGGTTGTCTTTGATAACCATCCGTCACAAATCGCAATCATTTGAATCTCGCCAGAACCAGGAACCGACGGAAACACGAACGATCCATTCTCTTGAATACTCGTCCAATCGTACCAACACAGTGAAGGCAATTCTGCTCGAAATGAATCGCCTTCGGGCTTGGGAACAGAAGTGATAATCACAGTACCATTTTTAATTGGTCGTGGAACGTTGTCGCTCAAGCACCCAACAATGCGACTACCGGGCGTGAGTTTGATGCCGCGCATTCTCATGGATTGATCAGGCCGAACGCGCAGTGGCAATAGACTGCTAAAAAGCGTACACCCATTTTCTTGTGGCTTTACCAATAATGTCTGCCAAGTTCCATCATTCAGCGAACTGGTACTTCGTCCGCTCGCACCGTCGTCTTGCCAAAACTCAGGCGAGAAAGGCCCGGCAATCAAGACACCAAAATCACGAACCGCGTTCCCATTCGCGTCCATTGCCGACAGGTGTAATTCGCAACCTTTTTTTAACTCGACAACTGCTTCTTTCGCACCCAAGTCAAAATGCACTACTTCGCGAACGAAATTGCTGTGTCGCGCAACGAAAGTTACCTGACTAGTCGTCAACGGTGCTGCGTGGTTCCATATTTTCGCTGGGTAACGAATGGTTGCCACGCCTTGTTCATTGCTGAAGTAATCTCGTGGAGCACCATATCTGCGTTCGTCCCAGAATCCGTGCGTACCCGGATCCTCGATCGTACGCATAGCATATGGCATCACTGCTGCGCCTGCGACAGGCTCGCCGTTTTCTCCTTTCAGCACGACTCGCAAATTGGTCATTGCATCCACGTTGCCGACATTATCATTCCCAGTGCTTTCGGCCATCAGTCCCGGTTCCATCAATGAACAGAACAGTCCGACCGCCAGTGACCACCGCATGACTCGACTAAACACAATACCGTTCAACGAACGTGGGATAAGCTTCCAGCTTGTCAATATCTTGTGCAAGCAATGGCGAAACTCCGCTACAG
>SYJV01000042.1 GCA_005798335.1 Planctomycetaceae bacterium | reverse complement strand
CCAGCAGCTCGACCCATGCGGTCAGCTAGTGCTCGACCTATGCCTACCTCAGGTACGCGCTGGCAATAAACACTGACAATGCCCTGACGGTCCGCTTGCCGCAAAGATTCATAAAAATCTCGGGCGTATTGTTCAACGCTATCAAATTGTTTTAAGAATCCCAGACGCTGGCGCAAATGAGCCGGAGGCGCTTCCATACACAAACAAGCATCATTAACTTCAGCCGGCAATTCGGAAAAGGAGTCAAAAAGTCGAACGCGTGCACTGGGTTGATAGTGAGCGTATTTCAAACCCGGAGAATTACCCTGCGTAAGTTCATCTTTGGCTAACGCAATTTTTGGGACAACCGCCTGCAATTGCTCTAGGCTGATTGCGCCCGGACGCAACAAATACGGCGGATTTTGCGTGCAATCGACGACCGTTGATTCAACTCCCACTCGTGATAATTCGCCGCTAAGTATCGCGTCAATGCGGCCATCCAAATCCTCAAGTACCGCCTCCACACTAGTTCCACTGGGTTTCCCAGACCGATTCGCGGACGGTGCGGCGATGGGTAAATCTGCATATCTGAGAAATTCCAATGCGCGAGGATGGTCCGGAACTCTCACGCCGACGCTGTTGAAACCCGCTGTCACTTTGTCAATGATTACTGAATTCTTAGGTAACACCACCGTAATCGGTCCCGGCGAATAAGCTGACAACAACAGCGCGGCTGAGTCGGAGACACAAATGGCGATTTCGAAGATTTTCTGGCGATTCGCCACATGTACGATCAACGGATTATCCGTAGGACGTCCTTTCGCCCAGAAGAGTTTTTCGATCGCCGCCGGATTCGTCGCATCGGCCCCCAAACCAAACACAGTCTCGGTCGGAAACGCCACAATGCCTCCGGCGCGTACTATTTCTGCGGCAACGCGGGCGTCGGTAAGGACCTGAGTTTTCATGGGCATGGAGATAACGAAAGTCACCGTCGGGATGTGGTTCTTTTGCGGTTCGAATCTACTGGCATATACGATGCTGGTGCATAAATCAGACTAGACGAAATCTTTCGGATGGTGGAGAGACAGTTGAATTATCGCCCATGTTGTTTGTTTCGAGCACTTGAGGACAATTGCTCTACCCTCCTGCTTCCGAGCTGCTGGAGAATTTCCACAGCCAGCGAATCGTCGTGCCGATCGGCTGAATGAGATCGCCATACCAAAGGTTCACACCGCTGCTGCCACCGTGCGCCAATGCGATAACAAAGCCCAGTACAATCAAATTTGAACTAGGCAAAAACATCCAACAAAAGAGTTTTCCGAGCTTCTGTAGATCCGTTTGCTTACCGTGTGTCTCACGGTACGTGCTGACCACGTGATAACCCAACGCAACTCCGAGCAACATCCCGCTCCACGGCAAACCTGAAAACGGCATGATGTACGCGACCAACGACAAAACTAACGCAGCTGTAGGGAAAAAGTAGGGTGCTGAGGTAATCAACCAGTTCCCTTTCCCAGCAAACCGAACCTCGCTGCCTTTGCGCAAGGAAGCGCGAAAGCCAATGATTGAATGGCCGGTCAAAACTGCGAAAATTGCATGCGTTAATTCGTGTTCGAATGCGATCAGCCATCGTCCTAGCGCGCTTCGTCCCAACCACTTGCGCCACAGACCCCAGAACAGAATTAGGCCGAGCAAGAATGGTAGCAATGCGAGCGGGCTGGTTAGCGCTCTGCCCAGCAGTGCGACGAGCGCCCAGGCAGAACACGGAAAGGCAATAATTGCGGCACAGGCAACTGGCCATTTCACACAATCGATTATCCAGTCGACGCGTTCGGTCCAGTTCATCGTCTAATCTCGCTGCTGATCTGAGACTCTGCGAGGAACAATAAGGGCGGGTGATTCACGCATCAACTCGGCGGTTGGCCACCAAAGGCATCGCATATACATCGCGAGAAAACTGCTGTGTAGGCACAGATCCGAACAGTGTGTGGACGTTTGAGTCATGAATCGATATAGGCATCAACTGGCCAGCTTGCCGCTCATTGCCTTCCCATACGACGATTCGATCGCAACGCGACCGGCCTGTCATTTGACGCATCGGTCCGATATCGTCGCGTCGCAAGGACAGTTTGCTGGGACCCTCCACCAAAACCTCCACCTTGTTTCCGATGAAGCGTGAATTCTCTTGTTCAGCAATGCGATTGGTAAGTTCAAGCAGCTCAATATTTCGGTGCTGTTTTACATGTTCAGGCACATCGTCGGGAAACAGTTGCGCCGCTTTAGTGCCAGAGCGAACTGAATACTTGAATATAAAACTGTTCTTGAATCGGCAGCGTTCTGCCAGGTCTAGAGTCTGCTGGAAATCCTCATCCGTTTCACCGCAAAAGCCGACAATGAAGTCGCTGGCCACTGCGGCCTGAGGAATCGTCGATTCGATTCGTTCCATCATCGCCATGTAATCGCTGACCGTGTACCCTCGTTTCATCCTTGCCAGAACCGCATCCGAGCCGCTTTGCGCCGGTACATGAAAATAAGGCGAGCACTTTGGCAAATCGCGAACGGTTTGCAATAATTCGATTGACATGTCCTTAGGGTAATTGGTGACAAATTTGATGCGACAAATGCCATCGATCTCATGAATGGTCTCCAGCAAATCGGCCAATCTGGTGACGCACGAGCCTTCGACGTACTTGTAACTGTTGACGGTTTGGCCGAGCAACACGATCTCTTTGCAACCTTGATCAGCCAACTGGCGGGCTTCCGCATAAATCTGCTCAGGCGAACGCCCTTGTTCTGGTCCGCGCGTCATGGGTACGACGCAGTACGTACAGAACTTGTCACAGCCGTATTGAATTCTCAAGTAGGCTTGGTAGGGCGTGGGGCGCATCGTAGGATCTCTCAGCGGATCGAACGATTCGTGGCTGCGTCGGATGTCGTCTTGATTTCCATCGCGCCTCCCCAGGCTGACAGCCATCTGACGCCCCGCGCCTGCGTTGATCTTCTCAAGCAGCCCTGAAATAGAATGCAATTGACCCGGACCAACGACTAGATCAACAAAAGGAGCTCGTTCGAATACTAACTGCTGGTCTTTTTGCGCCATGCACCCCATGACGCCAACGATTTTTTCCGGGTGGCTTCGCTTGAGGTCGCGCAACAGCGCAATGTGGTTGTAAGTTTTCTCCTCGGTGTGCTCGCGCACACTGCAGGTGTTAAACAGAATCGTGTCCGCAGACTCTGCCGAATTAGTTAGTTCATAGCCCTGACGGCGCAGGGACGCAACCACCATTTCACTGTCCAGGATGTTCATTTGGCATCCCGCAGTTTCGATGTACAGTCGTTTCGTGGGCTTGGACTCGGTCATCTACCTTCAGTTCGTAAAATCCAATTTAGCGTCGAATATCCGCAATTTGAAATTCTATTTGTCCGCCTTATTTTGCCTCAGAGTTGCTGTCCTTGCTGGCGCGAATTTTCTCGGATTGCTCGATCAAACGCTGCGCCCGGCTAAGCCTATTCGCTCGTTCTCGCTGTTGCTTGATGAATTCTTTCAACAAATCAAATAGGAAGACCTGACGCCTGCGCATCATGCTGAGCAAACACACCGAACCAATTACGCCTCCACCGATCCAAAGAATCAATTCGATGCGCATGTCGATCCTCAACCCGGGCTGGGCCAACGCGCCCGGTGGCATTTCCTATTCTTGGCCTACATCGGCCACGCGACTATTGTAGTCGACTAGCGCCGCGCGCGTCAGACCGGTGTGGGGCGCGATTGAGTATCACGAAAAATCCCTTAGGGAAGCGCTGCGAAGCATTTTTGTTCGAATAATGCTGTGAAGCACTTTGCTCGAATAATGTAATGTCCCTACCAGCGTTAATCAAAGCAGTCCCAGGGAATGGACCAGGCTAACGGTTAACCCGACAACATTGAACAACACAAAGACGCTGATCATGGCCAATGCCAACCATGCTTTGGCGTGTGCGCGGTAAGTGAAGTTTTCGCGAACCAAGCCAGCGCGGTACTCGCGGAAAGCTAGCTTGGCTGCATACCAGAAGCGTTTATGAATCGGCGTAAACCGTAAATCAATTTTTGGCGGATCGTAGGGATTGGGAAATTTCCCTGGCGTCGCATGCATTCCTAAGAGTCTTTGCGTTCGCTGTTGGGGGGCACAATGTGCTGATTGTCCACATCATGGCCTTCTTCTAGATAGTGCTTGGCTCCGTAATCGTAGCCGCCGCGATATCCGCCGCTGTAGTAGTTGTTGCCATAACGATATCGGTATGCATATCGATAATCGTTGTAGCTGTACGAGTAACCATATCCTGCATTAGCGGACACACCATTGATAACCACGCCCAGCATATTCGCGTCAACAGACTCGAGAATCTTTGCGGCGCGATTAGCTAGCGGTTTTACGTTTCTACGCAAACGCATGGTCAACACAACGCCGTCGACAACTGCCGCAACCGCACTTGGGTCGCTAACGGCCAGCAATGGCGGCGTATCGATTACGATGATGTCAAACTTGTCGCGCAGGACCTTGATCAGATCTGCAAATCTCTGACTGCTGAGCAATTCGGCAGGGTTGCTGGGCCGTTTGCCGCCGGGCATCACCGACAGGTTTGGAACAATGCTGTCGTGAATAGCGTCACTCAATTCCGCGCTTCCAGCAACCACGGTCGCCATTCCAATGTCACCGGTAAAGCCAAACAGTTTGGCGATACGTGGACGACGGAAGTCGGCGTCGATCAGCAGCACGCGCCGACCGGATTGTGCCATGGTAACCGCTAAGTTCGAAGACAACGTCGATTTGCCGTCACCTGGAACTGGGCTGGTAATTTGAATAACTTTCAAGTCGCCGCTGCGATTGCTGAAGAAAAGACCGGTTCTTATGCTGCGGTAGGCTTCGCTGACGCGTCCTTTACTATGATGGATCGTGCAAATCGAAGCGTCGATCGCTTCGTTGGACTTCTTCGACGAAGCAAGCGATTCCATCGCCGGAATATGACCGAGTACCGGCACGCCCATATCACTGGCGATCTCATCAGGTGTACGGAAGCTCTTGTCTGCAAAATCAAGTAGTACTGCCAAACCAGCGAGTGCGGCAAATCCCAAAACTGCTCCACCAAAGAAATACGGCAACAGTTTCGGACCGTAATACGCACCTATCGATGGCGTATCTAGCGGCGTCAATTTTCTTTGATTGGCAGGAGGCAGAACACTAATCTCCTCCATTTTCTTGTTCACCGCTTGTTGCAACAGCGAAATATCTCTGAGCTCAGCATCTAGATTCTCTACCGTGTACATGTAGTCTTCGATCTCTTTGGCTTTTGTTTTCTGTTCGTTTGCTTGCACTGCATAGCTTGTTTCTAGATTCTTTAGCGTGTCGATATTTCTAATGATTGTCACTTTTAGCCGCGCCAGGCGTTGTACAGACGTCAAAGGAATGGCTTGAGCTGGCAACTTGGCTCGATATTCTTTCATTTTGGTCTCATATTCCATCGCCATCTTACGCTCACTCTCGGTTAAGTGAATCAACAGAACTTTGGCACCTTCGATCTGCGCCTTGAGACTCTCCACATCAGGGTGCTTTTCTCCCACATTCCGCTTGCGCATAATATCGAGCCGTTGCTGCAACGCAATTAAATGGGCCTGCTGGATATTAGATTCTGAGTTTTGCTTTAGCGTCGGTGGGGGAAGTCCAATACTGCCGTTGACATCAGGTGCGAAACTCAATCGAGGATCTCGGCTAGCAATCATCTGCAGCATAGAATCTGGATCTTGCTTGGTTTTCTCGCCATCCAATATGGAGTTGAGCAAGTTTTCCAATTCGGTTCTTTCTTGCTTGACGACACTAATCTGCGCATTCAATGCTTCATAAGCTTTTGTAAATGGGTCCGTTCGCTTGCCGTTTTCCAGTGGAATTAGCACGGGCGCATCTATGCGATTACGAGTTTTGTCCGACAGTTCCAAGTGTTCCTGATAACGCTTCTTGATTCCCCCAGAAGCACTTGTGATTGCGTCAAGTAGCTTTGCACTTGTTCCCTTGTATTCTTCGCTCAAGTGATCGGTGTACGCTTTGACGATTGCATTGACGACCGATGCAGCCAGCGGCTGACTCGAACAGATATACGTGATCTCGATCAGAGTCGTGTTGAGTTCCTTGTCGCCCGGCTGAACCTTCAACATCTTTGGTCTGCGTATCCAATTAACAACCTCGTCGGCGGAAACGCCTTCGGAGGTCAAGACAGTTTCGACGAGATCCTTGCTCGACTGATCCGCAAGGAGCTGTTCCGCCGCTTTGAGAAGTATTTTCTCGCTGCTAATCACTTTGGATTCGTCAGCGCGAGAGAAGACACTGCCAGCTTCTTCGCGACCGTAGTGATCCAATCGCATTGCGGAGCTTGGATTTTCGTTGTACACCTGAACCAGCGCGGTGGCTGAGTATTGTGTGGTCTGTTGTGTGTAGACTAAGTACCCTACGCCAATGCCCAAAACGGTTCCCAATATTGGCAGCCATTTCCAACGCCAAAGGACTTGGATGATGTCGAATCCCCGGTCAGCGCCAAGTGGTGATTGGGCAGAGTCCAATGGACGAGCAGCATTCGAAAGCGTTTCCATGGCAGTTTGCAACTTTCAAAAGACATCAAGGACCGACGACCGCAGCAGAAAAGTGGAACTGCGTTTAGCCCGAAACTGGTTTGGCTTCCCAGCAGAAATCGCAAGCCCAAGTCCTTCAAGCCCACTCAGCCCGGCAAACCGATTCGCCACGCTGATTCATAAGATTATAGAGAACTATTGGCAAAGTTGTGCAGATTCGACTGACGCGTTTCCCAACAATTCACTTTGACTACTCGGTACACCCTCTACATCCGTTAAACTCTTCCTATCCGCAATAGATTCAACCATTGCAACGGGCGACATTTGCCGCCCGCATCCCCCAAGATTTTAGCTTAGGGCCTGTGTAAAAATAACTTTTACAAGTTGCTATTGGTCGAATTCAGTCGGATATGTGATAACGAAAGCATCATGGATGCAAAAGTTATCGCAGGAATTCGTCGCAAGTATAAGTTGTTGGCTCCAGAACTGCAT
>SYJV01000394.1 GCA_005798335.1 Planctomycetaceae bacterium | reverse complement strand
TGCGCATCGGGCTTGTATTGGTGAGAATCATTCTGCCGCTCGCCTAACCCCACTCGCCTGCGTGCAATATCGTCTGTCTCCGTCTTGTATCACTTCGCCGCGTAGTGTTGAGTTGCGTACCGTATGACCGTTGGCTGGAAGCGGAGCTTCTAGGACTAGCATTCCCAAGCAGAGCTTGGGAATGAGACCGCAACGAGGCCGCAAACGCTGCGGAATAGCTCGTCCATGCGGATTGGCGAAGAGTAACTCAATATGAGCGTTGCACGTTGAAACTGAATTTCTTCTGCCAGGATTTCTGCTGCTGATTTCAGAAAAAAGCTTGTGAAAGGAACACGAACCAGATACACTCTTTTTTTGCCTAGGTGATTTGCGGCCGCTTGCAGCCCTGAACTGCTAAAGAGCCACCGATTCTCTCACAACGTCCAGGCTTATTCACCAGTACGTCGTGAGGCTACCGGAAAGAACTCTCAACAAAGCCGCATCCACCCTGTCGCGTTTGGATTCGGCTTTTTTTGTTGCCGGACCAATCGCATAAACGTCATGCGAAAATTCCATTCTTTCCGAGATCCTTGCCGATGAGCCTACAAGCCACTATGAATGCCAAAAAGCAACGGCCGCGCGGCGACTCTACCGTTAGCGTCCATGCTGGAGAAGCCAGACATAAAGCCTGCGATGCCATTACGGATGCAATCTGCTGCAGTTCCACCTACACTTTCGACGATACGCAGGCGGTAATTGACTTTATCGAACAGAAACAGACTCGCGAGGAATATGGACGTTATGGCAGTCCCAACGAGAAAGTTGTTGAAGCGAAACTCGCGGCCCTAGAAGGTGCTGAAGAAGCGATCGTCTATTCCAGCGGAATGGCTGCAATCGTGGGACTGCTGATGGCAAAGCTCAGCTCAGGCGACGAAATCGTTTTCTTCGACCAATGTTATCATCGCAGTCGCGAATTCTGTACCAAGCATTTGGCTCGCTTTGGCGTGGTAACCTACCAAGTTCCCACTGGCGATTTTCAAGCGATGGAAGCTGCCATCAACCGGCGCACGAAAATCCTCGTCAGCGAATCGCCCACCAACCCGCACCTGACGTGTATTGACCTCGAGCAGTTTGCCGCGCTTGGCAAAGCCTACGAAGTCGAAACGTTGATCGATGCGACCCTGGCGACTCCGTACAATATTCGACCTTTGGAATATGGCATCGATTACGTGCTGCACTCGGCCACTAAGTATCTGGGTGGCCACAACGATTTACTGGCTGGTGTCATCGCAGGCTCGCACGAACAACTTGAAAACGTACGGCAACTTCGCGGCGTTATGGGCGGCATCAACTCAGCTCATAACCTGTACTTGCTACAGCGCGGTCTGAAGACATTCGAATTGCGCATGCAGCGGCATAATGAAAATGGCTTGGCTGTCGCCGAGTTTCTCGAGGCTCATCCGCGAATCGAGAGAGTGTTCTATCCTGGTCTGCCGAGCCATCCATCGTATGCGATCGCAGCCGGGAAAATGCGCGGATATGGTGGCTTGGTCACGTTTCTGGTGCGTGACGCCGACTGGCGCCAGACTGCGGACATCGTCGATCGAGTCACGATTCCTCGTATTGCGCCCAGCCTCGGTGGAGTCGAATCATTGATCGAACAACCTCTGGTGATGAGCTACTTTACGCAGACTCCGCAAGATCGCCAACGATTCGGCATTCCCGACAACATGATTCGTTTGTCGTGCGGTATCGAAGATACTCGCGATCTCGTCAATGATTTGCGACAAGCCCTCGAACAATAAGCTGTGTCGAATGAGATTTCGTACCCGAGCAATTCACGTCGGCAATCCACCTGAATCCAACACAGGGGCAGTGATCCCACCGATTCACCCAGCGACGACCTATGTCCAGAAGAAGGCTGGCGAGTGGGGAACATTCGATTATTCGCGCAGCGGCAATCCAACGCGTTCGGCAGTTCAGGAAACACTGGCGTCGCTCGAAGGAGGTTGCGGCTCACTTGCTTTTTCGTCTGGCATGGCGGCCACGCATTGTGCAACCATGTTGCTCAACAGCGGCGACCAAATCATCGCCGGCCGGGATATCTATGGCGGCACTTATCGCTTGCTGCACAAGATTTGTAATCGCAGCGGAGTCCATGTCAAACTGGTGGATCTGAATTCCCCCCAAGCGCTCGCCGGCGCCTTGGAACCCCAGACGCGCATGATCTGGCTGGAGGGCATTGGTAATCCGCGTTTGACCGTGCCCGATCTGCCTGCGATCATTGCGCAAGCCAAACAGCACAATGTCCTGGTTGCCATCGATAATACGTTCGCGACTCCCGTCCTACTGCGTCCGCTGGAATTGGGAGCCGATATCGTGATGCATTCGGCCACAAAATACCTGGCCGGACACAGCGATTGCTTAGCCGGTGTGCTGGTTACGAGTTCTCCTGAACTGCTACAGCAACTTTACTTTGTCCAAAATGCGACCGGTGCTGTACTTTCGCCCTTCGACAGTTTCTTGCTCGCTCGAGGATTGAAGACACTGGACTTGAGAGTGCGCGAACAATGCCGCTCGGCGATGGAGATCGCGCTCTACTTGCACGATCATCCACTGGTCGCCAACGTCATTTATCCGGGATTGGTGTCGCATCCAGACCATGATCGGGCGAGCCGACTATTGCACGCAGGATACGGTGCCATGATTACTATCGAGGCCGTCGGCGATTTCGAATTGACACGGCGAGTCGTGCAGTCAACCAAGCTGTTTCATTTGGCGGTCAGTTTGGGATCGGTCGAATCGCTGATCGAGCAACCCGCATCGATGTCGCACGCAAGTTATGATCCGCAAGCGCGCGCGGCCTCGGGTATTACGGACGGATTGATTCGATTGTCAGTAGGTTTGGAAGATCCGCAAGACCTGATCGAAGATCTCGACCAAGCGTTGCGAGCGGCCAACGGTTGATTCATGATACCATGCGAGAATTACCTCACGTTGTTGCTTACGGCAACTCGTTTAACCCCAATACCGTTCAACGAACGTGGGATAAGCTTCCAGCTTGTCAATCTCTTGTGCAAGCAATGGCGAAACTCCGCTACAGGTTGACAAGCTGGAAGCTTATCCCACGTTCGTTGAACGGTATTGGGGTTAACCCGCAGCCGCAGGCGAGGATTGCTTTGGTTTCTTGCCCTCGACTATTGAAGTATTGCCAATTATTCAGCAATCCTCGCCTGCGGCTGCGGGTTAAACGAGGTGCCGTAAACAACTTTCATTTTCTAGAAAGGGATTTTGCTTGTGACGGATGCGACTGAGAAGGAACTGCGGCAGGTTTTGCTTTTCACCGATGGTGCATGCAGCGGTAACCCCGGGCCCGGTGGTTGGGCATTTATTTTGCGTGATCCGGTGAACAAAAAGGAGCTAACCGATTCAGGCGGACAAGCCGACACGACGAACAACCAAATGGAAATGATGGCGGTTATCAAAGGCTTGAATGCCTTAAAACGAAAATGCCACGTTCACTTGCACTCCGACAGCAGTTATGTGCTGCAAGGATTGCAGTCATGGATGCACGGCTGGAAAAAGAACGGCTGGGTTCGGTACGAAGGCAGCAAGAAGAAGCCGATTAAGAACGAAGAATTATGGCGCGAGCTGGATGTGCTGGTCGCCAAACATCAAATGTCTTACCATCACGTGCGTGGCCATTCCGGTCATCCTGAAAACGAGCGCTGCGATCAAATGGCGGTTGCTGCCGCCGAGCAATATCGATAGCCTTTGCATTTCCGTATGGCTTCGGAGCATATTGGTTTTCCATTGGGCTATTTAGGAATCTACCTTGGACGCACATTTGGCTCAGCAGTTCTCGGTCCCAGCGCACTTTCAGGTTCCACAGGATGATATTGCGCGCGTGGCTTTCGATTCAGCCGTCGCGGCTTCGCGCGTGATCTTGCACTATTTTGCGTTGGGTGTCGAAATGCGCGCAAAGGAGTGTTCGAACCTCGTCTCGGATGCCGACGTCGAGGCCGAACGGGCGATCGCGCGAGTCATTCGAGCTAGATTCCCTCAACATCAAATTCTCGGCGAAGAGGAATTGACGGCCAGTCCGGACGCTGAACACTTGTGGATCGTCGATCCGCTGGACGGCACGAACAACTTCGCGCACCGAATTCCGCATTTTGCAGTTTCGATCGCCTACTATTATCGAGGCCAACCACAGTGTGGTGTCGTCGTCAATCCAGTTCGCGGCGATTGGTATTGGGCAGTTGCGGGACAGCATGCATATCACAATGGCCGGCAACTGCGCGTCAGTACCGAAACCCGACTCGATCAAGCGATGATCGGAGTTGGGTTTTACTATGATCGCGGCGCGATGATGGAGGCTACGCTCGCCGCGATCCGCGATTTTTTCAGGCAACAGATTCACGGCGTGCGCCGTTTTGGAACCGCAGCGCTAGATTTGTGTCAGGTAGCCGACGGCATGTACGGCGTCTTCTTTGAATATCAGCTTGCTCCGTGGGACTTCGCGGCCGGTCGGTTGATCTTGGAACAGGCCGGAGGTCGCATCACCGACGGACGCGGAAATCCGCTAGCCCTGGCGCAAACCAGCATACTAGCCAGCAATTCGCTGTTGCACTTGGCAGCTCTTGCGATCGTGGCCAAACATCATCTGGAATGAGCGGCAAGTTTCAAAACATTCCACCACCCATTCCGCCAGGACCCTGGGTAGGCGTCCCAGGCACGGGAGCTACGGGATAGAAACGATTATCAAATGGCTTGGTTGTCGATAAATTCTTGCGCGAGGTCTTGGCGATCCGCCCCAACAAAGCTGCAATTTGTTCTTGAGTTGTTTCCGGTGCACTGACGATCAGTAGCGACCCTACAATCATCAAGGAACTCGTTCCGCCCCCGCTCAGCCATGAATCTGGTTCGATCTGCATTTCAATGGCGACCATCAGCGAGTCCACCTGTGCAGAATTCGGTAGGATGTGTGATAGTTCATAATACGCAATGTTTGGTTTTGAATCGGCAGAGTCTTTGGAGGTGATCGTGATCCAGTTTTCGTGTACCACGTAGGTAAGTTCTAGTGGTTCGAGAATTAACTTCAATGCTTGCCGCAGCGTGAGTCCCGACATCTGCATGGTTATTGGGCTATCGACAGCGACGCCGAGAGTATCGAGTTCTACTTGATCAATCCAGAATTGAACCTTGAGATCGCCTGATAGTGCTTTCAATACCGTATTTAGCGGCATACCGTTGAAGTCTAAGTCGATAGATTTCACCAAGTTCTTTCGATATTCCTCGACCCTGTCCATATCGTTGGTACCTTCAGTCAACCAAGTCGGTTTTGGGCCGTCGGTTTCTTCCCATGGTTCGACCTTGCCACTCGTGGGCATTTGAACTTGGGGCGATCCAGCCCTGGGCATTCCTCCCATACCAATTCCACTCTTCATTTGGGCATTTGGAGGCTGCTGAGTAGCGCCCGCTTGCGGTAACGGTGAATTACTCGGTTGATTACTCAGTGGGACGGTTGGATTGAAAGGATTCGGCTGATTCGGTTGAGCGGCTGAGTTTCCCGGTGTTTTCGCGGCTTGAGCCAAAAAGCTTGGTACGGGCTCTTCGTGCAAAGACTCGATAGTAACGGGCGAGTTGGATTGCGATGTGGTATCAGAAGTTCCTTGGGAACTCAGCACCAAAGCGGCTCCTAAATACGTGACGATCGCGGACGAAAGTGCAATTTTGACTGCGGACATGGTCGACATGGCAAACTCCTGTTGAACAAGTGATGAGATATCGGGATCGAGATCGCTGACTTTTTCCGAAGATGAATTCCAACGAACAAATTCCTCGCCCACGAAACGATCAATCCACGAGGTCGCGTCCGAGGCGGCGAGCTGCTGCTGAAACCATGTGGCCGAGGCAACCGCCACCGACAGGCCAACTCCGCGCCTCGCAAGCTGGCCGCGCAGCCGACGTTTTCCGCGCCGAATGCGTCCTTCGACAGCCGCTTGAGTTAATTCCATCCGCTCGGCAATCTGTACCGCCGAGTATCCGAGCAAATAATGTTCTACCAACGGATCTCTCAACGACTGCGGCAAGTTCTGCAGCTCCTGATCGAGCACCTCCAGCTCCATCTGTCGAGCAATCTTACTGAGCGTGTCCGCCTCCTCAACCAACGTGTTCTCGACGTCAACTATCGACGAAGTTCTCTTCAAACTCTCACGCCATTTCCAGCGCGCTCGACACGCGGTACGGTACGCCACACCGTGCAACCAGGCTCCAAGGGATGCATGATTGCGAATTCGCTTGGCCGACTTCAGCAGCACAAGAAAGGTCGCTTGAAATGCGTCTTCCGCCGCTCCCGCATCGGCCACCGTCGCTCGACAAACGCCGGCAACCATCGGAGCATGCCGATGGATCAACAGCTCCAACGGTTCTCGATCGCCCGTTTCCAGGAACACAGCCAAAAGCTCCGCATCCTCCGCCACAGAGTCAAATTCTGGCGGATCACGGAAAACGGATATCGTCCGACTAGGTCGTTGTGGTTCGGGTTGCTCGAGCATAACGACATTATAGTGCCGCGAACTCGCAATTTCGGGCGCCCTAATTCGCAAATTTTCACCTACCAGGCATTATTTCGCAGGGCGAGCAATAGAGCGTACTGTCAGGGAGAGCCGGAGAGGCTGCTGCGGCGCCGAAAAAAAGTGAACCGATGGCGCTAGCCACGGGCTCCGAACTCAGCACGAGCCTCGTTCTCCCGTGGAACTCCTGGGCTGGTAAATCTCGCTTTGCGAGTCGCCTTACTGCTCGACAGACTCCATGCCTAGTCGTTCGCGCCAAACTGGTTCGATCGCCGGATATTGCCCATAGAATCGCTTGATATAGTGCCTGCCGAACCAACCCAGGCAATGTCGTTGCCAATTCCAGCGCTCCATCAATCGCTCAGAAATTCGCGAGTTTGTAACGTTCGCGACAATCGCGCTGGATTTCTTCAGCCGCGCGATTTCGTCCAGTACCAACGTCGCAGCGTAGAATGTGCTGAGCGTCGTGTCGGGACCGCTGCGAATATAGTCGAGCGTCAAGAAGCCAGGCGCCCAGCGGCTTTCATGGTAATACAGCTCGCACACATCGCGCTCGATGCGCCGCAGACGACTATCAATAGCAACGGTCAACAAGTTGCCAGTGTACGCCCAACGCCGACCGAAAATAGCTGACAATTCACTTTGCCGAATGACGATACAACCTTGTCGGCGATCGACGAGCAACTGGCGCTGGGCACGCATATCGACGACCGGTGGCAATCCCCAGCTCGACCAACCAGGGTATGCTAAATCTCGACGCGCGGTCGTCCGCGAAATAATCGCCAAATCCATAGCATCACTCCCATCAACATGACGCAGAACGCCATCACCAACAACATGATCCACCCCAAACCAAACAGATCGCGAGCCCAATCCCACATACGCACCCAGTCGACCAGCACCCAAATCGTAGCAGCACATAAATAGGGTCCATAGGGAGTTGCTTTTTGTCCGGTGAGCATCCATTGGACAAGCACGATCAAGATGGAAACCATCGGCGCGAAAAAGAAAATCAAGAGACCTGGTTGCCAGCCCACGTAGGTACCGATCATCGCCATCAAAGTCACGTCGCCAAACCCTAATGCCTCGACCTGCAGTCCCCATCGCGCCGAAATGCGCACTCCCCAGGTAATTCCGGCAGCTCCTGCAAGCCCAATCAGACTGCTCAGCAACTGCGGCCAGCGTCCCAACGCCGCTTGACGATTCCATGCCAGCACAACGCCGATGGCTAGTAGAATGCCGACCAGCACTACGGTTTTCCACCAGTTGTTGCGGAATAATCCCGCGAAGAAATACTGAATGGCCTTCAGATATCCTCGGCGCGTAATCCAACGCCGATCGCAAATGGCAAAACACCAAACGAATACGATCGACAATGCAATGGCTAAACCCCAAGGGCCATCCAGCCAGCCGGACCAAGCGTTCGGCGAACAGGAATTCAATTCGACGTGGCTTGTTCGTCCTGGATCCCAAGCAAATGGCAGCCAGCCGGGCACGGTCGCTGCGCCCAGTAGACCGATGATCGTTCCAGGCATGGTGATAATGTCTGGGATCGTCTTTTCATCAAAGTCGATAAATGTGGCGATCAACATCAAGCCGATCAGTATGAAGTGCGCCAGATACTCGCCGTGCAGATCCAATAGCATGGTTCGCGGCACCGACAACGTATTGCCGCTCAGCTCGTAGTGGTATAGCCACAGCAGACAGATCGGCACGATCACTTCGAGCAAAAACGGGCGCATCCAAAACCACTGACCTTGCTTCGCGAGTTCGTGCCGTAGACGCCACCAGCCAATGACCGGCAGGCAATCTGCCCAGGTGCGCACCGTCCCTTTTTTTTCGGGCTTGGCCCACGGGCCCAGCGGACGAGCATCAAATGCCCAATGATAGATCGCCCAGTTAACAAACTGCGTCATTACCAGACTGGCGACGAAGACCAGCAGATATCGAACTGGCGGGGAGAAACTGGCGAAGAATGCGATCACCGAAATACCTTGCACGGAATTCTTGTTGCAAACTTCCATGCAGAGTAGAACGATTGTCCTCAATCGTTTTCTTCTTTACCCCTCAATCGTTTTCTGCCTCAATCACATTTTCCTTCAATCGTGTCTTGTTTGATGAGCAATTGAGGACAATTGCTCTACTCTCAAGCCTGCTAAGCTGTGCGCTGCGTTTCAAGCCAACATAACACACGATCGCAAATGGTATCGGCATCCATAGCGTCGGTATCAACTATGAAATCTGCCATTTGTTGATAGATAGGCTCGCGCCGAGCAAGAATATCGACAACTTCCGCAAGACCACCCGCACGCGACAAGTTCGGCCTGCGCTGAGCGGTCGTTCCATCCCCTGCGATCCGAGCATACAGAGTTTCCGGAGTGGCCCGCAGCCAAATGACATTGCCTGACGTACAAATCAACAGTCGATTGGCTTCTCGCAAAATGGCACCGCCACCTAACGAAACAATCGATGGCCTATCGATCGATGTTATTTGCTGCAGCGCCGATTGCTCCAGATCACGAAAGCCGCTCTCTCCTTCGGCGGCAAAGATCTCGCGAATGGACTTGCCACAGTTGTGCTCGATGACGTCATCCGAATCGACTGCGGACCATTTGAGTTTCGCGGCCAACAATCGTCCCACCGTGGACTTCCCAGACCCTCGGTAACCCATTAAGTAAACATGAGACTTGTGCATCGAGTATTTCACATCAAGGCAAACACGGTTACCGGCCCATTCTCTTCGACACCAATCTCTCGGTGCGTGAACTCAATTGGACAGCGCCACTTTTTTGCGAATACAAGCCCGAAGCGCAAGCGAGTGAATTGTCGTAATCGTGGTAGGTTATCCACTCGCTTGCGCTTCGGGCTTGTATTCGCAAAAAAGTGGCGATGTCCAATCAAGCCGCGAACAGTAGCGGAATTCATCAAGAGTTTCGAGTGGGCGCCAAAAGCCTCTTGAGGATTCCGCTACCGGATGAAGATTTCATCTCCGCCAGTCAGCGCCATTCTTCCGTGCGTCAACGGGGCCGGCAGCGCTATTTCACTTGCTTTTTGGCGACACCAAGCTGAGCCAATTTGCCGGCAAGATCATCGGCATGAGTATCCGTGACGACTTTATCGTCCACCGCTAAGACTTTGCCGTTGGCGCCAATGACAAATGTCACGCGATTGGCTGTTTTGCCGTCCGGACGCAACACACCGTAAGCTTTGGCGGCCTTTGACTCTGGATCGCAAAGAATCGTATAGTCCAGATCTAGACTCTTGGCGAAATCGGCATTTTTCTGCACGTCATCGGTGCTGGCTGTGAAATACGCTACTTCGAATTCCTTCAATTTTGGACCGGCTGTTCTAAAAGACTTGCATTCTTTGGTGCAGCCACCTGTAAACGCGCGCGGATACCAAGCCACGATAACGGCTTTCTTACCAGCGAAGTCCGCCAGTTTGTACGATTTTCCATCGCTCCCCTTCATTTCAAAGTCCGGTGCCACATCACCGACCTTGGGCAAATCTGCCACGCACACAGTCGAAGTCAACAAAGCAGCCGCGACAGCAAATACAAACGAGCGCATCATGGTTTTCCTTTTTACGGTTCTTGAATCGTCGAGTAATAACACTCCCAAGCAATCGAGAACATTATAGCGTTCCCAATTAACGAAGAAATGCAGGCGATGGTTGACGTGTCAAGAATTCGGCATTGCGGCAAGTATTTTATCGACAGCAACTCAAGGAAGGGCTACACTCTGAGGCTCCACACGGTAGTGTATTGTTGCCATGGTTTCTTCGTCAAGAAAATTCTCGGCCAGCACTTGTGTGATTTCGCTCATGTCGAAAATTCTCTCAAAGTGTTCTCGTCATTGCGAAACTGAACCGCTTTTCGCCCATCCGCTCGCACCTCGTTTAACCCGCAGCCGAAGGCGAGGACGGTGCGCGCGGTGCCCATGCCATCGGCTGCGGGCTGGTTACGCTCCGTCCTCGCCTTCGGCTGCGGGTTAAACGAGAAATGCCACCCGGATTACGGCCGAACCTGGCGCGCAAAGTGGCGCTGTCTAACTAAACTTCAGGCAAGCCAAGAAGATCATCGCTTCTCCCAGCCAGAATCGATGAGCGATCCGAAGAAAGGCAAACGCATGACACATCCGCCTCAAAAACTGCTAGGAGCTGCAGCCCGCAATAGCTGAGTCTGCAAACCTTATCGATACTTCGCTGCGCGAGTGGGTACTCATTCGTCGAGTACCAAGCGAAACGCCTTTCTGCCGATACGGTATGTCCGAAACCCGCGGCGATCTAGCGTGCAAACCTCTTGAATTTTCAAGCTTTTCCCCAACAGTACCAAAGTGGCGTCCGCAAAGTCCATGGGTGTATCCACGTACTTAGCCATCAACTCGACGGCCTCCGTCAAGCCTTCAACCGACATGCATTCGTGTATTTCGGTTCGTGACGCCAGAAAAAAATCGACTAATACTGCCGCACCTGATCGAGAACCGACGAGAAAGTGCATGGCTTCCACCACCACCGCGCTGGTAGTAATGAAGCGTCCTTTAAACGCATCGAATGCCGCCGCGACGATTTCATGTTCCTTGTCCCGCGCGTCGAGAAACGCAACGATTGGACCGGTGTCGAGCAGCCAAAGCTCCATATCTCAGGTTCGCCAATTCCGCTGGCGAATCGCACGAGAAAGCGAATCGTCTGGCGACGGACTCTCGGCAAGTTGGCCTTTCAGATGCGAGAGACGGCGACCGACCGACTCTTCGGCCAAGCCTCGCTCGATCATCTCCCGGACAATCTCGGAATCGGACTTTCCCAGCTTTTCTGCCAGTTCGCGAAGTTGCTGCCGTTGTTCGTCGCGAAGTCGGATGGTAAGAGTTGCGTTCATACCGGAATGGTAACACACTTGTCTTACATAAGCAAGACAAATCTCCGCCGCCCCTCGAAAGCGAGTGCACCTTGCGGTTTGTAATTGGCATAGCTTTTGATTTGAAGAATGGCAAGAATCACGAAAGACGGAGTAATGGAATAGTGATTTGGGCAAAGCACGGAGGTTTGGGTTATGACAATTTCA
>SYJV01000393.1 GCA_005798335.1 Planctomycetaceae bacterium | reverse complement strand
TCTTTCAAATGCCGACGAACGATGTCAGCCTTCTGTAGTGCCGTAAAACTTCTTCGATTCTTAGACATGGAACACCTCCGGAAAGTGGATTATGTTAACCCAAATTCCAGAAATTCCACTTCCAAAAGAAGCAAGACACTCTTGCGCATCATTGGCTCCTTTGGCAAGTAAGGATCCGGGATTGGGAGTCGCAACAAGCTTCTTTAATCTTTAATATAGCGGTAGAAGCTACGATTCAACAAGAAAATTAGGAAATTAGCAGTATGCGACCGGACAAAAATCCAGTGTGGTCATCCTTTTTCATCTGTGCTTTTGCGGCAAAACACGATCGTGCCCCACGACTGCCTGTTGATTAGTGGAATTCGACTGATGGTCGCGTCCACGGAGGTCAGCAGCGTAAAAGAGAATCGCTTTGCGGGTAGATACTGAAATATGTCGATAAGGTCGGGAAATCCGAGTATTGGATACGCGAGATAGCCAAAGAAACGAACTCGTTCGATTTGAAATTCGGCGGACAGCAGATTATGTAAGCGGGAGAAACGCAAGTTCTGGTGAGTTTCTGAGAAATTGTTCTGCCGGTAGGCAAGGAATCTGGGAAGGGTCGAGAGCAGCGAACGGTTGGTGTCTAAGAATACTGCCTTCCCGCCTGGCTTGAGAACGCGGGCTGCTTCGGCGACGGCGAACTGCGGATGCTCTAAATGGTGTAACAGGGAACGGCTGATCACCGCGTCAAACACGTCGGAACGTAGCGGAAGCTTGGCTGCATCAGCTCGAACAACGTGGCAGCCTTGCCGGCGAGCTTCACGCAACATGTGCATGGAAACATCGACTCCCAAAACGCAATCGGAGTTGACAGCGCGGCTAACCCAGCCAGTTCCGCAGCCTAGGTCCAGGACAATCTGGCTTTCGGCCAGTCCTTCCAACATCCAGGTATTCCACATTTCGTGGTACTTTCGAGAATACCATTTGGCGTATCGCAACGATTCATAATTCTCGGCGACTTCATCCTGGACCTTGATCTCGTTGGCCAGCCGAGAACTCGCACTCAGGAGAAAATCCGGAATTCCGTCCACCAGCTCAAATCGAGCTGTGCACTTCACACAAAATGCTGCTTGATCGACGACGCTTAAATCGGCATGACAGCTTGGGCATGCGAGGATGTCCAGATCTTGCCACATTTCTGAGGTCATGCTGCACCCTGGGCGAGTCTATCGATACAGAATTTGTGTCATTGTATTGAACGCGGTTTAGAAATGTGCCAGTTTCGCGCGGCGGTAGTTATCATTAGCGCCAAGTTTGATGTTGCGGCGGCGTGATTGTAGAACAGATCGTCCTCGAATGTTCATTGGGTTGGGTTACGTCTTTGTCAAGCGGCGAATGCCAATTCGTTCATCGCTTCCCGGCCCATGAACACGTGAGGACAAGGTGTTCTACAATCTTGCAGCTCGACCGAGCTAGGATCGCAGTTCGTACGTTCCTAAATTGCCAGAGCCCAGTTGCTGCGGCTGATTCTGATGTACACTGATGATTGTTGCTGCTTGCGGATGCTTGTGAATGGAATGATTCTCAAATGTTCTCACTAACCAATCGTCAATATTCGCGTCGCGAGCTATTGCGAATCGGTGGTCTCAGTTTAATGGGATTGTCGTCTGCCGAATTGGAGGCACTGCGCGCTGTTTCAACTGAAACAGTGGGTAAAGCGACCAGCCGTCATACGTCGTGCGTGTTTCTGTTTCTCTTCGGCGGTCCAAGTCAAATCGATCTTTGGGATATGAAACCAGAGGCGCCTGCTGAAATACGCGGAGAGTTTCGGCCACGATCGACTTGCGTTCCTGGAATTCAAATTTGCGAACATTTGCCGCGCATGGCGGCGCAGATGGACAAGCTGTGTTTGCTGCGTTCGATGACGCATAACATGAATGTGCATGGACCGGCTTGCAGCGAAGTGTTCACGGGGCGCGAATACTATGGTGCCCCGACGACCGACCAAGCAACTGATCTGGATTGGCCGTCGCTGAGTTCCATGGCACAGCGGTTTTCGGCTGCGGACCGCGGGCCAGTACCGTCGGTGGTTCTGCCGTGGTATCTGCAGTTTCCAGGACAAGCCAAGCGCATCGCCGGTCAGACTGGTGGACGCATGGGTGAGCGTCATAACTCGCTGCTGCTGCAAGGCGATTCGGACCAACGCTCGTTTCGTCTGGATGGATTTGAACTGCACGAGACTACTTCCCTGGAACGTATTGACCAGCGACGAGCGCTACTCAGCCGTGTACAGTCGCTCGACGAATCGGCGCGCGAGCGCTCGCGGGCGATTACGGACTTTTCGCGGTATCGTGAAAAAGCGTACCACATGATTCGCGAGCGAGCGGGCCAGTGGATGGACTTGTCCCGCGAGCCACAAGCCTTGCGAGATCGATATGGAAAGTCTATGGTCGGTCAGAGTTTATTGCTGGCCCGGCGCCTGATCGAAGCCGGTGTCTCGCTGATTACGGTCAATTGGGAAGACGAAACGAAGATCGATGGCGTCAATACTTGCTGGGATACCCATCAGGACAATTTCCCCAAGCTGAAAAACTTGCTGTGTCCCATTTTCGATGAAGCTTTTCCCACGTTTATAGCCGATCTAGCCGATCGCGGCTTGTTGGAAACTACCTTGGTGGTCACAATCGGCGAATTCGGGCGAACGCCGCGGATCGGCCAGTTTTCGCAAAGCAGCAATACTCGCAAGACAGGTCGCGATCATTGGCCGCTGGCTTTCACGGCCATCCTGGCGGGTGGCGGAGTCCGCGGTGGTCAAGTCTACGGCCAAACCAATGCGCACGGTGCCACCGTCAAGGACAAACCGGTCTCGCCAGCGGACCTGTCCGCAACGATCTTACAGCATTTGGGCGTCGATCCGAACATTCATTATGTCGATGAAATCCAGGAGCAACCCTATCGCGCATCGATCGGCCGACCCATTCGTGACTTGGCTTGAATGGATGACTAAGTTGGTTGATACAATAGGATATCAATCGAAGCTCACATTGCGTCTGGAAAGGTATCGACATATGCCCAGCCCATTCCCTGGAATCGACCCCTTCATGGAAGCACCAGCATTCTGGTCCGATTTTCATGCGACGTTCATCAATTACTGGCGGGAAGCAGTCGCTGATGCTCTGCCGAACAATTACGAAGTTGGGTTAGGCGATCGCGTCTACTTAATCGAACATGAGCCAGACAGCCGTAAGCTTGTGTTCCCGGATCTGGCTGTGACACGAGTTGATGGCACAGATTGGGTGCCAAGCTCAGGCGCGGTTGCAACTTTGGAGCCTGTCACTATTCCGCTCACAATTCTCGAAGGTCCCAGAGAAACCTATATCGAAATAATTCACCGCCCGGATCGAACGTTAGTGACCACGTTGGAACTCCTCTCGCCGGCCAACAAACAGCAACCTGGGCGGACTGAGTACTTGGCCAAACGCAACGCTCTGCTTTACCAGCAAGTTCATTTGGTCGAGCTGGATCTGCTTCGCGGTGGTCATCGACTACCGCTAGCCAAACCGCTTCCGCCTGGTGACGGTTACTATCTGGTTTCGCGAGCCGAACAGCGTCCAGATTGCCAAGTCTATGCGTGGCCGATGGCCCATCCCTTGCCGACACTGCCTGTTCCATTGCGAGTACCCGATCCCGATATGCGAATCGACCTGCGGCAAGTATTCAACACGGCTTACGATCGCGGCCGCTTTGGTCGCCGCATTAACTACCGAGGTCCGATGCCAGCGCATCTACTCAGTGAAGAAAAAAAATGGGCGGAGCGTGTTATTCAAGCTACTGAAGCTGCGGGGGGGACTGTTCAAGAAGTCCGGCCGTCGGCCGATTGACGCGTTCGCGAAATTGCGCCACATTGTGCAATCAGACGCGGTCATGGCGTGGCTAGTTCTTGACTCTTGCAGCAATTGGTGCGAGGAGCAAGTGATGAAAACACTCTACACTCTAGCCGGGAAATCAAAGAAGACAGCGCAACGCTTGGGTGCTATTCTGGCCATCCTATTGCTGCCAGGAACGTTTCAGACACTCAGCACGCATTGTCTATTCGCGCAAGAAAATCCGACAACGAGCGCGATCTTTCAAGTGCCCAGTGGCAAACAGGCTGCCAGAGAAAATCGGGAACGCGAGTCAAATGAAAAGGGACTCGCCACGATGCTGATTCGAGGTCTGGTGGTAGATGAGCAAGGTGCACCAGTACCTGGGGCAACGATTACTACGCTGCCCATGTATGACCAGCCCATACATTCGACGATCAGCAAATCGAACGGGGCATTTCTCCTTCGCTTTCCAGCGGAAGGCTTCGTTGCCGAATCGTTCATGGTTCAGGATGTTAAAGGAGCACGAGCGAGCTTCGTAAACAGAGTGAATTATACGACGGACCGCGAAGAGGCTTTTAAGATTATTGTCCGACCATGGCGTTTTACGAAAGTACGCGTCGTGAACGCTGCCAATCAACCAATCGAAAGTGCGAGCGTATCAATGGTGGCGGCTCCCTTCGAGGAGATTTGCGTCGGCGAAACTGATTCTATGGGACAGGTAACGCTCCGTTTTCCTGCTGACGCGAAAGTGAATTGGATTGTCGGATTCAAGGATGGTGAAGGTCTGGATTACTACGAAAACTACCAAGACCCTCGAATGACCGAGCGGTTGCAAGTTCCAGATGAAATTGACTTGAAACTCGACGGCGCAGTCACTGTCAGCGTCACGGCACTTGATTCAGCTCGCAGGCCAGTGGCAAACGTGCCTATTGGCCATTCGGCTATTTATCGCGGCGACAAACTGAACGGAATTAGAATAGCAGGCCGAGCGTGGAAAGCTGACGAAAACGGACGATACGAATTCAAATGGATTCCCAAGAACCCAAAACGGTCGGTGCAGTTTTTCTTCCACGACCCAAAGTACTTTATCCTTGAGAATCCGAAATACGATCCCAGACTTCCAGCTCGCCGAGATTTGACTGCGACACTTTACAAGGTAGGTACGATTCGAGGAAGAGTCGTACATACCGACGAATCGCCAGCAGTTGGAATCCGAATCAAGGGCGAAGGTCGGAGCGCAACCAGTCATCACTTTCGTGGCGAAACATCCACGAGGGCAGATGGGACTTACGAAATCAACGTGTATCCGGATCAAACAACGATTCTCGCGATTGCCGACGATGAACTGGCTGCTCCCAGCGTCCTGGATTTGTGGCTTCGCGAAGGAGAAGTGAAGGAGAACGTCAACTTTCGCCTGGGAGCGGGAACATTGCTGACCGGAACAATTCCTAAAGGCCCCGACAAGCAATCGGCGCGCCGACAGATAGCAACTCTAGTTCAAAAAGGAAATGGCAAAGCGGAGTTGGTGCGTTGGTTCGAAATCGATAGCTATGGTCGTTATCGATTTCGCGTTGGGCCCGGAAATTACTGGCTGCTGCTTCCCGATGCTAAGACAATTTCTCTTGCAATCAGGGACGAACAAGAGTTGGTGATCGACGACCACATGGTGGAGCCTATTGTGCGCTCGCCGATTTCGGGATTGGTTCTCGACCATGAATCAATGCCAATTACGGGCGCTGAACTCATGGGCGAATCCGCGAGCGAAGGTGGACAGCGCAGCTTTCGCGCCACGAGCGACGCCAATGGCAAGTACACTTCCGAACGATGGAACTACGATCTTTCCGTTTATGCGTTTCATTCCAAACTTGGCTTGGCGGGATACCAAGTCGTTCCCATCGACCAGCCAGCGGCGAATATTATCTTGTCACCGGCCGCTTCAATTTCCAGCAGTGTAGTGGACTCTAACGGAAAACCGATGGCCAACGAAACCATCTATCTGGTAATCCATCCGCCTACGCCAGGGGCCGTAGCGACGCGATCTACGACCACGAATGAACGAGGCCAGTTCGAGTTCGCAGCAGTCCAAATTGGTTTGAACCTCACACTAGAATTGCCTCGTGCCAAAACCATCCCGCTGAAGGTGATTGAACTCAAAAGGTACGAATTACCCGCGATAACTATTAACGGCACCGAACAATAGCCGAAAAAATTTCGAGCGTAACCGCCGAAAAGCGTCGACGAAGGCACCGTCGCGGTGGCTCATTGTCAAACTGCGAAGTGATGAATCACTTCTGAGGCTTTTTCATCGCCTGAATCAGCGAATCGACGTCACTTTCGGTCAATCGTTTGCGTGTGGCGTACAGCATGGCGTCGAAGTGAATTGTTCTGCAAGGAATGCAGTTTGACTGCTGGCTTCGGCAAGATAGTCAATGTCTCGGCCAATCTCTGAGTCGTTGGAGGTGGTTTAACTAATTCCCTGCGATTCAAGTGTCAGATAGGGCAGGCATTGCACAATACTGTGGCGCGTGCGATTGACGGCGACGCATTGTAACGTTACAGTATGTAGCACTAAGATCGGAGGGATTAGTTATGGTAAGACGTAAGAAACGCGCCATCACACTTAGCCCACTGGAGGGCGAAGTAATGAGAATCGTTTGGGCTCGAGGGCAAGTTTCGTCCGAGGACGTGCGTCAAGCGTTGGGGCCATCGCGGAATCTGAAAGACTCCACGGTGCGGACGGTCCTGCGCAGATTGGAAGCGAAGGGGGCTTTAACGCACTCGGTAGATGGGCGCACGTTTATCTACAGCGCACCGGTCGAGCCAGCCAAGATGGCCGTGGACGCGGTCAAGTCCATCGTGACAAGGTTCTGTTCGGGCAGCGTATCGAAGCTGCTGATCGGCATGGCGGATGACAAACTTGTGAGTGCGGAGCAATTGCGTGCATTGGCCGATCAAATTGAAGAACAGCGCAAGAAGGAACGCGATTCGTAGGATGGTGTACCCAGTAGTTCAATGAACGAGCGAGGTTACGAATATGTCGAACGTTTGCGTTTTTGTCGTCGGGAGTCTGATCGATGCATCGGCGCGCTGTGCGATCGTGGGCACGACTGCATGGTTGGGTGTATTCGTTCTTTCGAAGCTAAATTACGGCCTGGCGACTGTTCACTTGAGGCACTTGGTTTGGACGCTTGTGCTGACAGCCTTTGTGGTTCTGCCTGTCGTTCGCGGCTGGTTGCCCAAATGGAGTTTGCCGATTGAAACTGGATTCAACATGGGGCGCATTAGAGTTGGATTGTCTGTCGAAAAACCAGGAACAACGGACTTTACCGATGCAAACGTAGTGATAGCGCGGAGTGCGCAGGCGACTATCGACGTTGAGGGCGCCGCGGTCCAGCCTACTTCACTGGTATCTGGCGCAAGATCGCCCGATGTTGCTCCTTTTTTGCAACTCGACGGGCGGGCAGCGGATCAGTCGCGGGTCGTCGAAATATCACGCGGCGCAATACCCACGATTGTGGAGCCAAACTATTATCACAAATCTGCTTCGTGGGCGATGGTGGCGGTCGGGGTCTGGTTGACAGGAACACTCGTATTATTGCTGAGAATCGCTTTAGCGGTAATCTACACAAAACGCATCGTCCGTCATGCACAAGTCGCAAAAATGCGGCTAACAGAACCGGCACTGCAACTAATGAAGGATGTCTCGGTACTCGAGAGCCGGGAGATACTGGCGCCAGTAGTGGCGGATGGGTGGCGGCCTCGCATTTTGTTGCCGCGCGGATGGCAGGCGTGGCCGGACGGAAGGCTACGGGCGGTTTTGGCCCACGAAATGGCGCACGTACGGCGCAGGGATTTGCTTGTTGGATTGCTCGCCGAATTCGCGGTCGCCATTTATTGGTTTCATCCATTAGCTTGGTTCGTGCGGCGTCAACTTTCGCGGCTGGCGGAACTGGCGTGCGATGAAGCAGCGGTGGTGGCAACTGGCAACAAACTGGACTACGCCCAGCATCTCATTGAGATAGCCTCGCTTCATTGTGTAAACGTTCGCGGCTTGCAACCTGGCATCGCGATGGCTCGCGCTTCGCAAGTCGACGAAAGAGTCTCCGCGCTGGTCAGCCGTTCCATTCCACCCCAAAGCGCAATTTCGAGAACAGCGTTTACATCGACACTTCTTATCGCAGTTCCAACCCTCTTGGCTATCGCCGTAGCTCAGCCTTCCGATGCGCAACAACCGTTGGAAAATGCCGCGACTGCGAACGATACGCGAACAAAGATACAGTCCTACAGCATTGATCAGTGGTTGATCGAAAACGACGGCGAAGTCAAGCTGCGCATTCATGGCCAAGTGCTCATGCCGGATGGATCGTCGCCTACAACGGAGATTGAAATCAAAGCCAGCGCGCCGAACGAATTTGAATCGGACGTCGTGGTTACCACCAAAACCAACGGTCGGTTCCAACTCGATGTGGCCAACTCAGTAACGTTGATAACTCAAACCAAGGATGGCAAGTTTCAAGCTTACAAGCAACTTGGTTCTAGTGATCTTCGCGCAGTTGCGCAGCGCGATTTGATCATCAAACTGCAGCCAGCGCGTCAAGTAACAACACGTGTTGTCGACGACGCTGGTCAACCGGTCGTCGGTGCGGATGCGATGTTGCGAGTAGGTTTCGAACATGACGCGCGGGCCAGGTCCGACGTCAAAGGCATGGCAACATTTCTAGTTCCTAGCGGCGCGCGCCTCGATGGATTTGCCGCGTGGACCAACGATCATCGAATTGGAGGATGGCAGTTCCATCAAGAAAAGATTTCCGATGAGGCGAACGGGCCTTTCGAAGTCAAGCTGGCCAAGAGCAAGCCACAAAAGATTCGAATCACCGACGTTGACGGCAAACCGCTGGCCAGTCTTCCGGTAGTCTTACACATCGCGAACCCGAGGAACTTCAGCTACATTCCTGTCAATCCTAAGCAGCGATTACTTTCTACCGTAGACGGTGAAATCCAATGCAACTGGTTTCCAGATTGGGAAAACGTTCACTACTACATCGAGTTCGACCGTAGACAATGGTTTCAAGTTTCAGACATGAAATTAGGCCAAGTCAAGTTCTATCAATTGGATCGCATGAAGAAACGCGAGCCTTTCACCGGGCAAGTGCTATGCAGCGACGGAGACGCTGCTGGCCTGCTAGTCGACATCAGTAGTTTTCAACACGAACAGGCGAATCGTAGCGATCAGCAACAGGTTTGGACAGATCGCCAAGGACGGTACTCGTTGCCGGTCCAGCCAGGTGCAACGTATGTAGTTCATATCAGCGACAGCGAGTATGTATCGGAGCCATGGCATGGTATTTTGATTCCTGACCGCGAGGCTCGATCCGAAGCGCAAGTCACCCAAGCGTGCCGCGGAGTACCGATGAAGATTCACGTGACTCGCGGAGAGCTGGCGGAAGCAGTTGTCGGTCAGTTGGTTAGCGTTTCGAAAGACTACTCCTATTCTTGGCTTGAGGCGAACCGAGTAAAAAAAGGAATGAACAGTGCTCGATGGTCGGCGACTACGGATCAAAACGGTTGGGCGAACATTTCTGTGCTGCCTGGAAAGCTAGATGTTAGAGTATTCGCGAACGAGTGGACGTTTGCCGACACTTTTGACGTTGTTGAGGGCAAGGAAAATGCAGTCTCCATTCGGCGGCCGGCGATTAAAACTCGTCAACTGCGCGGGCGATTGGTCTTGGCAAATGTATCCGACGTGGATTTGAAAGATACGGAGATACGTCTAAATTCCGCCGTTCCGGAACAGCCATTTTCGGCAACCGTGCGATGCGACTCAAACGGTCAGTTCAACGTGGACGTTCGAGTAAATCGCTTGGTTGCCTACGCGCGCACTCTGGACGGCAAGGCGGCGGGTTGGTCACTAATTGAGCTAACTGAAGAGCCCACGTCTATTCAACTGAAGCCCACTGCGCCGTTTCGTGTTCAAGTGCTGGACAAAGACGACAATCCTCTTACTAATGCAGTGGTTTCGCTTTCAGCTTGGGTAAGTGGGGAATCGGATTCGTCGGCCGCGCGTTACAACCTGGGAATTCGTGTCGGTCCGTTTAGCGCTCGCACAGACTCGAATGGATTTGCGGAAGTGACCGGCGTTCCACTGGACGTAAGGTTGATACTATCCGTCACCGCACGCCACAGCAGTAGTGATCAAGAGCATTACCTTGGCGAGCGGCTTTTGCGGCTGGATGAGAATCGCCCGACGGAAGTGATCCGGTTGGATCCAACGAAAAGATCGCAGGCACCGAACAAGAAAGCATCTACTCAAAAGACATTCGATCTGAAAACCCGCCACGTGAGTTTGCTTCATGATTGTAGGTTGAGCCACGCGAACCTTTTGGTAATATTGGCGGCCCAGAGCGAGCATGCAAATCGACTCAAGTTGTTTGCACTGGACTACGACAAGAACTTCACGGCTGGTGCATATCTGCCGTTGGTCATCGAAGGTCAGTTGAACAACGATGCGATCCGAGAACTCGAGACAATCACTAGCGAACGAATACTTGCCGACCAGCGAGGTCTGACTCTCATCGCTCAAGATGCGAACGGAACCCTGTTGGGTCGATTGGAGGTTTCCGTCGATCAATTCGAAGAAGCCTCGCGACAGATTATGGAGTTCATTAATGCTCACGCTCCTGAGCGCCAGAACGCCAAACAAAAATGGGAAAAGGCGCTCGTCGATGCCAAGCGAACCGGCCGCCGAGTTTGGGTACGCAATAGCCAAACGCGCTGTGCGCCATGTTTTGCGATTGCGCGTTGGCTAGACCAACATCGAGAAATCCTGGAAAAAGACTACGTGATGGTAAAGATCGACAATGTGCTGGACCTTCACGGCAGCGAGATCGTCAATTTAATCGGCGCGGAACAACATGGTATTCCCTACCATGCCATCTACGACGCGGGCGGAAAGAAATTGATTGACAGCATTGGCCCACTGGGTAACATCGGACATCCATCCACGTTCGAAGGCATCAACCATCTTCGCCGAATGATCTCGCAAACAGCAATCAACCTTCGGCAGTCTGAAATTGATGGTTTGGTGGAAAGCCTTGACGACAGAAGGCGGTAAAAACTCTTGAGTTTCAATCACTTCTGCCCGCTCTTAATCGCCTGAATTAGTGAAACGACGTCACTTTCGGTCAAACGATTGCGTGTGGCGTTTAGCATGGCGGCGAAGTGAATTTGACCGCTGGGTTCGGCTGGGTAACCGATGTTCTGGCCCGTCTTGGAGTCGTTGGAGGTTGCTAGCTTCTTTCCTTCCGAGTCAAGGATTGCGAACCACGGAATTCCACCTTCGGCACCTTCTCGGAGCTTGGCCATCAACTCGACCGCACCGGTCCAACGATGATCCATCTTCAACCAGATATAGTCCTTCTCCCAAACGCGGTTTGAATCGAGCAAACGAGAGAGTTGGTGACAGGAACCGCACCAGGTCGCGGTCTCTTGGATGATGACCATCTTCTTTTCCTCGGCGGCCCGCTTGAGCGCGGCATCGTACAATTGACGTGCGTCTAACGGTTGAGGCAGATGCTTGCGAAGCAGTTCGAACAACTTGTCTTTTGCAAGTTGGTCGCCCGTGCACAATTCCCCGATGCCAGCACTGGCGACTTTCTTGCCCGACGCATCGAGCATCACCAGATGAAAAGGCTGTTGCGATTCGGAGAGTTTGTCATTTAATTTGCTTGCCAAGTCCACCGCTGCCGCAGCACGCGCGCCGTCGGTGGGAATGGCCATGAACCGAAACTCGTCGCCGAATGGTCGATAGTCTTTGTCTTCGTCGCGCAGCTTGAAGAGGCTGACAATGCGTGGGTCGTCTGGTTTGCCAAATATCACCAGCAAGTGTTGTTTGACCAGCTTGATCAATTCCAATGCCCGCGCGTGACGTTCGATGGGCGTCCCCACGACATTAAAAGCCGATTGCATGCGTCCTTCCACAGTTGGCGCTGCGGGACGCTTTATGGGAACCGGCAGCAGCAGATCGCCCAATTCGAGACGTTCGTTCGTTTTGAGAGTAATTTTGGTCAAGGTTGGAATCGAACCTTCGGAAGTGGATGGCAAACTCAGCGTGTATTCCCGTCCTGGAACCAGCGCCTCTAGTTCAAATTCGCCCTTGGAATCTGTAGTTACTACGCCGCCGAAGCGGTAGCTAAAGGTGCGATTTTCAACGTCGGGGACCTTGATCCCAAACTCGATGCGTTGGTTCGTCACGGGCTCCTTGGCATCGTTGATCACGCGACCTCGCGCGCTGCCGGTTGGTTCCAAGTGAATCAAGAATGCCATTCGCTTGTCATCGACTTCCGCGACGCCCGCCAGCGAATTGTCAGCGCTAATCGCATGAATGTAAGTCGGTTCACCGTTGCGCTTGACTTTGAATTTACCATTGTCACCGGTAGTGGCTTGCCAATCCATTCCGGAGAAGTTACGCGGCACGCCAGCTACCCGGACTCCCGCAACAGGCTGTCCATTATCCTTGCGCACGACCAAGCCCACCAATTCAACTTCGGGTTTGATCTTTGTCGTTACGGATAGCAACACCTCAGGCTCGCCCGAGATCGTAAACTCATCCGCCTTTTCTTGGTTCGGAGGGCGAATATCAAACTTGCCATCTCCCAGGAAGAACTCAAATTCGCCTTGTGCATTTGTTTGATTGTAATGCTGGACAATAGGTGACACACGCCACCGCTCACCGTCAGGATTGGGAAGTGTGTTTTCAGGCAGTTCGTCCAAATGAGTACCGTATTGATAAACGATCACTCGTTCGTTCGGGATCGGTTCTTGCGTGTTCTCGTTAGTCAGTCGACCATGGACGCGAGTCGGCTTGCGAAGTTGAAAATCGCGTCCGTCGATAGCCTGATTTGGCAGAGCGGCAAAACCTGTTTGTGCTGCCGCCACTCGCCGTGGATCGCGAACGTAGACGATGTAGATTTGATTCGGCGCGACCATCAATTCGTACTTGCCGTCGGCATCGGTGCGTTTCCATGCGTCAAAACGGTTGTGTGATCGCCCCGCGCCCTGAGCGACAACTTCGATACCCGGTACTGCTTTTCCTTCTTCATCTTTGACCTGTCCACGAATGGGCACCAGTCGATGCAACTTGATTTCCAATGTGCCGGTTCTCGACGCGGGGTCGTAATTCCCACGTGGATGCTCGTAGCCTTCGGCAGTCGGCCAAAACGTGAGAAGTTTCGTTTGCCAGTTGGGCATCCAACGAAATGTTGTTTCGCCGTGGGCATCCGTAACTTGGGAGAAAACGTCGGTAAAAAAACTCAGGTTGAAACCTTCCCGGTCATCACCTTTGTAGAGAATCCACGGATAGAGACTTACCCCGGATATTGGCTTCCCTGCATCGCCGATAGTCTTGACTCGCAATGGCGAGGAACCTTCGAGCACTAAACGCTCGGGACGTCCTTTGGGAAATTCAGGCGGAACGGCTTTCAAATCCGCACGTTGATATCGATTAAGCGTATACAGACGATAATCGAGCCCCCAACCATCTTTCCAAGCCACCGCCGCGTCAATGCGTTCTTTTTCGGGAAACTGAAACTTCGCTCGACCGTTTCGATCGGTTGCTATTCCCTGGAGCACATGTGGGTATCCAAGTTGAATAGCGATTTTCGCGTCTTCGACCGGGGCGCCTTTGCCGTCGACCACTTCAATTTCCGACTGGCGAAGTGGCTGCAACTGGAGTTCGATACCCTCGGTCACGCGGTCTTTCTCTTCCCAGGCAAATCGATGAAAGACGGCCTGAGTACCATCGTTACTGGTCGCAGTGATTCGCAATTGCGGTAATACTTTGGCATCGCACCGAACGACGAAATCAAACTTGCCAGATTGGTCTGCGTGAACTGTGGCGTCGACCTGAAGATCACGATAACCAGCGATACGAATTTTCGCGGACGGAGCAACTTGGCCATCGCTAGTCTGCACACGCCCCGAGACACGGTTTGCCGCCGCATCGGCTCTTCCCAGACGAACAGTTTCTGTAACTGATTGAGCGATCGCCAGAGCGCCGTTATCGGTGGTAACAGCGGTTTGTGCAAAAAAGATCCCGAGCACGAAATTCAGAATTGACATCGCCAGACACTAGTCCTTCCCCAATCCGCTTGATCATCAAAGCGAAATTGATCTGCGCCTCAGTATGCAGCTATTTGCGTCACAATCTGATCAACTTTGCATACGAACCGCAAGCAGTCGAATGCGAGTGCGGCGGCGCTGCCGCACGAGATCTTGGCTTCGCCTCGGTCGGCGGAGAATTCCAGCTACTGATTTTCGCCCGTCAATGGCAGACAGTTTGAGAATAATCGGCGAGATCGTGACGCACCGTTTCGGTTCATCCTCCTTTTCCTGGACGGCTGGTTCCGATACCGTCAAAGTCGGTGCTTCGGCATTTCAACCTGTGTTGCATACTCGCTGGATTAAATTAGTAGCGCAGATGGCAATGCCGGGACACCAATAGTCGTTGACAGAAGAGCGAGCTTTTGTACCTGCGCCGTGAACTCTTTTCAGCTACGACGTGTGAAAATCCCAAGTTTTCCTCTGGACGTACGAATTCCTTTCTTAAGAATGGAGAATTCTAGAAATCGGAGACTACGAAGGTGAACGCTAGGATATTTGGCGGATCGAACTCGTTCGACTTGTTTTGTGAAACACAGCGCTTCAGGCAGCTTTGGTTGTGGGCTCTCTTGCTCAGCGTGGCGGGTCTGGTCTGGTACATCGCCATCAACCAGCTAGTCTTTGGAATAAAAGTTGGCGACAAGCCAGCGCCCAATGTTGTGGCGGCTGGGTTGTGCGTTGGGTTTGGAATCATTCTGCCCGGTCTATTCGCAGTTGTGCGGATGCAAACGACGATTGACTCGACGGGCATCCGCGTCGCTTGGCTACCCTATCGATTCACTGCCGTGAGATGTTATTGGGCGCAAATCGAATCCTGGAAGATTCGTCGGTTTCGACCAATCACCGAATTCGGTGGATGGGGCGTGCGCAATGGAACCGGTGGCTGCCGAGCCGTGACCATGAGCGGCAATGTTGGGTTAGAACTGATACTGCGCGACGGCACCCGCTACCTGATTGGGACGCAGCGCACAAGGGAAATAGAACAAGCCATGCTGGCCTGCTCGAAAATTGGGCAGGCAATATAGTTTTGTCTGTCCAAGAGAGTGAATTGGTCCTTCCTCATGGAATTCATAGACTACACTCTTGATCTCGAACGCGCTCGTATCCGTGTAGCGTGTAATCCGTGCAATCAGTGGTTCAGCGTCAATCTGATAAAACGATGGCTAACGATACGAACCTTCGTGGACGAAGCAACTTGGCCATCGCTAGTCAGCACACGCTCCGAGACTCGGTTTGCCGCCGCATCGGCTCTTCCCAGCCGATTTGTTGCCGCGCCTAAATGGGTAAACACTTGCGCGCCGTTATCAGCGGCAAAAACGGTCTGCGCAAATATGATCCCGAGCATCAACATCAGAATAGACATGGACAGAGCCTTCTGTCTTTCCAAAGACTGCTTGATCTTCGGCACCCATTTGATCAGTGCCTCGTAATGCGACGAGTTAGCTTTGCCAACTCGAACAAATTAGCGTACGCAATTGCACGAGTCGACTGCTAACGCTAGAGCGCCCAGCGATTGCCGTAACGTGTCTGTGATATTGAGAACTCCGCTGGCACAACTCGCAAACACGAAATAGATGCATAGCAAATTGTGATGTGAGGGCCAACCGATGGCATTTTGTAGTTTATATTGCTCGAGGAATGCAACGACACCTGGCTACTAATCGCTGAGAATTGAACGACCATGAAGACCTTTCTACTGTTTGTCGCAATCTATTGGCTCCAATGTGCTGTGAATTCGTTTGAGCTCCGCCTTTTTGGAACTGAGCCCAATTTGAAAGGCCAAGGAGTTTCATTCGATCGGTTCTCCGGACTCAAGGAGATCAACCCGCAGCCTGCTCCCGAAAAAGATCACTTGATCGCGATTCTTGGCGCAACCCTGTTGGACGGTCGCGGCGGTGAACCGATTGAAGATTCAGTGGTTGTGGTGCGTGGTGATCGCATTGCTGCTGCTGGACCGCGCGGCGCAGTAGCAATCCCCACGAACGCCGAGCGAGTGGAGGTAGGCGGCATGACGCTGATGCCGGGTTTATTGGACGCGCACCTGCACGTGGGTTCTGGACTAAGAATGCTCGAGACGGCGGCGCTGTTCCTGTCGCACGGCGTTACCAGTTACCGCGATCCTGGGCGGCAGACGGATATTTATGAAAGCGTTCCAAAAGCCTCCGAACCGCAGCCGCGATGCTTTGCTACCGGGCCGCACTTCGACCAACCGCCGCCCGCCTATCCTGACAACTGCGTCCTAATCCACTCCGAGGACGAAGCCAAGCGCACCGTCGATCGGTTCGTAAACCAAGGCGCGACCGTGGTCAAAGTGTACTATCGCCTTCCGCTGGATCTGGTCCGCGCGACTTGCGAACAGGCGCATCGGCGCAGCATTCCAGTTACCGCGCATTTGGAGTTGATCGATGCCGACGACGCGATCGACGTGGGATTGGACGGTGTCGAGCACATCACTTCCTTCGGCACGTGCCTCGCCGAGCCGATCGAGGCCGAGGCGTTCCGTCGATCGGTCGCCGCCGACAACGACGCGCGAAACGAAGGCCGCTACCAACTTTGGAAAGATTTGGACTTCAGTTCACCGCGGGTTCTGCCGCTCGTTCGCAAGATCGTTGAGCGCGGCGTGTTCATTTCGCCAACACTGGCCGTCTTCGAACGCCGCGACGGCGGCAAAAACGTAACGCTCGCCCAGGTTCGCGGTTTTCAGAAGATGCTCGAGTTTGTCGGCGTGTGCCATCGAGCCGGCGCGCGAATTGTTGCCGGATCGCATACGTCGTCGAATTACTCGCAGCGCGGATGGGCCTATCAGCGCGAAATGGAATTGCTCGTCGAAAGCGGTTTGACTCCATTGGAAGCCATCACGGCGTCAACCTGGAACAACGCCCAGTTCCTCGGTTGCCACGAGCGGTTGGGGAGCGTTGAACCAGGCAAACTCGCCGACATGTTGCTCATCGAAGGTCAACCTCACGCTGACATCCGCGCCATGTACAGCATCCACCGCGTAATGCTCGGCGGGAAATGGGTCGGAGGGGCGGCGACAGTAAACGCTCGCTAACCTTGCTAAGTCGCAAGGGACATTGCGGGAACGCACCAGTTAGCACATTTCGTCAACAAACGAAGCTAGTTGGGCTAGAACAGCGCCCAACATGACGTGACTCATATCAGTTCGAGCATCGCTTTGCCGTCTTCGACCAAATACTGAGGACGACCGTTGTGGTCATTGATAGTTGTTTGTTCGACGTCGATTCCCAAATGATGGAATAGTGTTGCATAGACTTCGCCAAAAGTGACTGGTCTGGTCGCCACTTCTCCTGCGATGCGGTCCGTGGTGCCAATGACTTGGCCGTGCCGCATCCTTCCGCCCGCCATCAATGCGCAATTGACTTGCGGCCAATGATCGCGACCGACATTTTTGCTAATTTTCGGAGTCCGCCCAAATTCTCCCCAGATAATTACCGCACAATCGTCCGACAGACCGCGCTGGTGGAGATCTTCCACAAGCGCACTGACGCATTGATCGAAAATGGGGAAATCTTCTTTTTCTCTCACAAAAATCGAGTTATCAACACGCCCCTCCGTATTCCTGCCGCCGTGCCAATCCCACTTGCTGTAGTTCAACGTGACGACTCGAACTCCAGCTTCAATCAGACGGCGAGCCACCAACAGGCTCTGCGGCACGCGCGGCGCCCCGTTACTGTCCATGAAAATAGTTGGATCACCGATGCCATAACGCTCGACAACATTGGGATCTTCGTTCGATAGATCGAGAGCGTCAGCCAGCCGCGACGAAGTGAGCAGCCCCATCGATTGTTCCGTGAATGTGTCCATCGCAGACATGTTCATGGTCGAGTCGATGTCGCGTTTCAATTGGTCAAAGCCTCTCAGCAATGAGACTCGATCCTCCAATCGATCCAGCGATAGCCCGTTGAGCACCATGTCCTGCTTGGTCGGACCAAGTGGCCGAAACGAATCAAATGATTGCCCCAAGAAACCGGGACCGGGTTCGTTGTATGGACCGTGTGTGCATTGATAACACATGCTGACGTAGGCTGGCGTGGTCGGTGAGCTTGATCCCATGACGTTGGATACCATTGAACCGAACTGGGGCCAACCGCCCGATGGCTTGAGCTTTTTCGGATCGCGTCCATTAAAGACCTGCACAGCATCGTGATCGGCTTGATTGCCTACGATCGAACGAATGACGGTCAGCTTGTCGCCCATCTCTGCCAGGCGCGGAAATGCTTCGCAAATTGACATGCCTGGAACATTGGTAGGAATCGGTCTCCAAGGGCCTGCGATTTCGCTCGGCGCATGGGGTTTCAAGTCGAACATGTCCTGATGCGGCGGGCCGCCGACCAGATAAATCATGATGACCGACTTGGGATTCCTTTTGATCCCTGCTGCGCTTTCGGCTCTCAGCAGAGTTGGCAAAGACCAGCCACCCGCTGTTCCAATTGCGGCTAAAGTGCCGATATTCAGCAAGCTGCGGCGCGAAAGACGATCTTGAATACGGATGTTTCGGCGTGGTCGTTGAGAATTCGTCATGATGGCAGGGGTTTCAGCATTGGCAGTGGTTGGGAAACCGAATCAGTAATCGCTTAATACATTAGAGCATAATGTGAGCTGCCCAGGAAATCACCCGATGCACGCATCAACCACTCGACCGTGCCCTAGATGGATGTTGCCGACAGCGTCACGAAACCGACAATCTCATTGTCGAGCACCGCAACATAAGAAGTTCCAATGTGAAGTTGAAATTGGTTCTGAGCGGCAAATTTTTGAAAGAACCGATCCAGCTCGATGTCGCCGCTGTGAAACGCATCGCGTCGATCATCGGGGCGAAGTAACCGGATTTCAATCATTGAACAGATCCCGCATCGCGGCCGTTGGCGGCTTCGGGTTCTTTATTCGATTCAGAATTGCCTTCCCTGTTTTCCCCGATACCTCAATTACCGGCGGAATCACCAAATCGGCTGGAATGGCGTCAAGCGCACGCAAGTGATGCAAAACAGCCGTTTCGATAAGATGAGATTTTTTTACTCCGTGTATCGCAACGTACCGCTCCAACAAACCTCGCGTCTCGATGGATATGCTTGCAGATATTTGAGTTTCATTGCTCATCCGACCGACCTCCCACGGGCTAGGTTTCTCCGTCGATACTTCTCCTACGTTTTCGTAGATTATACTGCAATTTTGCCATTGTGAAACTTTCGGGATGCGGAGTCCATGCGGCAACCGGAAGTTCGATAATCGTGGAACTCAATAAGGCTTCGAAATCTGCCGACCAAACGGGATGGCGCGATCGGACCAGTACCTCACATTCGACCTCTTTTGGAATCAACCGAAGTGCTGATATTTCGCCCGCAAGATTTGTGTTTCGCAGGCTCGTAGTTGATGCTTTCTAGATTGGTGAATACTTGCCGATTTCTGACCCAAGGTAATGGTAGGCTCGGCAGTTATCGCTAACATGGCGCTAATCATGTCATCCAAGTTGGATTCAACCGCCTGATGCTCGAAGGGACAATCATGTCGCCTCGTCACCTTGCCACTGTCGTCCGACCACTTTTTGCCGACCAGCGCGTACATATATGTTGGCCAGGCGCGGTACTGAACGCCAAATGCGTCATCAATGGCCTAGAACAACTGTCCAATAATCCGTTAGCTCAGTACTACAAAGCTGCAAATCGCACATTGCAAGCAAGGTAGCCTGAGATTGTCGTTACCGAAAATGCCACAACAATTCATGCAAAGTAGAGATCGCGTTTACTCCCGAATCAACTTGAGCAATTCCTCCGCGGATAGTTTGGCGCTGATGTCGGCGCCTTCAAGTAGGTTGTCAGCGAGGTCGCGTTTGGTGGCATGTAGCTCGTTGATGCGTTCCTCGATAGTTCCCTTCGTTAGCAAGCGATAGATCGTTACCGGTCTTTGTTGCCCGAGGCGATGAGCGCGGTCGGAGGCTTGATCCTCGACGGCTGGGTTCCACCACGGATCCATGTGAATCACATAGTCGGCCGCGGTTAGATTCAATCCCAGACCGCCAGCCTTTAAACTGATCAAGAACACGTCGCCTTGGCCCGCTTGGAAGGCTTCCACGCTCGACTTGCGTTTCTTTGCGGGAGTGCTGCCGTCGAGATATTGGTAGCTGACGCCTTTGCGATCGAGTTCCTCGCGCAAGATCGACAAATGGTCTACGAATTGACTAAACACCAGCACCTTGTGATGGTTGTCGACCAGTTCATCAATTGTCTTGGAGAATAGCGCCAGCTTCGATCCAGAAATGCCACAATCTTCCAATACTAAGCGCGGGTGACAGCAGGCGCGACGCAATCGCATGATCTCGGCCAGGATTTGCAGGTGCTGGCCTCGCACGTCCCTAGCACTCGCGAGTTTTTCCAAAGCTCGCTGACGTAGGGCTTCATAAAAGGCGGCTTCCTGGTCGCTGAGTTCGACTTGCAATATTACTTCCGTTCTAGATGGCAGCTCTTGTAGAACCTGCGATTTAGTGCGCCGGAGAATAAAGGGCTGTATCAGCTTCTTCAACCGATGTCGCGTTGCGCGACAATGGTCGCGCTCGATCGGAACAGCGAATTTCGTTTGAAATGTCTCCGCCGAGCCCAAGAGTCCAGGGTTAATAAATTCCAGCAAATTCCACAACTCTCCCAAGTGGTTTTCCAGTGGCGTTCCGGTCAGGATCAAGCGAAAATCTGACTGCAATCCCATCGCCGCTTGCGAACGCTGGGTGGCCATGTTCTTGATCGCTTGCGCCTCGTCGAGAATCACAGTATGCCAGGACTGTGCTTGCAAGCGTTCGGCTTCGGTATGCAATAGACCGTAACTGCAAATCAACAGATCGCGCGGGCCAAGATCCTGCAGCATGGCGTCGCGCGAGCCATCGCTGAACAAACGCGCGTTCAGCGTCGGTGCAAAGCGTTGTATCTCGCTCATCCAGTTGAAAGCGACAGACGTGGGTGCGACAATCAGCGCCGGGCCACCCGCAGCTCGATGCAGTAGCAGCGCGAGTGCTTGGATCGTTTTGCCCAAGCCCATATCGTCAGCTAGACAGCCGCCTACGCCCCAAGCGGCCAAGCGCGCAAGCCACTGAAATCCTTCACGTTGATAGTCCCGCAATTCGGTTTGCAATGTCGATGGAACTTCGGGGCGGACCTCAGCCGCCGTACGCATCCGTGCGATCCACTCTTTCCAATGCACGTCGGATTTGACCGTCGCCGATTCGCCTAAATCTTCGAGTACTGCGGCGTGCACTCGCGAAAACCGAAGCTTGCCTTTGCTCCGACGGTCGCCATATGCGGCCAGCTCATCAATGCGCTGCCTGAGCTGGTCGGTGAGCGCCAGGAATCGCCCATCGTCTAGCTTGACGAACCGACCTGGGCTGGCCTCGACCAAATCGATCAATTGCAACATGTCCAGCGCTAGCGACTTGTCAATTTTCAAGTTCCCGGTAGCTGCAAACCAGTCGTGATCCTTGCGAATGTTGACATGGAATTGACTGGCCGAAGCGCGACCGGCCAAGTTCAAACTGCGACCTTGCGGCCAATGCAATACAATGCCTTGCGAGGCAGCCAAATCCTCCAATTCGACGAGCGCCTCGAGTGCTTCGATGGGGGACGGAAAACAGATCGACCAGTCGCTTTCGGCGCTGGCGGCGAGCACTGGGCAGGCCGCAATGACTTCCGTCCACCTCCGGCGCTCCTCATTCAAATCCCGTTTTGCCGACTGGGGTGCGTCGCTGACGTTTGCAAAAATATTCTCGGCGCCTTCTCCGGGTCGGACGAATGGCCCCTGGGCACCGAATGGTTGCACGAAGAATTCAGCTCGCAAACCCGATTGGTAGGGCAACAGATGGATATGCGGCTGAGGGTTGCCCTGCACCCTGTGGGCACTGCCACCCGATTTCGAAACCCCGGCATCCGTTTGACTGATCTGGGAGTGAACGGAAACCAGCGACGCCACGCGCTGAATTGACTCAATTACCCTACTGGCTGCCGAGGCGGGGACTTTCAGAGTGCCGCCGAGAATCTTGTGCAACTTGCGGTGTTGGTCATTGAAAAAGACAATGGCGATGCGGCTCGAACTCTCGATGACTATGCGAATATTATCATCTTCGCGATTGGGTTTGGGGTCGAGCGACAAACTGATGCGCCCGTCATCTTCTTGAACGACAACCATTTTCGGCTGCTGTTCGACAATTTCGATTGGTTGGTCGCGGTTGCCGACAGGAAAGATCCGTGGATGCCCGATCAATGCTCGTGCAGCTTTCAAGCCGTCGAAGCCGCAATAGGTTTCTGGATAACCGTAAGAATTGCGCGAGGTCGATGACTCCAAAGCCCGGCAGAGCGCTCGATCCTGTTCGGTCAAGTAAGCGAACTCGGAGCTTTTGTATTGTAAGTACAGTCTCTGGAGTGCGATCTTGCGGCCTTTGGACCACTCGAGTCCTTTACGTTTCTGTTCGAACACTTCCAAGGACGACGGTCCGTACTTGTAATTCCATTCATAGATCAGCCGATCGGATTCGTGGGTGGCCGTTTGTTTTTCTGGAACTTCAGCGGTCGCGTCGCCCAACTGCGCGATCGCGCAGAGCGACCGCATCCACACCGGTTCCGGTTCGATCAAATCTACTAAGCTTGCAGTCCCCAATTTGACGTTTGCCTGGGCGTGTTTCTCACGCTCTTTGGCGGCCGTTTTAAGTTTTGATTTCCCGGCCAGTCCCGATGCTTCCGATGCCAACCAGTGGAGCTCAGCGTCCCGATAATCCTTGCCCGCTTGCACCAACCCGTCGACTTGAAATACCGTGTCAGCTTCCGACAGCAGCCAGTTGGCAAAGTAGCCGACCAAGACCGTGGTAAGCGATGATCGACAATGCGAAGCTAGTTTCGTGGCGAACTGTACCGGCGATGAAGGCGTTTGTTTGAACTCGATCGCAACACCGATGACAGCCAGCGCCGCATCGTAACAGGCCTTGCGCGCCTTCGAGGCACTGCTCTCGATCGCGCGAGCATTAGCCAGCGATTCGGCGGTGCCTTGCTTGAATAGCAGCAATTCATACAACATAGCGGGCAAGTGGCCGACTGTGAAGAGCGGGCTTTTGCGGTTCCTGCCAGGTAACACAGACTCTAAACACGACTCGGCTTTTTTCCAATCACCGCTCAGCAGTGCGATACAGCCGGCAACTTCGTTGAACTTGTGATCAGTCAAGCGATCAAGGCAAGCCAGCGACTCGAGGTCGCCGCGTGCAACAGCCAAATCTAACCAGGCGGCCAGGAAATCGGGTTCCAGATCCGGCCCCGCACCAGCCAACAGCTCGTCGAATGCGGCCAATAATTCTTGACTCCCTTGTGGGTTGACGATTATTCTCGGTACTAGATCGGCCAAATATAGCTGACGCAAAACTGGATCGAGTCGATCGAAAATATCACGCGAGAAGGGATCGAGCAATTTAACGGACGGGTCGCGTTGTTTGCCGATCAGCTTGGGGCGAACATGGGCGACGTCTCCGCGATAGAAGGCGATCCGTAGATCCCTCGCAGAAACGTCGTGGCGATAGTATCCGTCGCAATTTTTCTTAACAGCTTCACTGATTCTCGAAAACCAATCGTCGCGAACCGAATCTTGAATAACCGAATCTTGAATAGCCCGATTGATTCTCACGCTGCTGTACACAGCCTTCAGCAGCAATTCACGCGCGACGAGCAAATCCATCAACTGCTTGACCACCGTCTTCGCGAGTGGTTTTCCCAAGGCATCGGTCCACCCGGATTGATTTGAGAGCTTCAACAGTTCATCGCGATTATGCGACTGATCGCTGATCGCACATAGCTGCAGCAAATGCCGCGATGCTTTGTCGATTTGCGCATAATTCTTCACGAGCCTCTGGTCGATCACGAGTTCTGCACCTGTTGGCACAAGATGATTCCTTTCAATCGGAGCAGGTTTCCAGGGGATACTAATATTTCGTATCCCTTAGAGAATAACAAATTTGCCAACATGTTTCAGTGGGTCTATGAATTGGTAATCACCAGCCGATAGCCCACTAGCGAAATGTGCAAACGCCATCTCTGTATCTCTACTAAAGCTAAACTCGAGAAGTTATTTCGGGACTGTTTTAGATGAGATCAGATGCGAGGAATTCTATCAACATCTATCGTTTGTCCAACAAATGTGCCTTAGGAACAGCCGAGAAATAAGTGTCAGGTACGTGTCAGGTACCTTTTGCGAGAAACTCGCCCTTCGGGTGCTGCGCACAAAAGGTACCTGACACGTACCTGACACTTATTTCTCGAGCGATACTTAGAACAAGACCTGGTTTCCGCCGGTGCATTTACGCGAATGGACCTGAGGACTTCGCGAAAGTAGTTGGCGCGAAAACTTGGCACCACGAAAGAAAGCGGAGAGGACAGGATTCGAACCTGCGGTAGGGTGTTAACCCTACGCCGATTTAGCAAACCGGTGCTTTCGACCACTCAGCCACCTCTCCGGTCGATTCATGCAACCCTCTTGGGGCTACTGACGATTTGAGTATTCCAATTTCCCTCGAAAACGGCAGTTCGTCAAGTTACCTACGGCACATTCGTCGTTTGTCGCGCATTTTCTAGCGGAGAGTCGAATTTTGCCTATATTAAAACCGCATCCAAGTCTGCGCAACTGTTAGAATTCTCAAGACACATGCCGCGCGAGCCATTTCCGCCTATCATGAATGGCACATCAGTTCTTCGCTCTGGATGGTGGACAGACGATACGCGAAATTGGTTCAAGCCGTCGGAAGCAGAAAATGAATGGAATTATCGCCCTAATATTTGGACTGCTGCTGGCTGCCCCCATGCAGGCACTGTTGGGGCAAGCAGGGGCATCCTCTCACGACGGCGTTACGGCCGAAGTCGTCCAAACGAATACTCCAGCGTACTCTGCCGCAATCCTGGAGATTTCTGATCAGGGAATTCGAGTTCGCGCGGCGGCGAGCAAAGAGCAAACGATTGCACTGGGTCAAGTTCGCAAACTTAGTTTCGCGACTCGATCCGTTGACAGGCCTTCGGCGATATCGGAGCGGTCAACCATCGCGTTGTTGTCCGATGGCAGCCAATTCGCTTGTCAACAAATTACTTTCGACGGAACCAGTGTGAATTGCCAAATCGCTGACCAGCGAAGTCATAAGCTAGAAACCACCGCCATTACCAGTTGTCAATTTCAAACGCTGTCGGAAGCTCAACAGACCCAATGGCAAGCGATTGTTGCCTCCAAGCTTTCGAGCGACGTCTTGGTGCTGATTCGTTCGCCCGAGGCGCTCGACAAGATTGAAGGGCTGATTCAACGCATCGAACCGAACATCGTCAAGTTCGACTTTGCAGGCCAAGCCATCGACGCACCGCGAGCGAAACTGGCGGGTATTCGATTCTATTCCAAAAATCCAGTTTTGGCAGGCAACAAGGGAGGTGCGATTGTGCGCGAGATAGATGGAGCTAAGTGGATGGCTCAATCTGTGTCTGCAAAGGACCTCACTGGTAACGCCGCGATCCAAGTAAAATTATTGTGCGGCAGCCAGATCGAGATACCCATCACATCATTGGCCGAGATTGATTTCTCTTTCGGAAACATGCAGTTCTTGGCAGAACTAGAACCCTTGGAACGAACCACCCAGAAGCGTCTCGGCGGACTTGAATTGCCGGAGTTTAATGAATTGTTCGGACCGCAAATACTATCGGCCAGCAAGGGCGACCTGATGGCTACCATGGGGCCGGGCCTCCAGTTCCTGGGATCTGGCTCGATCGTCTACCGCATACCCGAAGGATTTCAACGACTGCTGGGCAGCGTTGAGCTCAGCCCCGATGGTCCGCAATTCGTTCCGTGCCGTTTTCGCATCTTTCAGGAAGAGAAACAACTTGTCGAAAAGACTCTCATGGACCCGCGCCAACCAATTGCGATTGACTTGGCCATCGAAGCAGGTAAACGTCTGCGATTGGTGGTCGATTCCGATGCTAAGCAGCCAGTTGGCAATGTAGTTCTTTGGAAACAACTGAGGTTCGCCAAGTAAATGCCGACGCAAAATTGCTCCGCAGGTGTCCGAACGAGCACGCTCGATCTACTGAGCCGGATGAATGAAATTTGGTTTCTCGCGACGCCAACGATTGGGTTTTTGCTGGCGGTTATTGCTACTGGCGCCGCAGTTGCGGACGCTTCGGAGCAGGCTTCGACTCAGTCGTCGGTTGAGGCTAATCCGAAAGATACTCCGTCCCAGCAAGTCATTGAAGCGCAATCGCGGCGTGTTGCGGTCATGGCAAGCGCGGCCAAAGCTACCGTGGCTGTGTTTGGTTTGGACGGAAGTGGAGGAGGGAGTGGAGTATTGATTACGCCCGACGGATATGCTTTGACAAATTTCCACGTCACCAGTGCGTGTGGCGACCACATGCGCTGCGGCTTGGGCGATGGCAAGATGTACGATGCTGTGATCGTGGGAGTCGACGCCACAGGCGACGTATCGTTGATCAAATTGTTGGGACGGAGCGATTTCCCCACAGCTCCCTTGGCAGACAGCAGTCGTGTTCGCGTTGGCCAGTGGTGTTTTTCGTCGGGCAATCCCTTTGGCTTGGCAACCAACCTCGCCGCTTCTATTTCGTTGGGGTTGGTAAGCGGTGTCGGGCGGTACCAATATCCGGCGGGGACGCTGTTGGAATATTCCGACTGCATTCAGACCGATGCTGCTGTGAATCCTGGGAACTCGGGCGGACCCCTGTTCAATCTGGCTGGAGAAGTAATCGGCATCAATGGTCGCTGTTCGTTCGAAAAACGTGGACGCGTCAATGTCGGAGTCGGTTACGCGATCAGCAGTAATCAAGTCAAAGGGTTTCTCGGCATGCTGCGCAGCGGGCGATTGGTCGATCACGCAACGCTGGGCGCCACTGTCTCCACGGATGATCAAGGCGATGTTCTGGTGAGCAACATCTTGAGTTCCAGCGACGCCTACCATCGCGGCTTGCGCTATGGGGACCAGGTAGCTTCCTTAGCGGATCGCGAGGTTCAAAGTACGAACGACTTCAAGAATATCCTAGGCACTTTACCCAAAGAATGGCGAGTGCCAATTCAGATCCGCCGTCAAGGCCGCCAATTGTCGATGCTGGTACGGCTCAGCGGAGTTCATTCCGACAAACAGTTGCTGGAGGCAGTGGCAGGTCAGCTTCCCGATGCTCATCCTCCAGAAAAACCGCAGGAGCAGGAAGGGCAACCCAAGGAACCCAAACCCACCGATGACCAGCCAGACAAACAGCCCAAGGATGCCGCCACAGAAGAGCTTGTTAAGCGAGTTAGCCCGGATTTCGCAACAGTGAAATCCATGCTTGATGTTCGACCGGGTTTTTCCAATTACTATTTCAATCGCTTGCATCGCGACGCAGTTTGGAAGCGAATTCAATCGTCAGGAGATTTTCGACCACTGGACAAAATATGGAGATTTAGCGGTACGGTGACCGGCGAAACGACTAGAGCCCAAATCGAGATTTCGCCTAGCCGTTGCAAATTGCAGGTGGGCCTGAGGTCGATCGAGATGCCCGTCCTGGATGAGCTTTCCGATTTAGTTGCGCGGCACAACGAATCGGGAATCTTAGTCGGATTATTGGCTTGGCAACAATTCCAGCAACTTGGACCCGATCAGATCGGCAACACGATCTACTTGGGGACCGTTCCCGTGTATCCCGCTTTGGTGAACGAACTGGCCAAAGCGGAAATGTGCGACGCGCTGCAAGTAGCGTGGTTGGATACGACCGTGCGTTTTCACGTACCACCCGATTCATCGAAAATCGTGTCATTGGAGGTCTTTGGCGATTCCGGCCAAGATCCAGTGGAGCTGTACTTCGATCAGTATGTCCAGCAGGAAGGGCGCAGTTGGCCAAGCCGGATTCGACTGCAATATGGAACAGAACCGATGTTGCTGCTCTCGCTAGAAGCGACCACGTTCGCGAAAGAAACTCAAGAGCCCGCCAAGCCATGATGCCAAATTGCAAAGTGAACATGATCCTACGTTGGGCGACCCCTAGGGCCAAGCGCGCAAGGCCAATGGGAGGTAGAGTTCATAATTTTTGTTTCGGACTGTGGCTGATCGGCTGGGCGAGTTTGATTGGAGGTGTGCCGTGTCGAGCGGCCGGAGACCAGGACATGCGGCAATTGGGATCGGTTGGCTCGACTATTCTGTCGGTGGAAGCCAAGACCGTAAAAATTTTTGGCGCGGGTGGAACTGCCGGCTTGGATGCTTATCAAAGCGGCTTTTTCATTTCCGACAAGGGACACATTCTTACGGTGTGGAGCACTGTGCTGGACGTCGACGAGGTCGCCGTCGTATCGAGCGATGGTAGGCGCGACGAAGCAGTTGTTATCGGGATTGACCCCAACCTGGAGATCGCGGTACTGCAAACTAAACAACCGGCTCGAGCTCACTTCAGCCTCGACGAAACGGTCACGGCCAATGTGGGACAGCGAGTTCTAGCGATCAGCAATTTATTTGGCATCGCCACGGGTCGAGAAATGTCCAGTGTTCAAAAAGGCGTCATCATGACACGCACTCGCCTAGACGCGCGCCGCGGGACCTTTTCTTCGGTGTACCAAGGGCCCGTCTTCGTGATTGACGCAATGACCAATAATCCCGGTGCCGCTGGTGGAGCGCTGATTGATCTCAACGGACGGTTACTGGGTATGTTGGGTAAAGAACTGCGCGAAGCTCGAGCGAACATCTGGCTGAATTACGCAATTCCCATGGATCAACTCACTGCGTCGGTACAAAAGATCATTGACGGCAAGTCGATCGCCAAAACGCCGGTCAGCCGGCGCGTTGCTGATCGGCCAAATACGCTTGCAAGTTTGGGCATCGTGCTGATTCCAGACGTACTGACCAAGACTCCTCCTTATATCGATGCGATCGTACCAGAAACGCGAGCTGACAAAGCGGGTTTAAAAATCGATGATCTAATTCTCTTTTTCAATTCCATTCGCGTTACCTCTCAATCCATGTTGCGCGACGAATTGGGATTCGTGGATCGTGGTGATCGAGTCACGATTCTGGTCCAACGAGGCAATGAACTCAAAGAGTTTTCGCTGAACGGTGAGTAACGGTGAGCAAACAACCTCAATTCGACAATAGATTTTGGCTTTTGCGGATACGGTATTCGTTGGCGCGAGTTTCATCGTGGCGCTACTGCTTGCCGATTTCTCTCAGCCTCGCGGCCGGCTTGCTGCTGATTTCGATCGGCTACGGCCAAACAACGCCAAACCCACAACCAACAGGGACTTTGGCGGATGCAGCGACGAATCAAGTAGCCGTTGCGACGCTAGGGACGCAATCCGCTGACTCGTTAGAGGAACTGAGCGAGCTGGAGCAAGCTGCGTTTCAGGCTGCGGTCGATAAAGCCGCTCGCTGCGTGGTGCAGATCGAGACTTTTGGCGGGCGCGAAAAGGTGGATGGCGAGTTGGTCGCCGATGGTCCGACAACTGGAACCATCGTGGGAGAAGATGGCTGGATCATCTCGAGCTTGTTTAACTTTCGGCAGCAACCCGGTTCGATTCTCGTCGCTCTACCCGACGGTTCGCGTGCGGCAGCCCGGATCGTTGCGCGCGACCATAGCCGCGAGTTGGCTTTGCTGAAAGTAGAAAGCAACAGTCGATTACCTATGCCTGCGTCTGCACTTGGTGAAAGAGTGACCGTCGGTCAATGGGCAATCGCGCTCGGCAAAACGTTTGATAGTAACGCGGTATCACAATCGGTCGGTATTATTAGCGCCATGGGGCGCGCTTACGGCAAGGCAATTCAAACGGACGCGAAAGTATCTCCAGTAAATTATGGCGGGCCTTTAATCGACCTTGCGGGGCGCGTGATCGGGATTCTGGCACCGATCTCGACCGGAGGAATCATGGAAGGTGATTCGTCGCAAATCTACGATTCTGGAATCGGCTTTGCCGTACCATTTGAAGATGTGCTGGCTCGGCTGAAACGTCTTCAGGCAGGTGAAGATATTCATGCCGGCAAACTTGGAGTAGTGACACGCCAGCAAAATGAATTGTCCGGTCCCGTTCGAGTGGTCGGAGCTACCCCGGGTTCGCCAGCCGCCAAATCGGGCGTTCGGTCAGGAGATTTAATTGTGGCCGCCGGCAATGTTCAGGTCGAATTGTTGGCACATTTGCGGCATGCCTTGGGACCGGTTGATGCTGGGCAGGCGTTTCGCTTTACCGTGCGGCGGGGAGGCGTAAAACTCGACCTGGAAGCCACGTTGGCAAAAACCATTCCTATCTACGAGACACGATATTTGGGTTTGCGAGCCGACGTCGACAACGGCGGTGCACGTATCACTTACGTGGAACCCAGTTCGCCAGCGACCAAAGCTGGACTTCAGATCGGTTGGGTGGTCACGAAATGTAGCGAAGAGAAAGTCGCGTCGCCGCGCGAACTGAGGACGCATATCGCAATCGCCGAACTGGATGTTCCGGTGAAGCTGGTTGTAAAAACAGACACCGAATCCGCTAAGGTCGTATCCTTGAACGTCGCAACTTGGCCGGCAAATATTCCCGTAGGCGACCAGCCAAGCAAGCCTATCGACCCTAACGTCACGACACAAGTTCTGACGTTGCCGCTGGGGGACTTTCCGAACAAAGCGGCGGCGTTGGTTCCATCCACGGCGTCAATGGCAGCGTCAGGTCTGTTGGTGGTGAGTCCCGAGCCAGGTGAAGTTGACCAACCAAAATTCACGGGTTTTTGGGAATCATTCGCCAAGGACCGCGGGTGGATCGTCGCCTATTTTTCGTCCGCGAATGCAAAACGATGGTCGCTGGAAGAATCCCAGTTGATTGGCCGAGTAATCGGGAAGCTTGAGAACTCGTATCGCATCGATCCATCGAGAACAGCGGTGGCTGGGTTGGGGGCAGGCGGGCAACTAGCATTGGTCGGCGCGCGGCTGCAAATGGATAAAATTGCGGGCGTGATGACGTTGGCGGCGCGCTTGGAGGGTCTTAATTGGCGCGAACCCAATTCGCCTTTGCAGTCATTAAAGTTTCTGTTTGCAGGCAATGATTCGGTGGTCGAAGCATGCGATCGATTACGAAAATTGGGTTATCCTGCCACTCCTTTGCCAGCGCCAGAGCTGAATCCGGGAAAATTGGAATCGCTTCCTATCGAGCAGATTAAGAACTGGCTGATAGGATTGGATCGTATTTAATGAGCGACAAGAATCGAAGCAAATACTCCAACGACGAGCTTGCCAGCGACCTGACCAGTCGAATTCAGCGATGGCTGTTGGCGGCCTGCGCTGGCGTTTGTTTGTTGGTCGGGCTAGCGATCTTGGTTTGGCCGCGAGGGGATCAGGCGAGCCGCGAGTACTTTGCCAATACACTGCTTAAAGTGGGCGTAGTTTGCGGATTAGCTTGGCTGGCCGCTCCGCAGTTGGAACGATTCGGCTGGCATCGTTTGCGCGGTACTCTTTTGGTGGCGATAGTGATTGTAATGGTGTTGTGGGCGGTGCGCCCTCGAATTGGCGCTATCGCTGGTGCAGTAATTATTGGCGCTTCGGTGTTCTTCAGCCTGCTCGGGTGGTTGCGGAGTAGCGTGTTCGATTCACCTGTTAAAAGCGATTTTTCCCCGAAGACCGGCAAAATCAAAAAAAACCCTACCAGATCCTAGCTGCGGTTGCCGAAAACTAATCGCGGACAAACAAACAGTCCAATTGCGCTCGAGGGGGGATTCTTGACGCAAGATGGATGTTCTCGTCCGCGTTGATTGCCACTGGGCAGTTCGTGGGCGCAAGTACGTCTGCATTTTGCGACTTCCTCCAACAGTGCATCGTTGGTTCCGATAGTTCGTTGGCAAGAGATGCGATTAGCATCATGTCCGACCCACAGTTCCCGCACCCTTCCGCACAGATACTTGGCGAAAGCGCTTCGGTGATTTACCGATCGACCGCTCAAGCCAGTTGGTGTGGAAAGCCAGATTGTGGTCACACGACAGCAATTCGTAGGAGGGTTCCCATGCGACGTTTTCTATTTAGCGCGGTAATCGCTTCGGTCACAGCCGCCATGCCCGCTTGGGCTGTGGGTGGAGACCGAGAAATTGCCCAAGCCATTATGGCGAAACTTCAAGAACACAAAGCCGATGGCAGCTTGAAGGGATTTGATATCGACTTGAAGGTCGATCAAGGAGTGGTTTATCTCAATGGTACGGTCAAGTCTTTGGCACAGCGCTCTCTGGTCGCGTACGCGTCCTCAAGCGCGCTAGGTGTGAATGACTTGGTCAACAACTTGGTTATTGAAGGCGAAACAGTGGAACACGCAGCGGGGAACAATATACCTCGCAGTGCAAAATCCAACGCCGTCGTTCCCGCCTCCAACACCGAGTCAACCCACCAGCCAAGCGCAGCGGATGTGGCCATCACCGACGCGATTATTTCGAGATTGCAAAGTGAGAAACAGTCCGGAGCTTTGCGAGGTTTCGAACTGGACGTCAGCACGGTCAGTGGCGACGTTTGGTTGCGAGGCAAAGTCGCCAATGACTCGCAAAAAGATCACGTGCTAAACATCGTCCGTCGCATTCGCGGCGTGAAGAAAGTGGTCGATGACATCTCGGTGACTAAGTCGCGCAGCGATAGTAAGATTCGAACGGTTTCGACGGGCAGCCCGTCGCCAATCGAAGATGCTCCAGCTACACCGATCAGCAGCATGCCCGTGATGGGCGGCGGTCCCATGCCTCGAGCATTCGCGCCCAGTGGTCTGGCAGCATACAGCCAAGACGGCTCGGTGGTCGAAGGCGCGGCAACGGGCGGACCAGTTCCCATGCAAGGAGCAGGCGGATCATACGGCTCAGGAGCACCTCGCTACGACCAACCGTACATGCCTTCATATGCTTGGCCAAGCTATGCGGCCTATCCAAACTATGGTGCCGTAACTTATCCCAAGCAATACAGTCCATCGGCGTGGCCATACATCGGTCCGTTCTACCCCTATCCTCAAGTTCCTTTGGGATGGCGCAAGGTCGCGTTGGAATGGGATGATGGACTCTGGTACCTCGACTTTACCAGCAAACGATAATTCGACTGATGCGTGTGGTTGACCCTCCGCACGACATGTGACACCACAAGCTCGGGCCGATCTCATTTCGGTCCGAGCTGTTTCTATTTTGCTGCAATTCAAGACTACAGCTTCAATGGCAGAGGAATTGGGGCAGAGGAATGATGCGCGGTACTGCAATTGGTCCGACCAATCGAGTTCTATGAAAGCCAAGGCGAGCGGCAGATAGTTTCTTACCAATACAAGCCCGAAGCGCAAGCGAGTGTATGCCAGGATTGACGCACTCGCTTGCGCATCGGGCTTGTATTCGCTTAGGCCTTGGTAAATTCCCATCTGCCGCTCGCCCAAATAAGCAGCAAACCTGCGCAGCAAATCGCCTATTCTTTTGCCTTCATTCCCTTGCCGTTCAAGACTACAACTTCATTGGCAAAGGAATTGGGGCAGAGGAATGATGCGCGGTGCTG
>SYJV01000392.1 GCA_005798335.1 Planctomycetaceae bacterium | reverse complement strand
TCGCAAATCCGGTACAGTGGACCGGCTGAACTTGCACGGTACGCCACGGCTGAACGCATTGCACCGACGGAGAAACCTGACATGAGACTTTACGACGGTATCTTGTTACTAAGTTTGATTCTTTCCAATGTTGTTTCGGCCAGCGCAGTCGAGCCAGAGAAAAGTAATGGCGCGCGAGGCGAGTATCGCGTTGTGGAGGGCTTTCCGAAACTCTCGCCAGGGTTGACATTGGGCGCCGTATCCGCAGTGGCAACGAATTCGCGAGGAGACATTTTTGCATTTCATCGCGGCCCGCTGCCCATCTTAGTGCTCGATGGTGATGGTAAAGTCGTGCGCACGTTTGGTGAAGGCATGTTCACATCGGCCCATGGATTGCGAATCGACTCGCAAGACAATATTTGGGTGACGGATAACGCCAATCATACGGTTGTCAAATTCGCGCACGACGGCACGGTATTGATGTCGCTGGGCGAGAAGAATGTGGCGGGAGAGGACGTCAGCCATTTCAACAAACCGACCGACATCGACTTTGCGGTCAATGGCGACATATTTATTTCTGACGGCTATGGGAATTCCCGCGTCGTCAAATTCGACAAGACAGGGAAGTTCCTAACTGCTTGGGGAACGAAGGGGTCGGGGCCGGGTCAGTTCAATTTGCCGCACGCAGTCCGTTTGGATTCGAAGGGAAATGTGTACGTGGCGGACCGAGAGAACGATCGCATCCAAGTGTTTAGCGCTGACGGAGAGTTCATACGGCAATTCGGAGGATTTGCTCCTTTCGGTATGTACATCACTTCCGACCAAACTTTGTTTGTGGCCGATGGCCGCGCCAATCGAGTGCTCAAGATGACGCTGGATGGAACCGTGCTTGCATCGTGGGGAAAGACTGGAACCGAACCTGGGAATTTCCAATTGCCCCACGGCTTGACTGTTGCGAGAGATGGTTCGGTGCTGGTCACCGAAATCACCAGCAAAAGATTGCAGAAGTTCGTAGTAGGTCCGAAATGAGATCGATGAAAGACAAAGGCACCCGATCCCACAGTCACTGAACGGTATTCTCACTAAGCGTTTCAATTCCTCATGCCAAAACAGGTTGTACGACTTCGCCATGCACATCAGTCAAGCGGTAATGCCGACCCTGGAATTTGTAAGTCAGCCGCTCGTGGTCGATGCCCAGTAGATGCAAGATCGTTGCATGCAGATCATGGACGTGCACTGGATTGGCTGTGATGTTGTAACTGAAATCATCGGTCGCACCGTACGTCATGCCAGGCCGAACGCCACCGCCAGCCATCCAAATCGTAAAGCAGCGCGGATGATGATCGCGACCATAATCATCGTGAGTTAGCTTGCCTTGACAATAAACGGTTCGGCCAAACTCGCCACCCCAAACCACGAGCGTATCATCCAGCAATCCACAACGCTTCAAGTCGGCAACCAGCGCCGCAACAGGTTGGTCCGTCACTTTGCATTGGCGTGGCAGGTCGCGTGGTAGCTTCAGATGCTGGTCCCAACCACGATGGAATAATTGAACGAATCGAACACCACGCTGCGACAAACGCCGAGCGAGTAAGCAATTGAAGGCAAAGCTGCCACGTTGCTGAACATCCGGACCGTAGAGATCCAATACTTCTTGCGATTCGTCGGAAATGTCCGTCAATCCCGGTACCGAAGTTTGCATGCGAAATGCCATTTCATACTGCGCAATACGCGTTTCTATTTCCGGGTCGAGTACCTGCGCGGATTTCAATCGATTCAGCTCACCTAAGTGATCGAGAAACACTCGCCGATCAGAACCAGACCATCCGGGCGGATTCGATAGATACAATACTGGATCGCCCTTGGAACGAAATTTCACGCCCTGGAACCGCGTAGGCAGAAAGCCGCTCCCCCACAAGCGATCATACAGCGGTTGATCACCGGTGCCGGAAGTGAGCGCAATAAATGCCGGCATGTCTTGGTTTTCACTCCCCAACCCATACGCTAGCCACGCACCAATGCTTGGTCGACCGGCCAATTGAAAACCAGTCTGAAAGAACGTGATCGCTGGATCATGATTGATCGCCGTCGTGTGCATCGATTTGATAAAACACAGGTGGTCAGCCACTTTGGCCAAATGGGGCATCAATTCACTGACCCAGGCTCCGCTGCTGCCGTGCTGTCGAAACTTAAATATCGAAGGCGCGATCGGAAATCTTTCTTGCGTTGCAGTCATTCCTGTCAGCCGTTGGCCTTGCCGGATATCGGCGGGCAAATCCTGATCGCGCATGCGCTCTAGCGATGGTTTGTAGTCGAATAGATCAAGCTGAGAGGGAGCCCCAGACTGAAACAAGTAGATCACTCGCTTGGCCTTTGCCGCGTGATGAGGCAGGCCCGACAACCCACTATTGGACGAGCTGAGTTGCGATGCCGACGAACCTGCTTGTTGAGTATCGGCACGGACGCGCGCAGAGCTGTCGGCCATGAGCGACGACAGCGCTGCGGCCGGAATACCACAGCGACCAAAAAAATACCGCCGTAGCTGCATGCGATTTTCGTCGATCCATGGGTGCATGAATTACTCCTTCGTAACCGCTTCGTCGAGGTTGAGTATGAGACTGGCAACTGCGGTATAGGCTGCTAGCTCAACTGTGTCCATCGATATCGCAGGGTGCGTATCGCCCATCGATAACACTTGTGCAGCCGAACTAGGATCATGGCGATATCTCCGCTCAAAGTTTTTCCAGCACTTCAACAATACCGCTTGCTCTGAGGAATTTGGCCTACGAGACAATACCAATTGAAAGGCATAATCCAGCCGATCATTGAGGGCTACCCCGGCCTCGCGAATCGAACGCAGAGCGAGTAATCGGGCGGCTTCCAGAAAGCCTTCCTCGTTCATCATCAGCAGCGCTTGCAGCGGTGTATTCGTGACCGGACGACGCACGACGCACGTTTCACGGCTGGGCGCGTCCAGCGTCTGCATCACAGGAGGCGCTACGGTCCGTTTCCAGTAGGTATACAAACTGCGACGATACAGGTCAGCCCCTCGGGAACGATCATAGTCCGTGTCTGTGGCGATCTCGCTCCATAATCCTTCGGGCTGGTACGGCTTCGTCGATGGGCCACCTATGGTCGACATGATCAAACCGCTGGCCGCTAGCGCCGAATCGCGAATGGATTCTGCTGGCAAACGAAATCTCGCCCCACGCGCGATCAACCTGTTCTCGGGATCGCGAGCCCATATTTCGCGCGCGCTTGCCGACGATTGCTGGTACGCGGAGCTGGTTACGATCAATTTCAGCAAGCGTTTGACATCCCAGCCCGACTCGATGAAATCCGATGCCAGCCAGTCGAGTAACTCAGGATGGCTGGGACGTTCGCCCTGCAATCCAAAATCTTCGGATGTCTTCACCAAGCCAACACCAAAGAGCATTTGCCAATAGCGATTTACGATTACACGCGCCGTCAACGGCTGATCGCGACTGACCAACCAGTTCGCCAATCCCAGCCGATTGCGCGGTGCATCACTTGACAGACTAGGCAAGCATGTCGGCACTGCGGCGGATACTTTTTCAAGCGGCTGATCATACTGTCCCCGCGCGAGCACAAACGCAGGACGAATTTCGGAGCTTTCTTGCATCACCATGACGGTTGGCAGTCGCTCCGACTGTTGTTGCCATTGTTCGTGCAGCATGCGCCAGTTGCTAAATGCATCGCGAAACTCCGTTGGTGCGACATGATCGAGAAAGTAAGCGCTCAATTTGGCTCGTTCACCATCGGTACGCTGGTCCTTGCCGACAATGGTCAAGATCGATGCTGACGCGGACATCGCGGCAACTTCTTCGTTTTCCAAGACTCGAGCATAAACGGCCACTTCTGCGATGTTGCCATGAAATCGGTTCTCAGGGCCATGGCCGCCTCCGATCCGCAACGGCTGAGGCGATACAAATGATTGATTGATCTGGTCGAGATTTACTTGATTGGTTTGCAACTGGCCATTGATGTAGAAACGGACGCCTGTCGCGCGTCGCGTTCCGTCGTAAACGACGGCCACGTGCGACCACTGGTCCAGCGGAATCGACTCGGAAGTTTGCACGCGCAACGCATCATCCAACCAACGTTTTACCAAGTTGAGTTGCAGATGCCCTCGGTCGAGCACCAAGTAGTATCCATCCGCTTGGGCCACGTCGAGCATGCGACTAAGAATCGTTCCGCTAGCTTGTCGCGGTCGAATCCAAGCAGCTAACGTGAACTTGTCAAAGTACCCGAACTTGCCAATGTCACCCACCTCTATCATCTCGGTACCGTCCAGCTCTATGGACTTGGAAATCGGACCTTCGCCGGTCGAGATGCGACCATTGCTAGAAAACAAATCGACTTGCTGAGAGGGCGACGCAGCGATTTCATCCATGTACCACTGGAGCCCGTTTTTCGGCCACCAATAAGCACTGGCGAGACGCAGTTCGGTTGCCGATCTTGGCTTGCCCGGTGCAAGGCTGTCAGTGTGAGAATCGTGTAGGGTGGGAATTTGTCGTTGTTGCTGCTCCCACGCCTCTTGCAACGAAACAAGTTGGTGGCGCTTCGTTTCCCAGATGACTTGCGCTGATTCAACACGTTTCGTCAATGCGGTTAACTCTTGCTTTTGCTCATCGGTAGGCGATTGAATGTAAGGTGGCGAGTTGCCTTCTTTGATCGCGCGGCCGGTCTCGGGAATATTGTTGAAAAAAGCATAGAGCTGGTAAAACTCTTTCTGGCTGATCGGATCATATTTGTGGTCGTGACAGCGAGCACACCCGATCGTTAACCCTAACCAAACGGCGCAAGTGGTCTCGATTCGATCGACAACGTACTCGACGGCGAATTCTTCGGGAACGATGCCTCCTTCAGCATTTCCGCGGTGATTTCGCTGAAACCCAGTGGCGATCCGTTGTTCCAAGTCTGCATTGGGAATCAAATCGCCAGCAATCTGCTCAATCGTGAACTGATCAAACGGCATATTACGATTAAAAGCGTCAATCACCCAATCGCGCCAACGCCACATATATCGTGGTCCATCATTCTGATAACCACTGGTGTCTGCGTATCGCGCTCCATCTAACCAGTCGATGGCCATGCGCTCGCCAAACTTAGGCGATGCCAGCAAACGATCCACATAATTCTCCAATGCGCTGGGCGATTCATCCTCCACAAAGTCGGCAGCATCTTGGTACGTTGGTGGAACTCCTAGCAAATCGAGCGACAAACGTCGCGCCAAAGTCGTCCGTACCGCGGGCTGAGCAGGTTGGATATTTTCTTGTTGGTGGGCGCTGCTGAGAAATCTGTCAAGCGGATTATGCTCCCAGAGATTTGTGGTCTGCGGTGGTAATTGCGGACGTTCGATTTTCCGAAACGACCAATGCGAATTCCATTTTCCGCCGCTATCGATCCAGCGTCGAATAACACCAATTTGTTCGGCGTTCAATCGCCTGCCAAACTTGGGAGGCGGCATTCTCAGCGACTCGTCATCCGAGACAATGCGACGTACCAATTCGCTCTTCTCAGAACTTCCAGAAACGATCAATGGGCCGTCATCCAGCTTGGCATGAAACCCTTCTTCGATATCCATTCGCAAATCTGCTTGACGCGCCTGAGCATCCGGCCCATGACAACCAAAGCAAAAATCGGAGAGGATCGGCCGAACATCGCGATCAAAGTCGATTCCCACAACCGATCCCGCGAGACCTTCATTCGCAGTTGACCGATCACACGGGATTGCTCCGATCGCAATCGAGTATCCGAGTATCCACAAAACTCTATTTTGAACGTGCATTAATCCGATTCTCCCCGGCGCCCGCGGCTCTGAATAGGTGTACACCATTGTAACAAAGTCTTTCCACGGCTGACACAAACGCCGCAGAGAACAGAAATCTGGCCTTTGAGATATGAAATTTGAAATCTGAGATATTGCGATACCTTGGGGAAATGGCGTTTTTCCAGTAGTCTAACTCGCCATCAAAGCCGTTACCTGAGCAGCTCCCAATCACTAACAAAGTCGCTTTGAGTCTCGACTGCCAGGCAGTGCTTCATTTAGAATTCTAAATGCCACGCAAACGATTCGATTCAAGTTTAGATGGACAGCGCCACTTTCATTTGCATTGGAAAGAACAAGTCGTTGCAGCGAAATCATTTAACCCGCAGCCGCTAGGCGAGGATTGGGTTGAGTTTTCGAACTTTTTGCAAAG
>SYJV01000391.1 GCA_005798335.1 Planctomycetaceae bacterium | reverse complement strand
GGTTCAACACCCGACAAACAACCCCCGTCCCCTTTTCTTTGTCACATCCAAATGAAGCTGTTTATGATCTGCATTTCCGGCAGTACTTACCGGCGCAAGAAGGAGTCTCGACTCAAATTAATTGGATTCCCTGCTGGACGAACTACTCCTGCAATGATTGCCTTGAAAATCCAACTGGACCCGGCAAAAAGTGTCACTACAATCCATTTAACAATACACAGTCCATCGAGTTTCCGGTGTTTCAATTTGTGGTTATGCCAGATACTTGTAACCCATACATATTTCCGTAGCAGTGAACTAGTGCGAGGGGTGTGACAAAATGTTGATGAGTTCATATTTGGTCCGGACTGTATTGTTAGTATGCGTCAGTAGCGTTCACTTAAGCGAATCTGCGACGGCACAAGACGTTTCTGATTCCGGGAAGGGTCAGAAACTGCTTTTTCAATCATACGAATACTGTACGGGATTACACTCCAAGCATTCAGTGATGGTTCGACTGCGATACTACGGACCTGGCGGCGAAAAGGCGGCATTGAATCAAGGCCCTCAGCTCAATCGATTCGAAGACCGTTTCTTTGTGCATCTGTCCGAGTCCCCTGGAGGTTCTACTGGTGCAACATCCTTCGCGTATCGAGAGCGGGCGGCGAATATGTTGGCTCCCGACGTGGTAAATGCTTCAGGCTCGCTTGGTGAATTGGCGTCGATGATAAAATCCGGTGATTTCAAAGAATTGGCCAGTCGTATCGGTGAAGCTGGACTTGTGCAAACGAAAATGAGTGACTTAGCCGCTGTACATCGCAACGATTGGTTTGTCGGTTCATGGATGACGGGAAGGTTGCAAAATATTCAGAATGTAACCGATAGGATGCGTAGCAATGAAGATTTTGCGAAAGGCGTCAAGTTTCAGATTGGGAAATTTCAAATGGAATCTATGGCATTGCCATTGTTGACCATTTATTCAGTCATAACGAACGAAGTTGTGTTTAGCCGAGCGGAGGAGCTGTTCAACGCGCGTTACTTCGCGTTCGACTACAAACAAAATGACGATGTGATAGCCGTGTGGCAGCGCGATGCAGGCGTCGTTCGCGTGAGGTTTGGCGCAAATGTTGAAAACCTGCCTGTCGAGATAGAGTACTTCAGTCGTAAGAAGGAGCTTGGCAAGCTAAAGCAGGGTGAGAATCCAGGCATTCTGACTTACCGAACTGTGACGCAGTGGACGGAGTTTGAGAATGGAAAGACGGTCGGAAAGGTTGCATCATTGGCCCCATACGAGATTACGATGGAGCGAATTCCCAATGGGCGATCAGGAGTGTATAACCGACTGGAAGCTATGTTTGAATGGGATTTTCGATTCGACCCAAGTATCGTTACTGTAGAGACAATTTTGAACAAGCCATCCAAGGAGACCTCCGAACCAAATCCATTGATGAATTTGGCGGATGGCCTGACAAAGCGATTGGATTTAAGGGATGCGCAACTAAGTAGCTCCGGACCGAAGTAAATAAAACAGCTTGTGCGGATTTTGCACTGGTGGTATGGGCAATTACCAATCTCTCTCACTCCACCGTGGAAAATGCGCAAATTGAGGGCTCACTGAAACGATCCGTGAGGCATGTTAAGAGCGCAAACATCTGCTGCTAACTTAACCTGCCTTGCGGCGCGTTTGGGCGGTTGGTTCTCTCGCAGGTAGGCTCAAGATGGTTGGCTCTTGCGTGGCGAGGGGACCAATTTGCCATGGCTTGCTGGCGGCTCCGTTCCAACGATGCTGAGCGATTTGCTGTAAGATCAAATCGGCGACCTTTACGGCTCGACTGCCATCGACACCGGTCACGCTCGGAGCTGAGCCGGTGCGGATGCTCAACGCAAAATCGTTTTGTTCATCCAGAATCGCGTTTCGAGGTTGAGCTGGAATCGTTTCGACCTGAAAATAATCTTGCATGATGCGGTCTTTGATCTGCATGCGTGATTCCGCGGGCAAGCTGTCGAGATTCACCACCCGTTCCATGATTTCGGTCGATGGACGGACCAGGCGCGCTTCATTATGTTGGAAATCGATTTCCGCGAAGCCGCTAGTTGTATAGATTTGCATCCGGCGGGTCGCTTGCAATCCAATTCGCGATGCGCGCAACGAGGCGACACAGCCGTTGGCAAATGTTAGCCGAGCTTCCGCCAGGTCTTCGTGCTCTCCCAGGACAGCAATCCCACAGGCACTTGTTTGCTGAACCTCGCTGCGAACTAAGTTGAGGATCAAGTCGATATCGTGGATCATCAGATCCATAACCACGCCGATATCCGTGCTGCGACCGCTGTAACTGCCCGCCCGCACGGCTTCGATAAATTTTGGCTGTCCCAATCGCGGCTGAATCGTCGTCCAGCTTGGGTTGAAGCGCTCGACATGCCCGACTTGCAGAATGCGACGATGGTGATTGGCGATTTGTACCAGCCGGTCCGCCTGATCGGGAGAGGCGGCCAAGGGTTTTTCCACCAACACGTGAATTCCGGCTCGCAACAGCGTACTAGCCACTTCGTAATGCGTCGAAGTCGGCGTCGCCACAATTGCCGCATCCACTTGGCCAACCAGTTGACGATAATCGCGATAAGTGGCGATCTGCAATTGGTCTTGCACGGTGCGGCAGGCTGCTTCTGACGGTTCCGCTACCGCGATGAGATCGAATTGTTCGTTCCCTTTGGCCAATTTGGCGTGAATGCGCCCCAAATGTCCGCCGCCGATGATCGCCAGACGCAATGTGCTCACGCTGCTTTCCTCCGGTCTCGACCACGTCCATGGCGACCGAGTTGAGAATCCTCGATGAATTCAAACAGTACTTCTAACTCCGGCAGAGTCTTACCATTGCCGGTCAGAATTTCGCGTGCGTGTTCCATACCAACTCGCGAGCGGTAGAGCAATCGATATGCTTCCATCAGCGCCTTGATGGCCTCGGTGGAGAAGTTCTTGCGTTTGAGTGCGACGACATTTACCGTGCGCGGGCGCGCTGGAAAGCCTTCGACCAACATGTACGGCGGTACATCGTGCAGTACTCGGCTGAGGCCGCTGACGAAACTGTAGCAACCGATCGAAGCAAAGTGGTGCACGGCGGCGCCGCCGGACAGCGTTGCATCGTGCTGGACATGCACGTGACCACCGAGCATGACGTTATTGGCCATGATCACGCGGTCACCGACTTTGCAATCGTGCGCCACGTGGCTGCACGTCATCATGTAACAATTGCTCCCCACCGATGTGATACCGTCTTCCTTTTCCGTCGCGCGGTTGATCGTTACGGACTCGCGGAATACGTTGGAATCTCCGATGATGACTTGTGTTGGCGAACCTTGGTAACTCAAATCCTGGGGCTCGGCACCGATCACCACGCCTGGGAACATATGGTTGTTTCGACCAATGATCGTGTGACCGGTAAGGGTAACGTTGTTTTCTAATCGTGTGCCGCGACCAATCTTGATGTGTGGGCCAATGACACAATGGTGGCCAACGCGAACTTCGTCGTCCAATTCGGCGCGAGGGTCTACCACGGCGGTATGTGCAATAATCGTGGCCATAGGAATGGGGCTTTCCAAAACAAATGTGATTCGCTCCAAAGTCCCGCTTGATCGGAATAAATTCCGGCAGTGATGGAGTCGAGGGTTAGTGATCGAGTTTTCCTAGTTGCGATCTGAGTCTGTTCTCAGCGAACCTATACTGCCTTTCGAAGTCGAGTTTGTGCGGCATATGCGTTCTTCAATGCTTGTGCCAAGCTGCCGTTTAGTTGATGGCCGCTGCGGAAGGCGACAATTTTGCCTCGGATGTCTACGCCCGCCAGTGCCAAATCACCGAGCAAATCGAGGGCTTTGTGCCGCGCGCATTCATCGGGAAATCTTAGTGAGTTATCAATAGGGCCAGCTTGATCGAATACCAACAAGTCGCGCGGAGTAACGTGCCGAGCTAGTCCTTGCTGCTGTAATTGCTCAGCTTCTGCGATGGTGATAAAGGTTCGCGCCGGAGCAAGATCTTGCAAGAAAGTTTGTTCGGTAACGAGAGCGGAGTACACCGCCTGGCCGATCGGACTTTTCGCGCCATAATCCAAGCGATATTCAATTGTCAGTTCGGATGCGTTGCCCGGCAGTGCCATTATCCATTGATGGTCGTTGCCGATGCGCAGAGGTTCGGCGATTTGAAACTGCGCGCGTTCAGTTGACTGTAGACGTTTGCCCACCGACGCAAGCGCCAGCGCGTAGGCGTGGCTGCTCCCGTCCAAGCTCGGCATTTCACAATTGGTGCAATGAATTTCGACATTGTCGATCTGCAGGGCCAGCAGAGTCGCCAGCACGTGCTCGACCATGTCCACCATGGCGGTACCCTGCGCCAGCCGCGTGCGCAGCGGCATGTCCACGCGATAATCCACAACTGCGGGGACACTGGGGCATTCCTTGAGGTCGGTCCGCACGAAAACGATTCCCGTGTGCGGCTTGGCGGGCAGGAAGGTCAGCGTGATCGGTTGACCGCTCCAATATCCACGACCACTGACCTGACAGGGGCGACCGATGGTGTGCTGAAATCGAGTTGCCCGCATGACTTCCCTGTCTGTGAGCACGGTTGACCGTGTCGAGTATTGAAGTTTAGTAATTGTCGAATATGGGAATACCTCGCGTTCAAGCGTGCATAGTGAACGCGAGGTATCAAAAAATCGCTGTCGATAAACCTACTTCAGAACTTGCGTTCCTGGCCGAGTGGCGCTATTGGCTGCGGCGGCCTGCGTGGCTTGAGTTTGTTGAGGTTGTTGAGGTTGAATTGATGACAGCACCCAGTCGGTCAGATCGTAATTGGGGTTGAAATAGAACACTTCTTGGCTCATTGCCAACTCGATGGTGTTCGGTTTCTTGGGGTCAACTTTCTCTCTGGAGCAACGCAGCACGGCTGCTGCTCCGTAGTACTCACAGGCATGCTTGAGCAAACCAGTAAGTTGAGCGTGCACTCTTGCCAGGACTTCTGCACGAGCTTCATCAAATACTTTGCGCTGGCGAACGATTTCGAGTCGAAACTGAGTATCGGCGTCTGCAATGGATTTTTCCTTCCGCTGGTACTCGGGGCTGCCTTCCGTGTAATTTTCACCCAGCGCCTTCATGTCTGCCATGATTCTGTCTCGCTTGGCAGCGAATTCTTCATCCACTTTTTTCATGTTGGTTTGAATTGCTTCAATCTCCTTTTTCATCGTCGGATGATTCTGAAGGATGAAGCCAAGGTCCACGAAAATAAACGGTCGGGACGCAGCGCCGGCGGCCTGCGTCTGAGCGGGTTGTTGACCAAATGCCGCAGATGTCGCAACCAAACAACCGCACATGACTGCGGCAACTAGAATTCGTACTTTCATTGATACAGCACTCCTTGCTCGAGACTTGGCGTGATGGTGTTGGCCTGCATCCAGCAGAATTATGGCGTCCGATCCATCCGTGCGCCGCCCATCACCTATTTTCCACCGATAAATGGCGAAACAGCGGACGTATTCTGACAATCAACGACTGCGGGGTAAAGAGCGAAATTTTTTCAACATAGTCGCATAATCGCTGCGTAGCTTCTTTGCCTATTATGCATTCAATGAGATATAAAGTTGAAACTCAAGCCGTAAGGCGAGCGGCAGATAGTTTCTTACCAACACAAGCCCGAAGCGCAAGCGAGTGTATGCCAGGATTGACGCATTCGCTTGCGTTTCGGGCTTGTATTCGCTGAGGCCTTGGTAAATTGCCATCTGCCGCTCGCCTAAAACGACACATGCGACCCATGAGGGCCGCACGTGAGAGGGTTTTCGAGTAGTAGAGTCTTTGCCAATTTAGTTATTGGGACGTCGAGGAAAGAGCGGGCTGTGGTCGATTTCCAATTTTGCTCCACTCAGTTTGCCTCGCCCAGCTCCTCGCCCTTGTGCAAATGCGGGCGACGCGAAAACTAGTAAAGTTGCACAAACCACAACAGCCAAGCACGATCGAATTACGGTTTTCATACCAACGTCCTCAAAAAGCAATGAATCGCGGTTCGGAAACTCGGGCACAATGCCTGAAGAATCGTCACGCACAGAGATTCAAAACTCACGCACCGAGGAGAAAGTCTTACCTCACCGCGCATTGAATGTCCAACGGAGGCATTTAAGTGTTAATCTTTATTCACGTATCGTGAGCCGCAAGGCAATAATTCCCGATGCCAGCCTGACTTATCTAGCAGTTTTTGCTTTGCGAACTGCGTCGCGGTCGCGAAAATTACCGCCAAAATATGGATATTTGTCCCAGCCATCGAAACTTGGATCAACTCGTGGATCATGCGTGTCTCGCATCCACTGTCGTACTCGTTCTCGCAGCCTGTTTAGCGTTGGCGCGTAAGCGGATTGGGCCGCGACGTTTCTCAATTGATGCGGATCGGATCGCAAATCGTACAGCTCTTCTTCCGGTCGCTTGCTAAAGCTCAAGTCGAAAAATGGTTTCACCTCCGGTGCACTCGATTGTGCAACCATAAAAAGTTTGGCTCGCGAGCCGTCGACATCGCCGAAGTCGCCAACCGCTACGTGTCCGATGGGGTCACCCGCGGGCCAGCGATCGGGACGCATGTTCCACAGATACAAAAAGTCTTCCGTGCGTATTCCTCGGATCGGATAACTGAGGTCGCCCTTGCGCACGTTGGCGTGACGTTCGCGCTCGACGAAGACGTGGTCTCGCGCTTCCGAGTCACTCTGGCCGTGCAGGATGTTCAAGAAACTTCTGCCAGTCATTGCGGCAGGGCAATCAATACCTGCCGCTTCCAAAATCGTAGGAGCTAGGTCGGTCAGACTGATGAAGTCGGGTGACGAACTGCTGGCCGCAATTCTGCCTTTCCATCGAATCGCCATCGGTACGCGAGTGCCAGTGTCATAACAGTTCGCCAAACCGCGCGGCATTTGCCAACCATTGTCACTGGTATAAATCAACAGCGTCTGGTCGAGCAGTTGATCATCTTGCAGACGATCGACCACTTGTCCAGCGGCCCGGTCCACTTGACGAACGGCCGCGTAGTAGGCCATTAAACTCTCACGAACTGCCGGAACATCGGGCAAGTAGGGCGGGATCGTCAAAGTGCTTGCGTCGATGCCGTCCCAATCTGCGGCCTCCCAGCGCCATTTGTATAGTGCGGTGTCTGTATTTCCATTCCAAAAAAAGAACGGCTTAGACTTGTCGCGCACGGCCATGAATTCCGCAAAGCTCGGGTACTCTTTGCCGACTGGGTTCTCCGACCAACCGTACTCGAGAAAGCGACCGGGCGACCACCCTTTGCCAGTGAACCCAACTTCGTAACCCGCGCTCCGCAAATACTCGGTGAAGACCTTGAACTTATTCTGAAATGGGCTCCACAGACTGGCCGCTTCCTCAAGTTGGTGCGCGGCGCGACCTGTCAGAATAGATGCGCGAGTCGGCGAGCAAGACGGCACCGGGCAGAACGCTCGCGTCAGCAACATGCCTTCGTTGGCAATGCGATCAAAAACGGGGGTCTGCACCGTGCGATCGCCAAGCGCGCCGGCATGTGGCCAAGACCAGTTGTCGGCTATGAACAAAACGATATTGGGCCGCGACGATTCGGCCAGCAATTTACTGGCACAACTGGCCACAAGGATGACGATTACGATGGGGATGACGCGACGGAATTGGCGTTCAATCGATTCAATAACGGGCCTGGCCGTCATGGGTGTTCGTCCTTTCTGATATCGACGGGCGCAATCGTGTAGCGCCTTCGTTTTTTTGCCGACAGGCTGTCCCTACGGGACAAAATGCATCACGCCGAGGCTGTTCTACCGACATTTCGTCCCTACGGGACTTTTGCGAAACGGTCTTACTGACTCTGCAACGCATTGGTGGGCTGATCGCCAAGGCGATAGAAAATGGCCAGCGGCAGGACCAACAACGCTATCATGAAGAAAACCGAACTGACCGGCCATGACATCCAGCGCGAGATTTGCTCGAAAAGCTGGTACAACGGGCCAGCGATTAACATACCCGCAAAGTTCGCTTGATTCATCGTGGCGATCATGCGTCCCTTCAGTGCCGCGGGCGGTCGCTCCTGCAGGAAAACTTGTAGGGGAATCGAATAAATCGCGGCGGACACTCCAAGCCCGATCAGCACTACGTGGCAAGCGCCGGAACTCAACCAAAGTTGATCGCCATTTTCGCCACTTTGCCAAACTCCCAGCAACGTCAGGCTGAACACGATCCCCCACAGCCCAGTCGTCACGAGGCGATGATTGGAAAACTTACGGCACAGCCATCCACCCAGCGGACCTCCCAACATGATACCGACCGCAATCATTCCGACCAAAGTACCCGTGTTCGCCATGCTCAATTTCAGCATATCCACACCCAGTCGATTGACTGTCGGCATGGTGATCGAGGAGACCATCCAAAAGACGCACGACACGAGCAGGGCCACCAGCAAAGGTCGATCGTGCCTAAACAGATCGGTAATTTCTTTGCTGATCCCAAAATCGCGAATCGTTAACACAGCTTCGGGCTGTGCGGCAGACGTGCGTCCGATAAACGTCGATGTCAACGTTCCTGCTACCGCGATCGCAACACAAATCAGCGAACCAATCCACAATTGGCCCATGCCCACGACTTCACCCTGCTCGTTCTTAACCACAGTTGCATCGAACAGGCCACCTGCACAAATCACGCCGAAAATGATCGCCAAGAACGTCGCCATCAGAATCAAGCCATTCGCGCGGGCCAGATCTTTGGGGCGAAATAATTCAGGCAAAATGCCATATTTCCCGGGTCCAAAAAAAGTGCTGTGCATGCCCATCAGAAACAGAACCGTCCAGGTTCCCAGCATGCCCCACGACTGGTAGAACAGAAAGGCCAACATGCCAAGCAACATGACCGCGATCTCTGCGACTTTGCAGTACACGATGATCGGTGTCTTGCTGAAACGATCGGAAAGATAGCCCGCAAATGGACTGAACAACACGAACGGTAACGAAAACGTGAACGTCGCCCAGCCTTGCATGTCCGAGGCAGCAGCGGCAGTTGGCAATGCGAGCAACAACACCAATTGTTTGTAGACGTTGTCGTTGAATGCGCCCAAGAATTGGGTCAGATTGATTCCCCAAAAGGATCGATCTGCCAGCAAATCTGGCCGCTCGTCGCGATCTTGTGATCCATGCTCGGCGGGTTGCCCAGAAAGCTCCTGCGAGGGATTCGATTCCATTAGTTATTCCTAAATACCAAGTTTCCAAATCCAGCACATGTTCTAATTTCCTAACTCTTAGTGCGCCAAAGCAGAGAATCGTTAGCACCTCCTACTACCTGCTCAAATCGGCGTCTTAGAATCGGTGCAAGCATTATTGCCAAATATCTTGGCCTTGCGCCTGGCCAAAGGGATCGCGCGTTCAAAATTATGAATTGGCGGGCAAATCGTTTGGCGTACTGCCCGCGTTCACCTTCCGTCAATTTTGAATTTTGAACGCGCGATCCCTTAGCTAACTTCTAACCCGGTTCATAGCCCAGATTCGGTCCCAGCCAGCGTTCAATTTCTCTCAGAGACATACCTTTGCGCTTGGCATAGTCCTGCGCTTGGTCTTGCGTAATGCGATCTACGGCGAAGTACCTTGCGTCCGGGTGCGAGAAATAAAACCCACTGACACTGGCTGCTGGCCACATTGCAAACGATTCCGTGAGTTTGACGCCGGTCGCGCTTTGGGCGTCGAGCAATTCGAATAAGATCGCTTTCTCGGTATGGTCGGGGCAAGCGGGATAGCCAGGTGCAGGGCGAATCCCACGATACTTTTCGTCGATCAGTTCTTCATAGCTGAGATTTTCACGTTCTCCATACTTGAGATCAAGTCGGGCCTGTCGATGTAGCAGCTCGGCCAGCGCTTCGGCCAATCGATCGGCCAAGGCCTTCACCATGATCGCATTGTAGTCGTCACCTTGGACCTGGTATTTCCTCGCTAATTCATCCGCACCCTCGCCCGCAGTCACCACGAACGCGCCTAGAAAATCCGTTCGACCTGAATCGACTGGAGCAATGTAATCGGCCAGTGATCGAAAATCGTCTTGCCCTTTTCGTTCCCACTGTTGTCGCAAGAAATGAAACCTCGTCAATTCAGTTCGAGCGGATTCATCGCGATACAGTACAACGTCGTCGCCGACGCTGGCGGCGGGCCAAAATCCGTACACGGCTTGGGCGTGAATGCTTTTATCAGCGATAATCTTGCGCAACATCTGCTGAGCGTTCTCATACAGTTCGCTCGCTTCGGCACCATAGGTTTCGTCAGAGAGAATTTTCGGGAACTTGCCCTTTAATTCCCAAGCTTGAAAAAATGGTGACCAGTCGATGAACTGGGCAATCTTCTCAAGCGGATAATCTTGCAGGATCTTGGTGCCAGTAAAACTGGGGCGGCATATTTCCACTTGTCCCCAATCGCAGCGAAATTTCTTGTCGCACGCTTCACGGTACGGAACCAGTTTGGTTTGACGAGCTTGATAACTGGCAACCAACTGAACCTGCAATTCGCGGTTGTCTCGGTTAAACGATGGCCGGGATTCTCGATTGCACAGTTTTTCGACTACGCCCACGGAACGCGAGGCGTCCAGCACGTGCACGACTTCATGATCGTATTGCGGAGCGATCTTGACTGCCGTGTGTTTGGCGCTGGTTGTGGCACCGCCAATCAGCACCGGAATGTTCAGCTTGCGTCTTTTCATTTCGCGGGCTACGTGCACCATCTCATCCAGGCTGGGTGTGATGAGGCCAGACAGTCCAATTACATCGACCGATTCTTGGATCGCAGTCTCCAGTATTTTTTCGCATGACACCATGACGCCCAGATCGATCACTTCGAAATTGTTGCAGGCGAGCACAACTCCGACGATGTTCTTACCGATATCATGCACGTCTCCTTTGACAGTCGCCATCAGCACTTTGCCGCGACCGCTCTTGCCCACGATTCCACTTTGTCGCTTTTCCTCTTCCATAAAAGGCATCAGATAAGCCACAGCTTTTTTCATGACGCGCGCCGACTTGACGACTTGT
>SYJV01000390.1 GCA_005798335.1 Planctomycetaceae bacterium | reverse complement strand
CTCCCGGTGCCGGTGACCAAGTTATGATCGACGCCAAAAGTTTCCCCAGTCGATGTTTCGAGTCGGTGGATTCGCAGCTTATCTTATCTTCTGCCGTCTTAGCTTCAATGCGGAACTCCGTTGGGGGTTGATCAGCCTTGCAAATGGTCCTACTATGCCGTCCCATTCCTCAACGTAATCGAATGGCTCGTAGACTATTTGACCGAACCTGCGAACCGGCGCGAAATCACCAACTGGACAACTATAGTGTTCGAAAACCGCGTAAAAAAACTTTTGGCCAATTCTCAAGCCGCTTGGGGAGCCAGTCTTCCAGATGCCTCAGACATGCTCACAAAGTTTACCGTCGATAGCGGAGTCGATTTTCTGTGGGTCGACTTGGAGCATCGATCTTTTGAAGTTGACGCTGTGAAATGGGTGCCGATCATCTGTCGCCGCAAAGGTTGCGCGTGCATGATTCGCGTCGCTGGTCTCGATTCGCAGTTGATCAAGAAGGCTCGGACTGACCGACAAGGCATCGAAATTTTGTCGCCGTAATGCCGACGGTTCGTCAAAACTTTGTAGAAGTACGCAATTTGTCGTGCCGCTTGGGTCGCTTCGACATTCCAGAATTGCGCGTGGGAAATTCAACGACATAAGTATCGCACAAACCGATTCGATCGGCTAGTTCTTTGCGGCAGGCGAGGTTTGTTGACGGCCTCCCAGTGCAGTGCGCGTTGCAACGTGAAGTTGAGCAGTACCACCAGCGTACTGCGATCCATACCCTGACTCCGCCTGGTCTCCGACTTTGGATACAATGGATCGAAGTGGAATTTGAAGGCCCTGGAGGCCAGCCGCGCCCGCACCCGAGCGAAATCCCGCCGCGCCGCTTGGAGACTGAAGACGCTCTCGACACCGTGCGTTTGCTCAAAAAACAACTCGGCGAATCTCTGCGTGTAAGAGGATGAATTGGGCTAGACTTGGTTAGACCATGAGCAAAAGAATCGACAAATCTTGGGAGGAGAAGCGACTCTCACTCATTCGCGAAATCGCGGCCGATAGCCATTTTCATCGAGTCTTCGATGCTTTGGGTGATATCCATTTCTTTGCCAAGAATCTGGACGGTGAAACCCTGTTTTTCAGCCAAGGATTGCTGGCCCATCACGGCCTTCAACAAGACAGTCAAATGATCGGTAAAACCGACGAGGAATTGACTCCAGGAACATGGGCCAATCGCTATGTCGAAGACGACAAGTGGGTGATGAAAACAGGACGCCCAAAACTCGGCATTCTCGAGTTGTGGTTTGACGAAGTTGGGCTTCCAGGTTTCTACTTGACCAATAAGTATCCGCTGAAGAACGAACGAGGAAAAGTGATAGGCGTCATGGGTACCATACAAGCCGCGCGGGTCGACCTTGAAACTCTCAGTCCGGCCGCTCAGAGCATCATGCCCGCAATCCAGTTGTTGCAAACAGTGCCGGTCCAATTTCCGGCCCTGGAGCAACTTGCCGACAAGTGCTTTCTTTCGGTTCGGCAAGTCGAGCGACTCTTTCGCCAATCGTTGGGCATGAGTCCTCGAACCTACTGGATGAAGTGCCGTATTCGCAAAAGTTGCGAACTATTGAAAGATGGTCGTGAAACGATTTCTAGTATTGCCAACATGCTCGGATTCTGTGACCAAAGCAATTTCAATCGTCACTTTCGCCAGCATATTGGCAAGTCACCCAAGGAGTACCAAAAGAAGGCTGGTAGCCTCCCGAACTCATGATTCGGTGACATGCATACTGCGTTTTGTAACCCGCAGCGTGAGCGAGGGATTTGCCATGCGTCCCTCGCTCACGCTTCGGGTTATGACTAATCCGGGCTTGGCGATTTTGGCCCAAAAAATGTCGTTAACGATCAATCAACACGCGCAAAAGCAGTCATAATTGCGTGGCTGGAGCCTTTATGGTCAAATCCTTCCGGAGTTCTATCGGTCTTTTCTTCAACGGAGAAAAAAATGCGAAGCAAATGCTCGTCAGGCTTTACGCTAGTGGAATTGCTGGTCGTTATTGCAATTATTGGAGTCTTGGTGGGTTTGCTATTACCTGCCGTTCAAGCTGCTCGAGAGGCAGCGCGCCGAATGCAGTGTTCGAATAACCTGAAACAGCTTGGACTGGCGTTGCACAATTACGCCAGCGCTAACAACGAGACGTTTCCACATCGAATTGGAGGTATCGCCGAAGGCACGCTTCCCGGGATTTCTCCGATGATCGGTGCCTTGCCGCGCCTACTCCCGTTTATCGAGCAGACTGCGCTTTACAACATGATAAGCTCGCCCGGAACTTACAATGGCGCGAATTTTCATGCTTGGGGTGCGATGCCGAGTAATGCAAACTATACGCCATGGCAAAGCAGGGTACCGACGTTTACATGCCCTTCAGACCCAGAGTCTTCAGCAGTCGACCGAAATATTCCGCCGAAGAGTTACGTTGTCAGCCACGGTGACTTTGTGGGTTGGTGGGGCGAACCAGCCACTCGCGGTCCATTTCACGTTGGAATACTCTACACTTCTTGGGTCACCTGGAAGGACGCGGGCCGAGTTAAGTTTTCCAGCATTACCGATGGCACCTCCAACACGATTGCGATTTCGGAAAAGGCTATCCCTGGTGCCGCCACACGGTCCATTCGCGGCGGTGTTGGGATCGTCAATCCTGCCGTAAGCAAGCCCAATGGACAACCTGTGCTCTGCCGCAATGCGGTTGGCACGGGTGGTCAATTTGCGACCAGTGTGCAAGTAGGTGCATTTCGCAGTACGTCCAACAGTTGGAATTGGGCCGGACGCGCCGAATTCAGTACAATCATAGGTCCCAACGGGCCATCCTGCGCTGAGCAGAATCACGACTGGACAGCCGTGATGTGGACCGCAAGCAGTTACCACACAGGCGGTGTGAACACGGTCTTCATGGATGGCTCTGTAAGGTTTGTCTCAGATACGATCGACACCGGCAATCTTGCAACCAGATTGGGCGCTGTGAATCAAGCCTTCTCCGGTCCTTCCGCGTACGGCGTTTGGGGCGCTCTTGGTACGAAGGATGGTGGCGAGGTAGCCAACGTGGAATAATGTTTCAAAGCATTGATTAGACGCAATACGGTTCAACGTGGGATAAGCTTCCAGCTTGTCAATATCTTGTGCAAGGAATGGCGAAACTCAGCTACAGGTTGACAAGCTGGAAGCTTATCCCACGTTCGTTGTCAGCCTCCCGTTCCTGCAGTAATCGGCTTCCCATAGAATCTAGGCGTGGAAAATGTTTCGCATGTGTGTTAGTAACGATCGGGAATTCAGCGTCAGGTACCTTTTACGAGGAATTCGCCCTTCGGGTACTTCGCACATGGGATACCTGACACTTAGCATCGTGCGGATTTTTATTGTCGTCTTTCGCTCCGCGAAAGAAATACTTAACGCTACTTTCGCGGAGCGAAAGGCGACACTCATTTCTTGCCCGATGCTTGCTCAGCTAATGCTCAGTTTCGGTCTAATGGTGACGTCGGTGTCACTGGTTGGCTGTAGCAAAACCGGGCTGAGTGGACTGGTGCCAGTATCCGGCACGGTGACCTATAAGGGCAAACCCATAGAGGGTGCCGACCTCGTATTCAACCCGGAATCCGATGGACGCGCGGCCTCTGCTAAGTCGGACGCGAGCGGCAAGTTTCACCTCACGACATTAG
>SYJV01000389.1 GCA_005798335.1 Planctomycetaceae bacterium | reverse complement strand
CCATCACGCCGTCCAGCCAGATAGCATCGCAGCAACGCCACCGCATCATGGCGAAAAGTCGCTCAAAAAAAAGCGAATGAGGCTGCTGAAAGAACTAGAATCCAGAATCCTCAAACCCAGCAGTTAAGCGGGACATTGATTTTTTTGCGAGTGCTCCGAAGTCTTCCAGCCTTGCGCTAAAACCGCCGATCGCAACCGCCGTGTCGCGTAGCGCAGCCGCTTCGGGCACGCTAATGGGCGAAAGAGCCAACAGCCGTCGGTCCTCGAGCGATTCAATCCGCATTCGTCGCGGCGAGACAGAAAGCCTCATGAATTGTGAACGGAACAGGCTCCGGCAAATGGACCGCTTGAGAAATCGCAATCGATTACGAATAACTTTTCGTGTCATTTGAAGCTCTTGCCTTTAGTTCGCGTGAAAAGACCGTGCCGAGATGATCGATTGGGCAGAGGACGTCACACTAGCCGCGCCAACACTGGTGCCCGAAGTGCGGGTTTTGATGGCTGCGGGACTATCGATGAGAATGACGGCGTTCCCGCCACCAGTTGATTGGGCCGCATACAAACACATCCCGACCAGCAAACAGGCAACATCGCCTGCCAGAACCATTCGCGACTCGTACTCTTCGATCGAAGCTACGAAGGAATTTTCTCGCTCGCCTGCGAATTACATTCTTCTGGGCAGAGCGCAGTGAACGAAGCTGCCTCTGGAAATAGAGAGCGCACGCCAACGGAAGCACGGTAAGAGACCTTTGCGAGTCGCATCGCGGTAACTAATACGCAGATCGAGCAGCGCAGAAAGATCTAGTTCCCTAGAGTTAATGCCCGTTCTTTTAGAAACTACGGCACACTTCAGATGCAGAAGTGGGCAGTCGGAAAGCATCGGGAGATAGGTCAATTTGGAGTCATTGTCGTTCGCCCTAATTCCCCAGACAAGAGACTTGGCTCTTTTTAATTTAGTTTTAAGCGATTTCTAGCGTTTATTAATTATTAATAAAGTACAGCTACGTTCAGGCGTTGTAGCGGCTTGTTCAACTCAAATATCAGCCCAGCCTATGCTTCAGCTTAATTGCCATGGCACCCGAAATAGCTGGCTCATTACGGTTCAACTTATAGGTTTCCTCGCTGTGGACAATGTTCCTGCGAAATTTCCAAGACAAAGTACGCCGCATCGATATGAATCATCGACTCCACACATGCACAGCATTTGATCGTAGTTTTTAGGAGAATTCAGCCGATAACGGCGAAGGCGGCTTTCAGAGAAAGATACCGAGCTCGAAAATTCTCGCCACTGAAAATGCGTTTTGCAGAGACCTCTAACTGGCATCGCCAACGGGGCTCGCAGGCTAGAAAAGTTGAAATCGCAATCGTTGTTAAAGCAGAATTGAACATCATTCATCCGAAATAAGCTATTCTTGAGCATTGAGTGCCCCAGTTGATTTTGCTATGGCGAATTACACTTCGGTCACTTTCACCAGCCAGCCAGAGTCCCACAAGCGATGATTGCATTGAATTCGGAGATGGTCAAACACCGCAAGAATTCTCATCAATTGCGAGCCCGCCAACGTTTTGGCAAGTATCGAATTGAACGCCGATTGGCGCAGGGTGGCTTTGCCTTCGTTTATCAAGCGATGGATACGATCGAAGGTGTGCGGGTGGCCCTGAAAATGCCCCATAATGAATTTGTGACTCCAAAGATGCTGGAGTCATTTCAGCGTGAAGCCAGAATGGTAGCTCGGTTAGATCATCCCAATATCATGCCACTGAAGGATGCCAGCTTTATCGAAGGACGGTTTGTGATAGCGTCCCGGTTAGGCGAAAAACCCTTAAGCGATCGACTGCGCAATCGTATGGCTTTTGATACGGCGCTCGATCTTTCGCTGCAGATGACAGCGGCAGTAGCATATGCGCATCGGATGAAGATTATTCATTGCGACTTGAAACCCGAGAACATGATTTTGCTGCCCGACGGTCGATTGCAATTAACGGATTTTGGAATCGCTAAAGTCGCTCAGAAAACTGTCATCGGTTCTGGTTCGGGGACAGTTGGCTATATGGCACCCGAACAAGCCATGGGACGTCCGAGTTCCAAGAGTGACGTGTTTTCACTTGGGTTGATCATCTACCGCATGTTCACCGGCACTTTGCCAGAATGGCCATTCGAATGGCCTTATCCAGGTTATGCGTCACTGAAACGCAAAGCACATCCCGAACTGGTCGACATCATTCGTCGCGCGCTTGACATTCGACCTCAAAAGCGATTCCGAGATGCTCAAGAGTTACTCAATTCACTTCAGAAAGTGCGCCGCAAGGCTTTGCTATTTCACGATCGCAAGCGCCGTGGAACGGGCTTAACCAACTAACGTGCCGTTGGATCGGATCTTGCCTCTATCGTCTGCGACTGGCAGCCCGGAATTTGTAACCGATCGGGGTACTTTCCCAGGTGTTCGCGCACCGCGGCTAGGAGCGGGTCGATTGTCTTGGCTTGGATCGGACGCTCGGCAGGCCAGCGCCACCAGCGGTATCCAGTATGTTCGGTAAGGGAAACCGGCATCTCGTTCTGGAGATAACCCAAGAAATAAGTCACTTGCTTGTCGTATGTGCCGCGTTTGGCGTTGCGCACGCGGTACTCTAGCTGAAATCGGAAATCTGGGTCGGGAGCAACATGCCTAATTTCAATACCAGTTTCCTCGTGCGTTTCTCGCAAAGCAGTTTCTAGCAGACTTTCACCATTCTCCGCGTGCCCTTTGGGTAAATCCCATCGATCTCGATGTCGCATCAACAAGAAACTTGGCAGCGGTTCACGAGCGATCAGCAGAAATCCCGCTGCGGCAATCTTGAGGGACATCGCTTGGTCTCCATGACAACTGTCCACGCTGTGTGTTACCCTTTGTTTTGCAAAGGCGAGTGGCAGATGGGAATATACCAGTTCAAGCCCGAAGCGCAAGCGAGTGAGAGCCTGGATTGACATACGCCTGGATTGACGCACTCGCTTGCGCTTCGGGCTTGTATTGGTAAATTTCCTTCTGCCGCTCGCCAAAGACTGTTACTGAAGATATCCGTTTGGAGTTAACTTTCAATTCGGGACAAGCAATTGACTAACAAGCCAATTAGTCAATTCAACGCCGTTTGACTGCTCCGGGCGAGCAAATCGGTTGCATTTCTCTTTTCTGACTGGTTTTTTTTCCTCAATTATTGGTACTTATGAAAATCTATACCAAGTCTGGCGACGATGGCACCACGGGATTGTTTGGCGGACCGCGCGTTGCCAAATACCATGCGCGCATCCATGCCTTTGGTTCTGTTGACGAATTGAACTCTGTTCTAGGCGTAGCGGCAGCTCACGCACAACACGACGATCCGACATGGTCCAGTCCGGAAGCACCGAAGATTGAATCGATTCTCGCTTCTATTCAACACGACTTGTTTGCGATCGGAGCTGAACTCGCGACTCCACAGCCCGAGGCTCGCGGAACCAAGTTGCTTTCGCCTAAACATATCGAGCGACTGGAAGGATGGATCGATGTCCACGAAAGCCAGTTATCGCCGTTGAGCCAGTTTATTTTGCCTGCCGGATCGCAACTGGCCGCGACGCTTCATTGGTCGCGTACCGTTT
>SYJV01000388.1 GCA_005798335.1 Planctomycetaceae bacterium | reverse complement strand
GATCTTCATGTCCTGCTTGACGGCCACTTGGCAGCTCAAGCGATAACCTTCTTTAGCTTTGGCGTTACTTATATGAGTTCGTTCGGTGGCAAGAATTTCACCACCGCCGTCCAGAACACGCACTTTGCATTGCGCACATGTTCCGCCTCCACCACAGGCGCTGGATACGAAAATGCCATTATCTGCCAAACATCCCAACAGTTTTCCGCCCGATGGAATTTCCAGTGTCTTGCTGTCATTGACAACGATCTTCACGTTACCGGACGCGACCAATATCTTCTTCGCACCCAGAATCAGGACGACCAAGCCGACAACGATCGCGGTGAAAAAAAACACTCCCAGGAGAATTAACGATAGTCCAGACATCGGTACCAATCCAAATATCAGCAGTGTTGATTAAGTGCTTGACCAGCCTTGCGAAGATTTCTCTAACAGCAGCATCCGTGGGTTGAATGCATGACAATGCACTCGCCCTGAGGTTTCAAATCTGAATCCCGGAAAAGGCCATAAACGCCATTGCGACCAGTCCCACGGTAATGAACGTAATCCCCAATCCTTGAAGCGCGATAGGGATATTTGCGTACGCTAGTTTTTCGCGTACGGCCGCTAAAGCGACGATGGCAAGTCCCCATCCGAATCCCGAACCGATTCCGTAGACCACGCTTTCTCCAAAATCGTAAGCTCGCTGGTCCATAAATAGCGAACCAGCCAGGATCGCGCAATTGACTGTAATCAATGGCAAGAAAATCCCCAGCGCGTTGTACAGCGATGGCACAAATCGGTCGAGAAACAATTCGAGAATTTGCACGATCGCCGCAATTACGCCGATGTAGCTGATAAATCCTAAGAAGCTCAAATCGACCGTCGCGTAGCTTTCACCCAGCAAGTGCTTCAGCGCGCCATCGGACAGAAGATACTGATAGAGCAAATTATTGGCCGGGACGGTAATCGCCTGAACCACGGTGACAGCGACGGCTAGTCCCAACGCCGTTTTCAAATTCTTCGAAATGGCAATAAAAGTGCACATGCCAAGAAAATAGGCCAGGGCCATATTTTCGATGAATACGCACCTCACGAATAAGCTCAGATAGTTTTCGAGGAGATCCACGAATTAGGCCCTTTCAATTTGCTCGGGTTTGAAGGTCCTCAAGATCCAGATCAAGATACCAATCAAGAAGAATGCACTGGGCGAAAGCAGCAACAGTCCGTTGGGATTATACCATCCGCCATCGGTGATCTTAGACAGGATTTGATATCCAAATAACGATCCAGAACCAAAAAACTCCCGAAAGAACGCTACCGACATCAGCACCGCGCTGTAGCCTAAACCGTTGCCGATCCCGTCGACAAAACTAAGCCAAGCGGTGTTCTTCATGGCGAATCCTTCGGCCCGCCCCATCACGATGCAGTTCGTGATGATCAAGCCCACGAAAACGCTCATCGTCTTGCTGATCTGGAAGAAATAAGCTTTCAAAATCTGATCGACGACGATTACCAGGGATGCGATCACAACCATCTGCACAATCATGCGAATGCTGCTGGGAATCCAATGACGAATTCCTGCAACTGCCGCACTGGAAAACGCAGTGACCAGTGTGACCGCGATGCTCATAACCAAGGCCGTATCCATTTTCGTGGTTACCGCCAAGGCTGAGCAAATCCCCAACACCTGTAGGGCGATGGGGTTGTTATTTAAGATGGGAGTTACCAGAACTTCTTTTGCGGTTGGTTCAGCCATCGGAGTTTCTCTTAGTTCGTAGCCAATGATTTTAGGAACGGACCGAACGCATCACTACTCAGCCAATATTTGAGCATGCTATCGACACCCCGACTGGTAATGGTTGCCCCGGATAATCCATCGACCATGTATTCGGCGTTCTCACCGGACGGTGTTCCTTTGGCGACACCCACTCGCAAATTGGCATCGTCCATTTCGCCCTTCCAGATGTGTTTGCCTTTCCATAGTGCCTTCCATTTTTTATTTTCGACCTCGCCACCCAAGCCTGGCGTTTCGCCGTGTTCGTAATAGGTCAAGCCATTAATGGTTTTTAAATCGCTTCGAATTGCGACAAAGCCATACATAGTCGACCAGAGCCCCTTACCATAAATTGGCAATACTACTTGCTCCAGTTTGCCGTCGCTACCTTTGACGAGATATACCCGCGCGTATTTTTCGCGTTTATCGATGCCGATATTGAATCGGTCGCCCTTGATAGTCGCGTTCATTTTTTCATCTTTGGCCGCTTTGCGCTCGTCGTAGCTTTCGCCGGTCACTTCAGGATTTTCTGCATACTTACCCGTGGCGAGATCGACCATTTTCTGTTCGATTCGTTCGGGTTTGAAGAAATCCGTTACCTCCGTAGCGGACATGCTGTCCGGGTTTTCGTGCAGTCCGGCGGCAGCAATAATATTGCGCTGCCTGTCGAGGATCTTGTTCTTGCTTTGCACTTCCTTGAGCGCCACGGCTGCAGTGCTAACCATCAGTGAGCACACAACGCATAGAACGAGCGTTACGACGAAAGTATTGGTGATTGAGTCACGCTGTTCCGGTAGCATATCGCGCGGCCCTTCGTTTAATGTTAGCTTGAATGACAAAGTAGTCGATCAGCGGAGCAAACACGTTCCCAAAGAGAATCGCTAGCATGACCCCTTCAGGAAACGCTGGATTCACGACGCGAATCAAAATAGTCATCGCGCCGACCAGCCCACCGTAATACCACTTACCTGTTTCCGTAAGCGAGGCGCTGACTGGGTCCGTGGCCATGAATACTGTTCCAAATGCGAAACCACCCAGCACGAAATGCCACCAAGGTGGAACCTGGAACATCGGATTGCTGTCGCTACCGACTAGATAGAAAAGCGATGACATGGCCAGAGCACCGATACAAACTCCAGCCATAATTCGCCAAGAACCAATTCGGGTCGCAATCAGTACTGCGGCTCCAAACAAACAAGCGATCACGCTAGTTTCACCGATTGAGCCAGGAACCGTACCGATCACAGAACTCCAGAATCCCCAGACCTGCTCGCCGCCAGTTGTCGCAATATGACTTAGCGAATCGAGCGCATTAGGGTATACCTTCATGTCCGCTTGTGCTAAATGGGTCAGCGCTGTCGCTCCTGAATAACCATCAGCCTTGCCGTCGGCCGCGACATACTTGGCAGCCGTCCAAACTTTGTCGCCGCTAATTTGGCCCGCATAGGCAAAGTACAGAAACGCTCGCGCGGTTAACGCAGGATTCAAGAAATTCCGACCGGTTCCACCAAATACTTCTTTCCCAATAACGACTCCGAAGGCTATTCCAAGCGCTACTTGCCAAAGCGGAATATCTGGTGGCAAAGTTAATGGAAACAAAAGTCCAGTTACCAGAAACCCCTCATTAACTTCATGCTTGCGAATAATACTGAAAATCACTTCACAAGTTCCACCGACCGCCATGCACACGATATACATCGGCAGAAAGTAGATCATTCCCAAGACAAAGTTATTTAGCAAACTACCTGGATCAAACCCAAGCCCGAGCGAACTCTGAATCGCATGATGCCAATCCAGGGATGCCTCAACACCCTGAGCCTTCATCGCTTGCATTGCGACGTTTGCCTGATAACCCACATTCCACATGCCAAATAGCGTGCATGGTATGAGCGAGATCACGACCATAGTCATCATGCGCTTCAAATCCAGCGCATCACGAACATGGGTCATGCCCTTGGTTACGTGGCCGGGAGTGTACAAAAATGTATCGGCCGCTTCATAAAGCGGATATAGCTTTTCTAGCTTGCCGCCTTTTTCGAACAGCGGATGCATTCGATCAAGCATGTCACGCAAAAACTTCATGGACCGTTTAGCCCTCCTTCTCGATCATCAGCAGGTTGTCTCGCAGAATCTCTCCATACTCGTATTTACCCGGGCAAACAAAAGTACATAACGAGAGATCTTCTGGGTCTAATTCCAGGCACCCCAACTCTTGCGCGCGCACGGTATCCTTGACGATCAACGCACGCAGCAGCAATGTCGGCAACATATCCAGTGGCATTACTCGTTCGTACGTTCCAATGGGCACCATCGCACGTTCGCTGCCCTCAGTTGAGGTTGTCAACGAGAACTTCTTAGGTGCTCCCCAGGCCGATGCGAAAGCCTTTGTTGTCGAGTACTTTTCAAAACCCGGCATCTGCCAACCCAGCAACTCGCGCTGCCTACCTTCCGCCAAACAAGAAACCTGCAGGTGGTATCGACTGAGGAAACCGCACGGTTCTTGCAATTGCCGGCCACACAGTACGGACCCCGACACGATTCGATTCTCTCCAGCAGCTAACTCTCCGGCAGTCAGTTGCGCTAGCGACGCACCTAATCGAGATTTCAAATATCGAGGCTTCCCAACCACCGGTCCTGCTAACGAAATAACGCGACTTGGATCAACGCAGCCACTCGAGAACAGCCGTCCAATGCAAATCACATCCTGGTAATTCAAATGCCAATTTATACGCCCAGGACCCGCAGGCCTCAAAAAATGCATATGCGTACCGACCAACCCAGCGGGATGCGGGCCCGCAAATTCAGCAATGCGAACTTTGTCGATTCCCTCTCCAGGCGTTTCTTCACCTACAGCCCGACAAACGTATACATGGCCATCGGTCAATCGCCCAATAGCGGCCAGGCCGATAGCAAAATCCTCTCTGCTTTCGCGGATTATTGGGCCAGGTTGTACTGCAAGAGGATTCGTGTCGATCGCAGTTACGAAAATTGCTTGAGGAACACTTTTCACTGGCGCTACCCTGCTGTAGGGCCGAGTGCGAAGCGCAGTCCAAAGTCCAGCTTGAGCGATTTGCTCAGTAACTTGCTCACGCGACAGCTTTACCACCTGTGAGCCATCATACCTTGTAAATTCGTGCTTCGACTCTACGTCTGCTACATCGATAACGAGCGACAAAAATCGTCGCTTAGCACCACGATGAATCGCACAAACTCGCCCAGCGGCAGACGCAGTGAACACTAATCCTTCATTCTGCTTATCCAGCATCACCGGCTGACCCAGCTTTACCTGGTCGCCCTCGGAAACCAACATTGTCGGACGAAGCCCAGGATAGTCATCAGCCACCAAGCCAACTTGACCTACGGGCTTCACATCCACTTTCGGATCTGGTTCGCCTTCGATCGGGATCGACAACCCCTTCGAAATCTCAAACCGCTCAACCATAATTTGCTACTTCAATTTCTGGTTTTGCAACACAACCGCCAACTACCACACTAGGATTGTGAAGTATTTCACAAAGTCGCATCGAAAATAATCCCGCTGTGATAAGATCACGCGGGATGACGGGGGCTCGTGCAGCTTGATTTCAGATTGGTCGATCACTTAGAAAACGGATTGCTTCAACGTGCTCGATACAAGCCGGGAACCAAGAAAAAGAAAATATGACGCCTAGCGCGTCTTTTTACAACGCCACATAATACCCCGCATGCGACATTATTTCCGATTTTTTTGGATCGATATTTCTTGTAAATTGCTAGTCAATTCCGGCTTGCGTAGAATCGCAAGCACTGGGTGTTGGGCGAAGTAGACCGTTAGTTTCGAACTTGCTCGGCCCTTTCGGGGATTTCAAACAATCGTTCAATTTCCTTAGCTGGCTCGGGCCAGCGGAGCTTTTGCAGCAATTCGAGGCGCAACCGAAGGAATTCTTGCTTTGTTATGGTTTGCGAAGCCCGTTCAAGTAACCCCAGTGCTTGACCGTACCAGCCGTCTTGGCGCATGATCGCAATTTCGAGTGAAGCGAATGGAATATGCCCGCGGCCGATTAGCTTGACAATTTCGTCATGATCGGAGCGTAATTGATCGTAGGAGTCGATTGTTTGATTGGGCGTTTTTTTCTGCGATTCGCCGCCCACGATTGGCAACATACGAATTCTACTGCGCCGAAAACATGCATAAGCAGTTGCCCATTTGACCTGCGCGGACTGTGGCTGACCTGCAAGAATCGTTACCAATCGATCGCATGCTTCGACAATATCTCGACGATATTCGATTCGATATTGAGGCTGGTCCAACCAATGGAGATGCAGTTGGCGCAAGCCCACATCTTGGTCATGACTGTTCAGCAACTTTTGAAGTTCTTCAGTATCTCGAACAGTCGGATGTGCGTTGGGCCCAAACAGTCGCTGCCGCAATTGGCGAGCATTACTACTTGGGTCAATGGTTGGTTCTGCCACAGAATTGGGCGACGGGTTGCTCGTCGACGTGAGGCTATTGCCGGACAATTTTCCTGGCTGCCAGTTTTTCAGCCACTCGCGTTGAGCCGAGAGTTCAGTTTTCAAGCGTGAATCTAGGTTCTGATTAGTGAGCTGCGATTCTAGGGAAGCGATCTGGGCCGTGCGCCATACCGCTGCCGGATTGGGCTTAGAAAGTTCTCGCAATTGAGCGAATGCGGGTAGAACCGCAAGAATACTCAACAACAAAAAGGAAAAAACGATGGTGATTCGCATGGTTAGCCACCTATCATAAATATTTGAATGTTGCCTCCTGCGAAGTTCGATACAGCCATATTGACGGGCCGTCGCCCCAAATATCAGTGTTGGGCAAGAATATTAACCGGTAACGGAAACGTTGGGTTTTGGGCGTGTCAGCTTGAAATGCTGGTTTTAGCCCGGTTAAGAACTTTGCGATTGCCAAGGACAATGAGCTAGATTCTAACTAGGATTTGCTGTGCAGAATCAATTTGAGATAGGTGAGCCCGGAAATAATGCGTCGAACTGACCTTAGGAACATTGTCATCATTGCCCACGTCGACCACGGTAAAACATCGTTGGTCGACTGTTTGCTGCGCCAAAGCGGCAGGTTTCGCGATTCTCAGCTTCAGGGTGAGCGAATTCTTGACAGCAACGATCTAGAGCGCGAACGCGGCATCACAATTCTCGCGAAGAATATCGCACTCCCCTACAAGGGAGTGAAAATCAATATCATCGATACACCCGGACACGCTGATTTTGGTGGCGAAGTGGAGCGCGTGGTGCGCATGGCTGATGGCGCGCTGGTGTTGATTGATGCGGCCGAAGGCCCAATGCCACAAACACGATTCGTATTGTCGAAAGCGCTCGAAGTGGGAGTGCGTCCTATCGTCGTAGTGAACAAGATCGATCGCCCAGACGCGCGCGCTCGGCAAGTGCTCGACGAAGCGCTTGAATTGCTGGTCGACCTCGGAGGCGAAGGACATCTGGAGGACTTCGCATTTATATATACGAGTGCTCGCGAAGGCTATGCGACTCACGATCCCGCAGTACGCGGCGATTCCATGCAACCTCTGTTGGATTTGGTGCTCGAAAAAGTTCCGGGGCCCGAGGTCAAACCTGACGCTCCGCTCCAAATGCTCGTAACGAATCTTGACTGGTCGGAGTATGTCGGGCGAATCGCGATCGGGCGAATTCAAGCGGGCAAGATTTGTACGAACCAATCGGTCAGCTTGATCAAGGATGGGAATCAATCGGTGCCAGCTCAGGTTTCTGCAGTGGCAACGTTCGATAATTTGGGGCGAGTCGAAGTACCCGAAGCTACTGCTGGGGACGTCGCCGCAGTTGTTGGACTTAACTCGATTGAAATCGGAGACACGATTTGTGATCGAGGCGAAGTATGTCCTCTGCCGCGGTTGAAAGTCGATGAACCAACATTGGAAATGGTCTTCGGCGTCAATAGTTCACCTTTCGCAGGACGCGACGGAAAATACGTTACCACGCGACAGATAAAAGCTCGCTTGGATCGCGAATTGGAGAAGAATGTTGCGCTGCGCATGAAACCCATCGAAGGGACGGAATCCTACGCAGTCCGAGGCCGCGGTGTTTTGCACTTAGCGGTGTTGATCGAGACTATGCGCCGCGAAGGTTACGAATTGTCCATCGGCAAACCACGCGTGATTACTCGCGAAATAAATGGTCGGACGCATGAGCCTTTCGAAGTACTCAACGTCGAAGTTCCGACTGAGAAAGTTGGACCGGTGATGGAGTTAGTCGGTTATCGCCGTGGAATTCTCGATTCCATGGTTCCACGCGGCAGTTACACGCTGTTGCGATTCGATATCCCCGCACGCGGGTTGATCGGCCTGCGCACGCGTTTGCTGAACTCTACGCAGGGCACTGCAATCATCCATCATCGATTTTCAGGATATCGTCTTCAGGAGGGCGATATTCCTCATCGCAATAACGGAGTCCTGGTGAGCATGGTGACGGGCAAAGTCGTCGCATTCGCCGTGTTTGGTTTGCAAGATCGGAGTGAACTGTTCGTCGGGCCGGGTGATGAAGTCTATGAAGGCATGATCGTCGGTGAAAATGCACGCGATAACGACATGGTGGTCAATCCATGTCGAGAAAAGAAACTGACTAATATTCGCGCGGCTGGCTCCGATGAAAATATCATTCTTAAACCGCCTCGCATTTTGTTCTTGGAGGCTGCGCTGGAGTATATCGAAGACGATGAATTGGTAGAGGTAACGCCAAAGTCCATTCGCCTGCGCAAAATGAAACTGCGTGAAAACGAACGCCGACGCGGCGGGCGCGCTGCGGCCCTAGCTCAATAGTTAAACGCCACGTTGTGCTTGGTCATGGCGAAATGTAACGCAAGAAATTGCGGAGCGGCTGGCCGGGCACATACGCAGTCGGTTGACCGATGATTCCGCGGCCGAGCAGCACGTTGTAATTCTCCTGCCCCAATGAAAAAAGTGGCGTGTATCCGGCGTTGTCCGGCGTATAGAGTCCAGGGGTGAAGTTAGGTGGTAAGGTTGGAGGCGCTGCTGAAGAAGGCACAGCCGCGCCACTTGCCGGGAACGAAGGACCGGGCATTTGCGGCGCACAGCCATATGCGGCAGTTTGAAAACCATACACATTCATTTGCTGTGGCAGCACAGCATTGGACGCGGAAACTCCTGGCGCTGCCGGACCAGCTACCACAGGATTTTGGTAATTCGCCAACTGTACCCACGGCTGGTTGTAAGCTGACGTGAAATATTGGCCAGTCCGCTGAGGCGGCCCGGTAACAAACGGCAAAGAAGTAGCAACTTGATTAGGTGCTAACCGGCCCAATCTGTCGCTGCCGGAATTCAAACTTGTTGCCCCAGGATTTCCTGCGTATGGGGCCTGACCCAAATTTTGAGAACCTGCGAAGTTGGTTGCGCCATTGTTTAACGCAGCGCTGCCGGTTGGCCCTCGCTGAAGCATATTGGGTTGAGAAAGCGGCCCCGGCGCCCGAGCAGGTAGCACGTCCCGCGAGCCATTAGGATTTTGCAGAACTGCATTGTTATTGGCTTGCGCATTCGACCCGGTAGAATAATCGCTGCCCGGAGGCTGTTGCGCCAAGCTCGCATTCGGCTGCACCAAATCGTTTGCATTAAGTGGCGTTTGCCCAGGCTGCAATGATGCAGGGCCACCAAGCTGCGGAAGCCCATACTGTGGCTGCGGTTGAGCAACCAGTCCGGTTCCCGGGGCTTGGTAATTGACTCGTTGAGCTACCGGTTTCCAGCCTCCCAGATATCGAGCGCGCTGGCCTTCGTAGCCTTGGCCCACTGCAAACGCGGCATCGAAGAGACAGATAACCAAAGCCCAGCCGCCTACAGACTGTTTGCGAGCCATGACACAAGTTCTCTCTATACCAATCCCGACATCCGAGCACACGCACCGCTGCCACCGAACGTAGTAAATCTAGCGCTTGCCGACAAGATCAACTGGGCAATTTACGTTGAGCGTTTGGAGAGTAGAACATCTTTTCCTCAAGTGTTCATGGGATCGCGCCACGGTTGAGTAATCGGTGGGTGCGCTACCGTCCCCAACTTCCGGCCCTCGAACACTTGAGGCCAGACCTTGTTCGCACGGTGATCGTCTGCAAGCAAGGGAGCCTATCGTCGCGCCATTTCCGAGGAAATTAAATCTACCACCACTCTGACTGCAGGTAGTTTTTCGAGCGGTAACGCAATGATTCGATGATATTCTTTGGGGAGCGATTCATCGACATGGTCAAGTAACAGTATTGCCCAGTTAGGCAGCTCTTGAACTGTAATAGTGTGATATTTATCCCAAGTGATATATCGTCCGAATTGAACAAATCCACGTTCGAAAAGCTGGACGTGGAAGAAACCTGGAGTTTTAGCAGAAAAAAGCAAGCTGAACATGAAACCCACATACAATGCCATCACAACATCAAAGTGGCTCCTGCGTCCATCGGTGAGCAACTGAAGCGGAATGAACTGGAGTGCTAGTATCACGATGAATACGCAGCGCATGAACTGCGTCTGGATTTTAGTTCCGTGCGAAAAGAGCAGGCGTCCCCTCAACTTCGATGCTCGACGTGCCCAGTGGATATCTATGATGAATCGTATCGCGGGAACGGATGAAGCAATCGCGCTGAGCATAAGGAGCCTCCAACGTGCCGCAGAATCCATCGCAATTGCACGAGGCATAATCCATGTCAGAGCGATCGCGATGAGCGTAGTCCAAACGAGTATTTCGCGTATCTCAATCCGAAACTCGCTCCTCGGCTCAGCAGGTTGTGGTTTCTCGTTCATAGCTGTTCCACTCGAAGCAACAAGGAGACGACGAACGCGAGCAACTTGAATGACGAAATTAAAAACCTATGCCCCGGAGATCATTGATACTGGATCGAAGTAGTCCGTGTCAGCAAACATCCTCACTGTCGCACGAATACCTGTCCGCTAACCAAACAAACTATCGTCGAGCCATCTCTGACGAAATTAGATCTACGGCCTCCTTAACTGCAGTTAGTTTTTCGAGCGGTATCACAATGAATCGATGAAACCTCTCGGGGAGCGATTCATCGACAGCGTCAAGTAACAACATTGCCGACTCAGGCAACTCTTGGATTGTAATTTTGCGGTATTTGTCCCAGGAGATAAATCGTCCGAATTGAACAAATCCACGTTCGAAAAGCTGGACGTGGAAGAAACTTAAATCGCGACGAAATGAATACAGGCTGAGCATGAACCCGAATAGCAATGCCACAACAATATCTATGCGACCCACGCGTACTTCTACGAGGCTCAGAAGCTGGAAGAACTGGAGTGCTATCATCAAAAACTGGCTTGCTATCTTCAAAACAAATAGCCCGCGTAGGAATAGCTCGTGGCTATTGTGTTGATAAGCGTGCGAAAACAACAGGCGTCCCCTCAACTTCGATGCTCGACGCGCACATTGGATCGCGATGATGATTCGCGTCGCGGGAACGGATAGAACGATTGCGCTGAGCATAAGCAGTCTCCGTTGCGCCGCAGAATCCATCGCAAGCACGCGAGGCATGAACCACGGCAACAGGATCGCGACGATTGTCGTCCATACGAAAATTTCACGTATCTCAAACTGAAATTCTCTTCTCTGCTCAACGGATGGTGGTTTCTCGTCCACAACTGTTCCACTCAAATCAAAATCGAGATGACGAACACGGCAACTTGGGTGATGAAAACAATGGAGTCTAGGCCAAGGAGGTTACCGATACTAGACTGAAGTAGTCCGCGTCATCACACTCGTTCGTCTCGCATAGATGTTTGCGATAGAGCGTGGCGTTCCTCCCGTTCAGCACAAGCACTGTTAGCACATGTGAGCCTATTCATGAAGTTCGTAGCGAAATTACAGCCGAGGTTTTCAACATCGATTAACAGACGATCGGCGCTGGGACTCGGGTTGATATTAGGAAGCAGCGTTTTTCAGAAGCGTGCGTCATCGCAAAGCGCTCAACGCGATGATGCTTTTGTTCCGTTGCCCAGTTATCAATCATTGCTGGAGATGATTCGCCAGCGTGGTCATTCCTTTCGAGTGATCGGTGCAGCACCGGATTTGTCACCGTTGGTGTTGGTCAAAGCGGGCGGCAGCAAGAAGCCGTCGATCGTTATTAGCGGCGGAGCGCATGCGACAGAGCATGCTGGAGTTGTCGCGGCCGTTGAACTGATCGATCGATTGAAAACCGACCACGAAGTATGGATTGTGCCGTCGCGCGATCCAATCGGGTTAAGCGGATTCCGGCATGCGCTAAGCTTGGGGCTGGGCGAATCGCCAAACATCACGAACGTCGAAGAGGCGGAGCAATTAATGCGCGAGAAAGGAGAGGTTTTGGTCGACCGAGACGATTTACTGATCGTGCGGATCGGCGAATATGGCTATGCGAATCGCGGGCTGTATCGCAAGATCGACAAAGGGGCAAAGATCCTCGATGCCTTGCGCGGTCGTCGCATCTACTTTCCCTCTCGAACGGACGATCTGCCAGGTGCCGGTCCATTAGAACGAGCCTACACGTTGATCGTCACGCTCGACGGGGAAGTTTTGCACTTGAATCGTTTCCACGATACCCTGTGGGCGCCGGCGGAAGTACAAGCCATTCGAAAAGTGCTGGCGGATGTGCAGCCCGGACTGACCTTCGATTTGCACGAGCACGAACGAGGCGGATTCTTCTGGATGTCGGCTCGAAGGCAACGTACCGAGCAAGACGAGATCTGGGAGCGCCGCATGGCTCACGCCGCAATCGCGGCGGTGGCGGCTGGCGGTGCGGAGTTGGCTGCCGACGCCTATTCACCCGGCGATTTTTTTGAGCGGCTCGAGCGCGGCGTCTATTGGTTGGACCCCAGCAAGCGCGGAGAAGGGCTCAACTTTGCCGATTTCGCCTCCGCCAAGTACGGGCCGAGCTTTACGATCGAAAGCGGCATGAAAGGGCCGTTCGAACAAAGAGTGCGACAACATTTGACGGTCGTACAAACCGCCGTGAGTATCTTCGAGGAACGGTTCGCCTGATTGAACCGAGCATTTCATTAGAAGTGCGGAACAGAACTAGCGCTTTCAATTCTCCTGTCAACACCGAATTCTTACCGCCCCACGACTATCCCACACTTGAAGCGGTCGATTGCCCTTATTCAACGCGCGTTTTCGGCGGAGCGCGGTAGGCATTCCAGACCGCATTGATCGATGTGGATTCCGCCAGGGCATCGTTGACGAAGTAGCGGTAACGAGCCACGAATTCTTCTCCGGGTCGCAAATCAAATTTTCCCAATTGCGGCGGCGTAAACACAAAATACGGCTTGTTCGGATGCAACCGCACGGGCTCGGGATGTCGAAAATTGTTGGGGTGTCCCATGATAGCAACCGAACAAGGGCTGCCGTCGATCAATCCTTCGATGGCGACCCAATGAGGTCGAGTATGATTTCCGTTGGCGCGAGTTTTCCCGTCGCTGGTCAGAAAGCGACTGGCGGTTTCGCCCAGCCACTCTTCGCGACCACGAAAGGACATACCGCCATAGTGATATTCTTCCACGGTCAGTGGCGATTGGGCGATACACGTCTGGCGGCTCTCGATGTCCATTAGAAAGCCGCTGGAAACATTCCATGTTCGCACGGTCCACAAATCCTTGAGCACCGGTTTGGGGCCGCCAGGTGCGATGAGATCGGAATGCAACATTTCGACCGTAAATTCAGCAAAGACCTGCCCACTGGTACTGCCGTGATATCGCAAGTGTTCAACCTTGGCAGTTTGCGCCCTTTGATTCCAGAAATCCAATTTGCGACCTTCGAAGGTCGTGTTGACCCACGCATTGAAGATTGCATGTTGATGGGCATGATCCGCAGGAAATTCAGCCGTTACGATGCGCCCAGTCGGAGTAAACAGTGGATGAATATGGCCGCTGTGCGCAAACAATTGTTCGATCCCATTGGGAGGTTGTTGTATCACCAACGGATAGCGCAACACTTCTTTGCTGCGCAGAAACAGCGACAAATAATTTCCATCGCCCGACTTGCTCGCGCGTGCATCTTCGCCCAACGGCGAATTGTGCGGACGTAGTTGGAAACGAAGCGTTTGACCGGTCGCCAATTTGGCTGGCAGAACAAAAGCTGCCAAGCCTTCACCGCGACGAAACCACTGCACTGCAATCGGAGTTTGCGCCTGTCCACTTAATTGAAGTTGATCTTCTCCGCGCAAATCGGTAGGGACTTCGAAGACCACAGGCGAATCGATGGCAGCCGAATCGCCAGCAGTGACGTTGAGCACGTGTTCTCTCGCCAGCAGATTTTGCAAGACGTTTGAATACGCAGTCGACAAGAAAATTGTCGCGAGCATGAACCATCGAGCGCATGAATGCTCGGCGAGCGTTTGGCAAGGATTACTTCTCATGGATGCAGGCTCTGAAAGAGTAGAGATGTGTCTAGTCCATCACGGACATAGTGTAACCACGCTCGCGCTCCAGCGGCAGGGCTAGTGCTTGGGTCGATCTGCTAATCACCCACTAGAACACAAGCTGCTCAGATTCTTGCTAAACTATCTCACACTCCATTCACTAGCTCTGGAAGACTCGATTGATATGCGGGTGGCCTGAAGGTTCATTGAGCGGTGTTCCGTAGGATCAGCGACCATTATGAGGCGATAGACGAATGCAACTGTGGGCGTGCAATTGGTTTGTGTATGTGGTTGTTTTTCTTATCGCGTTCGTGATCGGTGATTCTGTCTGTGCAGAGGATTGGCCACAGTGGCGAGGACCGCGGCGCGATGCAGTATGCGTGGAAACGGGGCTGCTGCAAACGTGGCCGGAGGGTGGTCCGAAAATCAAGTGGCAAGCGCCTGGCTTCGGCACTGGCTATTCAAGCTTGGCCGTTGCTAGTGGTCGGCTGTTTACGCTGGGACGCAAGGAGACTGACGTAATCGTTACTGCCTGTGAAGTGGCGACTGGTAAGCCGATCTGGGTTCGCAAAATTGGCCAGACAACGCGCCATCTTTCCTCGACTCCGACGCTGGATGGTGATCGCGTTTACGCTCTCGATCCCGATGGTGATCTGGTCGCGATGCAGGCATCAACTGGCGAAGTCGCCTGGACAAGGAACTTCGTTGATGACTTCGCGGGTCGAATGATGTCAGGGCGCGGTTACGGTGAATCGCCGCTAATCGATGGCGATCGCTTGATTTGCACGCCAGGTGGTCCTGACGCTGACATGGTTGCCCTTGACAAACACACAGGAAACACCATCTGGAAAGCAAAGATCCCGGAACTTGGTCCCCACGGCCGAGATGGCGCTGGATTCTCTTCCATCGTCGTCACAGAGGCGGCAGGCATACGCCAGTATGTGCAACTTGTCGGACGTGGATTGGTTGGTATCGACGCTCGCGACGGTCGGTTCTTGTGGGGACATAACGACATTGCGAATGGGACTGCCAATATTCCGACTCCTGTTGTCGACAGCGAGTTCGTGTTTGCGGCCAATGGTTACTCGGCTGGATGTGTGCTGTTCAGACCGGTGGCGGAAAAGAGTTTCGAGGGCTTGCCGGGCGTCAGAGCCGAATTGATCTATTCGCTGTCTGCTAGTCAGTTTCAGAATCATCACGGCGGCATGGTTCGAGTGGGCGATTTTCTTTACGCGGGCCACGGAAACAACAATGGTCTGCCGACGTGCATCGAATTCAAGACGGGGCGCGTGGTTTGGAAGCGGCGCGGACCAGGCATCGGTTCAGCGGCCATTGTGTACGCCGATGGGCATCTCTATTTCCGCTATCAGAATGGTTTAGTGGCACTGATCGAGGCATCGCCTGATGGTTATAAACTCAAAGGCACTTTGCAGATTCGAGGTGCCGGTGGCGATAGTTGGGCGCATCCGGTGATCGCCAACGGAATTCTCTACCTACGCGAACAGAACACCGTTTGGGCTTACGATCTACGAAAAGAATCGATTGCTACCGAGAGGGCCGCAACGACCTCCGATCAGACTTCGAACGCCCCAGCGGATGTAATTCAAAAGCTGGAAAGCCTCAGAGTTTCGCTCGAAAAATTTCTAGTAGTCGGTCAGCCAACACGTAGGAAAACAACTGCCGAAATCGGTCGGCGAAGCTACAAGTATGCGATGTCAGAGTTAAGCAATACTGCCGCTGAATCAACAATCATCGTCACGTTCAGCGACCATCATCTTGCATTGCCTGGACTATTGCCCGAAGAACTGATCGGCCTACTGAAACAACTGCCTGGTCCGCTGATTGTGAGTTTAGCCGGAACTCAGATATCAGACAGAGGACTGGCACAGCTCCAACAGTTGAAGGTCGTCGGACTCAATCTTGAATTGTGCAGCCGCGTGACGGATGCTGGACTGATGCACTTGGCTCAAATCGAATCATTGCGGGAATTGGTGTTGGCTGGTACCAGCGTCACTCAGTCCGGTTTGCGTCACTTAATTACCAACTCACATCTTCTCGCACTCGACCTCGAATTGTGCGATTACGTTACAGATGATGCCTGCGAACTGCTCGGAGAAATACAGCAACTTCGATCGTTGGTGCTCAAGAAATCGGGCTTCGAACGACATCGCATCACTGATGTCGGCTTACGGCGACTGCATCGACTATCAAAGCTCGAAGTATTGAACCTGTATGGCAACAGCATATCGGACGCCGGCCTGGTTCATTTGCAGGAACTCAAGCAACTGCGCGAATTGAATCTCAGTTTGCTGCCGATTACTGACGCTGGATTGACCCAATTGCAACGCCTGACCGAGTTGGAACGTCTCGAGCTGCTCTATTCCGAAGGTTTCGCTGGTCCTAAGCTGACCAACGAGATTGTTGAGCACATTCAGCCGCTTTCAAACCTAAAGACGCTGAATCTGACGGGTGCAAACCTCACTGATTACGGTCTCGAACGCCTGCGCGGGCTGGTCAATCTAAAGTCGTTGCAGCTTGTCCGGACGAATGTCAGTGAAAACGGCATTCGTGAGTTTCGCAGGGCGGTTCCAAATTGCGAAGTGAACCGATGATCATTCAGCGAATAGGCCTGCCCCTGGCAAGTGTTTTTATGGCGTCAACAAGTACGCAAGAAAGTTGCGAACTAATTCTGCTGCATTATGGCTTGGGTTTGATAAAGAGAACTTCCGCGCGCTCAATCCAGCCTTTGCGAAGATCGACACGAAACCATCCATCGCTGTTCTTGGGATGGAATCGAACCGGAGAACGCGACCCGTACTCCGACAGATCATACTGCTTCCAAGTCTTGCCCATGTCGGGCGAAACGACGATGCCTGTGGCGTAAGTCGACGCCGGAGCGCAATGGCCTGCCAGGATAAAACCATCTTCAATGATCATGTTGGCTATTTCATATTCTGGATTATACAGCAACGTATGTTTGCTCGCGTCCACAAAGTCTTCCGGTCGGCAACGAAATAACCCGCGATCATGTTTTTGATTGGCGTCCTTGGGACCATTGGCATCTGCGGCCCAATAGAGATAGCCATCGACGAAATTAATCCCGCCTGACTTGTATCTCGAATTCGAATTGACCGATATTAGCACTCGCCAGTTCCACGAATCGCGTTGCCAATCATACTGGCCGCGCAGCCAATGGCATTCGTCGCCGTGTCCACGATTGATGTCTCCCGTACAAGCATAAAAAGCTCGTTCGGCGGGATGATATACCACAGCGTGAAGATGTCGGCAGATCACCGAGTTGGTTGGATCGCCAAGATAGGAACTGGGAGTGGTTCCCTTCTCTTGGAATTTTGGATTGCGCCCAAATGCGTAGGCCAGCTTTACGGTTTGGCCACTGTCGGTCGAGTAGTAGATATTCACGGGAACTGGCCCGCCGAGAACATTGCAATAATTGCCCCACACCAGAATCTCCTTGCCATCGATGTCCCAAGTATGAATTCCGTCGAGCGAATGAAAGTACCAACCCGGTTGATCAGGGTTCAGCGGCTTGTGAGGAAGGTAATCCGCCCCATCGTGATTCTTGACGATGATCTCACGATAGGACTTGAGTTTATCGGCGCTGAGGAACAGCCTTTCCCGAGTGGCGAAGAGGATATTGCCATTCTTCAAGATCGTGCTGAAAGTGATATTCTCTGCATCCGGAAACTCATGGCTGTGAGCCCACGTCTTGGCGTTGTCTTCCGATAGAAAGACTTTGCCTTTGCCGAAACCGAAGGCCTGGTTGTCGCGCTGCGAATCGATGTATGGTCCTGCAGGTGCCAGCCGACACCAAAAATGCTCGGTTTCGCGAATGGGGCTATCCGCAGCAGTCAGCCTCGGCAAAATTTCTCCCACAATTCCGGTTGCGGCTGCACAGGAGGCTGACGAAACGAGAAACTGACGACGAGTAGCGAGTGTAGATCGAAACATGTTTGATTCTCGGTTACAACGATTCGATAGATTGAGTGGAAACCTTGAACATTCTAAGACGGATACAGCGCGCGAACTAGAGACGTTCCCAGCGCTCAAGTCTAGTGGCGTAGTCGTCTTTGTCACTGGCAGGAATCTCTTCTTGGCTAACGATTCGCCATTGAGTCCAGTCCACTTCGGGAAAGTAGGTATCGCCAGCAACGTCTGCTAGTACTCGCGTCATCCAGATATGTTGACACAAGGGCAACGACTGGCGGAATACATCAGAGCCTCCTACGACCATCAAACGTTTTCCAGGATCAATTGATGCGGCGACTTGTTCAATCGACGGGACTACGATGACGCTGGGGTCCAAGCAATCGAATCCTGTACGGCTAAGTACGATCGTTTGACGGCCTGGCAAGGAGCGACCGATAGATTCGAAAGTCTTGCGGCCCATGAGCAGGCATTGGCCCATGGTCAATTGTTTGAATCTGCGCAAATCGGTACTTAACTTCCAGGGCAGCGCATTGCCGCGCCCGATCACACCGTTGGCAGCGACCGCAACCACCAACGTGCAGTCTTTCTTCACCCAGTTCATGAATTCCAGCTCCAATCGCCGGTCTCAGTACGAAGCCAAAGACTCCGACAGGCAGATCACCATTCCGCTTGAGCTTGACACTGAAAATTGGTCAAGCGATCACACGAATCAATCGATCACGATATCGAAGATAGTTGTTTCACGGCTGACTTTGACTTCGGCGTAAAGTCCCGAGGAAACCGGATTAAAGTACTTCTGGGCTGTCAATACAAGTCTGTGAATGTCCCATAATTTTTCTATTTTCAGTTTTAATTAAAGTAATAATGCCAGACTACTTATGGCTTGCCGGACGCCGGACTCGAGTACCGCTTAGTCCCGCCCCGTGCCAACCGTCGGTGCTGGTGGGCGTGGAGTGGGCTTTTCATCGACTGGATCAAGCACACTCGTACTGGCGTCTTGAGTACCGGCTGTGAAAATACCGGCTATATTTGCGCAGTCACGATCTTGGCCGCCGGACGATTTTTCGCCGCAATCACTGGCCCAATAGGTTCTCATCTTTGGCCACCATCTGAATGCTACTACAACGAAATGAAACCAAAGGATGCCTGACCACCACCGTGAGTTTGATGACTTGGGGGAACCTGAAGATTCGCTGATCGACTGGGATGAACTGTTCATGCGCCGTGCACTATCGCTGGCACAACAGGCAGCCAGTGAAGATGAAGTTCCAGTAGGGGCAATCATCGTTCAAGGTTCAAAAGTTATAGGCGCCGGATGGAATCAGCGCGAAGCTCTTCTTGATCCCACAGCCCATGCTGAAATGATCGCTATCACCCAGGCTGCGTCCAGTCTTCAAAGCTGGCGTTTAGAGAGTTGTACTTTGTATGTTACTTTGGAACCATGTCCTATGTGCGCTGGGGCAATTCTGCAAGCCAGGATTCCAAGGGTCGTTTACGGAGCCCCCGATCCAAAAGCTGGCGCGGTGGCAAGCCTATTTCGATTGCTCGACGATCCGCGGCTGAATCATCGTGCTGCAACGACAGCGGGAATTCTTGCTGCAGAATGCGGATTTTTGCTTAGCAACTTTTTCGCAGAAAAAAGGCGCGCCGGAAAAAAATAGTCAGTCTTTAGTTCCCGGGAAAATGACCGTCGCGTCCAATCGCGGGTTCTTCCAAATCCAGAATCTGCATCCAAGCTTGCGATCCTACCGGCGGAACCTTCCCTTGATTCAATACGATTCGCAATTCGGCTTCTATTTTTTCCGAGTGCAGAACTATGTCACAAGTTGTGGAGGTATGGGTGCTTGAATAAAACCCGGCGGCAATTCGCTTTACCGAACCCCGCCCGTCAGATAGCTCACCTTCATACTCTAGATAGTAGTGCCGATGATCCGGCAGCCTAAGGCACCAATAACCCCTATTTGGTACAGGAAGCGTTTGAAGTTCAAGCGTAAAAAGAGTAGGGCCATTCTCCAACATCAGATCCCAATGGTCTGGTCGATCGGATTTTTCGCCCACCAAGTGCATTAACAGAACGAACCTACCTCTTGCAGGGAGCATGATTTGCTACTTGATTTTACTTAATTAGTTGTCATTACTTTATCAGCCCTTATGGAGGGGTGCGTCCGTAAGTACTCAGCGAATCCCTTTATTCTGGAACTTCCAATTGTAGCGGACGTCCAATCGTCGCTACATGTTCCATTGATCCCCTTGCAAGGTAGCCGGTACTGCACTAATCGAGGGGTGACACTCGCGGGCTTTCTTTCAGTTCTTGCGGTTCGATTTTGTCAACAAAGGAAGTCTAGGCAAGTTAGGCTAGGCTCGTCCTGCGTAAGTTTGCAACGAAATGCACCGCAATTATAATCGATCCGAAACGTCTGTTTTGGGCCGCGGAGCGTCACTTTTCGTTTTTCGGCTCGCCCGGACTCTTCAAGTGGATCTACTTTTTGTGCCGTAATGCGGCAATTATGCCGCATTTTCCGCCTTTCAGGCAATTTTTTATGGCTTGGAAGTGCACCGTGGGCTCATCAGCAAAGCTTTTAAGGGCTGGTTAATGGCCATCCGCAAGTCTACTTCGGCTAATCCGAAACAAACGTCAGTCTCTAAGAACGAACTTCCCAATCAGGCGCGCGGCCACTTTCGCAAAGCTGTAATTGAAACGCTGGAACAGCGTCAGCTTATGGCGGTGGGTCCCCGTTTAATCGGAGTACAGCCAAATGCTAGCGACCTGCTAGAGAATGGCGACGTCAGAACAGAAGCTCTGCGCGAATTACGCTTTTGGTTCGACGATGCCCAAGTGATTGATGCCGCAACACTGAGTGGCATTAGAATTTCTCGATCGGGCGGCGATGGGTCGTTTGGATTCGCAAGTGCTTCGAGCGATTTTGGCACTAATGGACGAGTCGATATCCAGCTCACCTCGAAACAGCTCGGTGGGACGTTCGAGCTGCGCGTTGATCGAGGAAATCTCGGAGCCAATGCTGCTCCGGCGATATCAAGCGTCGGCAACATTATTTCGATAACGCTGAATACCGCAGTGGGTTCAGAAACGACGGCTAGTGCATTAGTGAACGCCATCAATGGATCGGCTGCAGTCGCTAGTCGTTTGAGCGCGAAGATCAACGGCGGGTTGCCTACAACCAATCTTGCCACAATTAATCCGACCACATATTCGCCCATTCGACTGACTCAGACGAACGACGTTGTTATACAACCCGGTTCGGCATTGGTCGGAGAAAATCCCGACGAGAACGAAGTCACGCTAAGGTTCGCCGAGAATCTGGTTGACGATCACTATCGGCTTGAAGTATTGGGATTCGATGATCCCACACTGGGTATTGTGGGCCTGAGGAATGTTGGCGTGGGTGGGCTTCGTGGCGATCTGTTGGTCCCATCCAATTCGAATACCCGGCAGGAGACCATCGACTTTCGTTTGGATCTTGGTCCGCAAGTCGTGGCGGTCGTGCCGCAGCCTGTGTTGCGCGTCAATGGTCAACTGACGCAGCACCGCGACACAGTCGTTGTATACTTCGACAATGATAAACTGTTGATTGAGAATGACGCGCAGGGACGCCCTACGTCTCGTAGCGTAGAGAATCCTGATTTCTATCAGTTGTTATTTACGCGCGATACGATTCGCAATACCGACGATGGAACGGCTTTCAAGCCCCTATCGGTGCGCTACAATGCGTCAGCCAATACCGCCACGCTAGTTTTCGCCGGGGAACTGGATTCTCTGCCGGGGCCAGGTGCAGGGCCAGTAACTTACCG
>SYJV01000387.1 GCA_005798335.1 Planctomycetaceae bacterium | reverse complement strand
CCTTGACAAGCTGGAAGCTTATCCCACGTTGAACCACTCCGAAATTTTTGAATTGGCAGATCCTACCGCGCTAAGTTGCGTAGTGCAATCATGTCTTGGTCGGATCGCGAGTAAACCAAAGTAGTAGGCACACTCCGTGTGCCGTCCGCTTGTCTTTAACATGGGGCTATTGAAGTTACTGAAGTACGGCACACGGAGTGTGCCTACTACAGCATCAGCGTTTGCCCTTGACATCAAGCGGTTCCAGAAACCAATCCGATCTGTAAATCAAATATGGTTCAACGGTTAGCTCCGGGAGTTTCTCTCCAGTCATCAACTCAAGAGCCACACGGCTCGCGAGCGCACGAACACTTTCGGGACCATTAGACGCCGTATACAGTCCTCCCGGCTGATAGAAGCTTTTCAACTCAGGCAACGTATCGATCGCTTTCATCCGCCCGAGTGCCAGTGCGCTCATCGCAACAACGTGGGAAACCTCTTCGCTGTCCTTCAGTCGTTCAACGAATGGTCGAACTAGATCGTCCGCAGGCTGTCCTTGATGGATTTTCCCAAGAGCAAAAATCGCTCGGCTGCGAAGCACTGAGCGATGAGTGCAATGAATCCACATGTACTTGTGATCAGGCGGAGGAAGCGGTGGCACGGGTATATATTGCCGGAACAACGATTCGGCTGGCAGGTACTCGAGTATTCCCAGCAGCTCGAGCAAATGCTTGTGTTGTTCGTACATATCCCAGCGCCATTCCAGCGGCTCACCTGTTGGGAGTGGGTTCCGGCAAGGTCCGCCTGGGCATCGGTAGGCCATCGCAACAACACCAAGAGCGACAGCATAATCGCTGACCCCAATTGCATAGCAAACGTCCTGCGCAGCCGCAGGGTGCCGACAAGTTCGCGCTCTATAATTGGGTTGCTCATCGCGTCCGCCTTGGGCTTCTCCCTTGGCCACATTCACGCCTTCGTTGAGGTTTCGCCGTATGCCAGTTGGTTGTACATCTCAACCGACCATACACGAATCTTGGTAAGCCAGGTGGGCAACTTGCCCAACTCAAATTGCCGCTGACGCCGAACTTCGCGCAAGCTCATTCCGCCGGATCATCGAACAGAAAGGCGCTTTCCCATCTCGCATTCCAATCCTAGACTTGTTCGGCGACGGCGCGCTATTTCGCTGGGTCCAATGCCGTGTACACTTTTCCGTTCTTTGTCAGCCAAGCCACGTCTCCTTGATCGGCACGTTCTTTCACGTCCCGAAGGAGTTGAATTGTCTCTGATTCGTAACATGGTTCGCTGGGATCGTCTTTGGGAATAACCATTTCGACGTCGACAGCCACGACAAATCTGCCTGACTGAATCAACCGCGTTCGCTTGACCCGCTCTCCAGGGATTCGCATGGTTAACCTATGTCGAAGAAATGTACGGTAACCAGTTTGGCCACACCGCTCTGCCGGAGATGTGACCAAACAGCTTTGAACTCAGTTCCATCCGGGAGGCACTCACGCACCTCTATGGCAGGATTCGGAATCGCATCCGGTCGTTCAACGAGCAGTTAGCCGCCATCGTAGCCAGCAACCACTTGCCATTCCATAATACCACGTTCCTCCAATCTTTCAGACGCGTGTTGTCCGACCACGAATTTTTCCGCTGCGACCAAATGGCGAATTGTTTTGAAGAGTTGTCTCATGGCTTCCAATTTCGATGCACGGTCACGAGCGCTTGAGTTGCCGAACGCATGCGATGTCCTAGTCGCACCTAAATGTTTCCATCAGTTAACGGCCGACGCGCGACTTAGGTCCATCGTTTGGTTCGTCCGTTTTTACGATTTTGTCGGAGCCTGTATCCAAGCGTCCATAATAGATTGTTTCAGGATTCCCGTCGATGCCGTCGAAAGTTAGTCGTATTCGGTCTGAATTTATCCAGTCAAGTCGGAATTTAGTCTCAATGGTCCTCCTCATTTCAGCACTTCGAAGACGCGAAATTAAGATGCCGTCGCGAACATACCAGTTCTGCCATAAATCGGGCTGAGGTAATGAGCGTTCGTAACCTGGCGAGTAGTCATCGGATTTACCACCCGAGAACCACTCGATTACACGCTCAGGTGGAGTGTTCATGTCAGACTCAGCGAGCCATATTCCCCATTTGCCGACTAACTGACGTTCAAATGCAAGGTCCTGACGCGAGGGCGAAGCGTACCATACAATTAACGCGACCGAGAATGCGCAATATGCAACTACGAGCACGGTCCAGATTGCTACCCGGCGGATTCGTAATTTTAACGGGTTTTTTTTCATCAATCAGCCGTAGGACGAACGGCATCCAGCACGCGCGAGCAAGGCCTCCACGTCAAAACCGGCCGATCGCGTGCTCGGCATGCATGTACGCCTGACATAGGCGTGAACTTGTGGGGTGCGCTTCCATTGGGAGTTAGTCCCATTTACAAAACGAGAATTGACATGGAGGCCAGTATACCAAATGTCAAAACAAGGAGATCCAAGCATGTTCTCGAACCGTCCCAAAACACACAGAAGCTAGCTCGCGCATCCCTACTACGGGAGCCGACACGGAAAGGCCCCGTGCTCTTTCGAAACTCACTGCAGATCAATCGGAATCGGCGGACATGAAACCGACAACCACTGCGGCGTGTCGATGGGGCGACGCTTGTGGGAGCTTCGCGACTACCTACAGGGCTGGGTCGGCTACTTCGTGCTAGTCCCAATCCAAGTTTCTCAGCGAAACGTGACAAATGGGTACGTTGTCGCATCCGAGCTTGTTACTGGAGGCAATGGCGTCGCCCCCGGACTCGTGTCGCGAACTTACGGAAACTCGGAAGTCGAAGCAGTCACACACGGCATCAGCAGCAAAGGCCCCTGGGTGATGTCATCGAGCCAAGCCGTGCATGAAGCGCTGTCGATTAACAATCTCACCCAAGCAGGGCTAGCCAGTCTATCAATATGGCAGAAGCATACTGCAAGGAAATGAACCGCCTAGTGCGGACCCGCATGCTCCTCTATTAACAATCTGGAGCAAGCTTGCTCTCAAGTTTCGAAACGCACTATGTTTGCTAGATTACTATGTTTGCTAGATTACTGTGTTTGCTAGATTACTGTGCGAACCCGCATGCTAGGTGTTGTGGGAGGGGTCCGGTGAAAGCCAGCCCCTATCCCGATCGCTTTGTTCATCGGCGGTGCTCAGTAAGAATGCGGATGACTTCGGCATTATCCCCTGTTTTGACAAGTTCATTCAAATTATCGATGTAGCTTTGTGTAATATCGACGTTCTTGATCGCCTGTTTCATCATTTCCAATTGGTCGGTCGGCAGGTCCATCTCCGCAAGCATCTCGTCGACATCAATCTGGATGTTCTCCTTCCGGAGATAATCGACAACATTTAGATCAGGGCCTTTGACAACCTCTTGGGCGATATCCAGCGGAGTTCGATTGTGGATTGTATCACGCATTGATGGATCGGCACCATGTTCAAGCAAAAGGAGGACTGTTGATGGTTGCCCCGCAAACGCCGCCTCCATTAACGGGGTCTCAGAGGCGTCAATTTCCTTGCGTCGATTAACGTCCGCGCCGGCCCGAATCAATAGACGCGCCTTTTCCAAATGGCCACGGGCCGCCGCCATATGGAGCGGCGTCCAACCGTTCGTGCCGGCCGTGTGAATATTCGCGCCTGCATGAACCAACTCAGCAACGATCTGTGTGGATTCGTCGGCGTCAGACTCGATCGCTGTCAGAAGGCAAGTGTACCCGTCGTCGACCGCCACGTTTGGGTCAGCGCCATGCTTGAGTAAGAATTGCACCAATTCGAGGTTATCGAACGCGATCGCGTTCAGTAGCGGTGTGCCACCAATGTAGTCCCGTTCGAGAATGTAGTTCGAGTCGTCGAGCACCTTCCTGTGAATCGCGGCGATGTCGCCACGTTGAAGAGCATCCGATGTCCATGTGTTGCCAGTCTTGCGGGGCACGAGTTGGGCCTGATGTGCAGTGTCCATATCTCGAAGCGATTCAGTGAAGTCTTCGACTGGAAAGTCATCGAATAGTTCAGGTTTTTTCGCACGCAAGTCGTCAATTTTGTCCGCCATAGTCACAGGATCAACGAAACGAATATAGATCGCCATGAACGAATCCTCGTCCTCGCTATCGCTGAGCTGGATCGTGAAGCCAGCATCTTCCATTCGCCAAATGCCCATCGTAGGGTCGTTCGCAAATGTTGGGTTTTCGTGTGCTTGGAACCGTAAATTGAACGCACGCCGAAGCGATTCGAATGGATGTGATCGTTCATAGTGGATCATCGCGCCGTAGCACGAATTGTCCTTGTAATCCAGAACGACCTGCTTGGGTGCCCAAGTTGCGGTCGCGTTCGGCAGCAGCATTGCAATTGCATCGGTTGGAGCGGAACCGAGTACCGATTCGTTAAAGAATTGGACGCTTTCGTCAGCTTGAGATTTCGTTGCAGTCATTTGGCGCTGGTCGGTGCAACCGATTGCGGTCAGGATAACGGTCACGAACAGGAGATGTTTCATATCAGTCGGGTAACATCCACGATGACGGAGCGGCGGGGCGAGTAATTCTCCATCGGGAAGCAGTCGATCCACCGCTTATTGTGGTCCGCATGCCGAAATTATGGCCGAAGTGGTAGCCGTTGTCGAGCTAAGAACGAGGGCCATCGAGATGACTGATGCGGACGCCACTCGACGGGTGATGTGGATATTATGTTGGTCGTGACTTCAAGTAAGTCCTAATACTTCGAACTGATTGCTG
>SYJV01000386.1 GCA_005798335.1 Planctomycetaceae bacterium | reverse complement strand
AATACCGTTCAACGAACGTGGGATAAGCTTCCAGCGTGTCAAAATCTTGTGCAAGCAATGGCGAAACTCCGCTACAGGTTGACAAGCTGGAAGCTTATCCCACGTTCGTTGAACGATTTCGCTGCAACGACTTGTTCTTTCCAATGCAAATGAAAGTGGCGCTGTCCATCTAATCTAAAGAGCCCAAATTGCGTAAGGCGAGCGGCAGATGGGAATTTACCAAGGCCTCAGCGAATACAAGCCCGATGCGCAAGCGAGTGCGTCAATCCTGGCATACACTCGCTTGCGCTTCGGGCTTGTATTGGTAAGAAACGATCTGCCGCTCGCGTAACAGGACGGCGAGGCCCGAAGGATCAGCCACAAATCAGCCAAGAGCAGAGTGCGTCATGCGCGTTACACTTCGTGGCGTAGCAGTGGAAATAGGACGATGTCGCGTATGCTTCTCGAATTGGTCAGGAGCATGACTAGCCGGTCGATGCCAATTCCCAAGCCGCCGGCGGGTGGCATGCCGTTGCGCAGCGCGAGGACAAAGTCGTGGTCCATTTTTGCCATCGAATCTTCTTCGGCTTGACCATCCAATTGCGTTTCAAAGAGTTTTTCTTGCAGCAATGGGTCGTTCAGCTCAGTGTAGGCATTTGCCAATTCCATGCCGTGCACAAACAATTCAAAGCGTTCGGCAATGTTCGGATTATCGGATTTGCGCTTGGTTAGTGGACAAATGCTGGCGGGGTAGTCTATTACAAACACAGGCCCCAGCAGGCTATCTTCGACCTTTTCTTCAAACACTTCGCTCTTGACGACATCAGGATGTTTTCCTTGCGGATCGAGTCCGATCTTAAGTGCGTAGCTAGCGATCGCTGCACTGTCCGTGGGCTCGAGTCCAGTGTGTTTGACAAATAAATCGTCGTAGCGAGCGCGTTGGAAGGGTGGAGTGAAATCGATGGTCTTGCCAGCCCATTGGACGACGGTTCCTTGTCCAGTTGTGCGCAGCGCGTCAGCAATAATTTGTTCGGTCAGATCCATCATGACTTCGTAATTTCCGAATGCCTCGTAAGCCTCCAGCATGGTGAATTCGGGATTGTGACGCGGGCTGATGCCTTCGTTGCGATAGACGCGGCCAAGTTCGTAGACACGCTCAACACCTCCGACCAACAATCGTTTGAGATGTAATTCCAGCGCGATGCGGAGAAACAACTTCATATTCAACGCGTTGTGGTGCGTAGTAAACGGCCGCGCGGCTGCACCACCGGCGATCGTGTGCAATGTCGGTCCTTCGATTTCGCAATAACCTCGCCGTTTGAGTGTGTCGCGAATTGACTGAACGATTTTCGTGCGGTTCAAGAATGTCTGCATCACGCCATCGTTGTACGTCAAATCCAAGTATCGTTGACGTTGGCGCAGCTCAGGATCGGTCAACCCAGCATGCTTTTCAGGCGGTGGCTCCATTGTCTTGCACATGAAATGCACGTCGTCTGCAAAGATTGTTAGCTCGCCTGTGTTGGTTCGACCCAAGCGTCCATCAATGCCGATCCAATCTCCCAAGTCGAAATGCTCTGCCAATTGAAAATTGCGTTCCCCAACTTGAGCCTTGCCAATAAAAATCTGAATGTCACCCGTCCAGTCGCGAAGATTCACAAAAACCAGCTTGCCCGTCGGCCTCATCAGCACGATGCGGCCAGCTACACGGACGCGCGGGCCAATTTCCTCACCCGCGCCTTGCTGGTTTTTCCATTGGCGGTAGTCAACTTTTGCCTCGCTGTCCAGTTCTGGCAGAGGCAGCTCGCGCCCATCGATCGTTCGGTAACGCACTTCAGATGCTCGCGCCCGAACGGATTCATTTAATATTCGATCTGGGAAAAAGTGTCCCCATGGGTCGATTCCCATACCCTCTATTTTCCGCAGCTTGTCCATGCGCGCGGCTTGATGTACTCCCAATTCTCTCTTTGATTGCTGCTGTTCATCTGAAAATGGCTCTGTAGAATCGCTCATGTTTTGGGACCACAAGGAGAAAGGTTAGTGCTGGCACGAAACAGTTAACTCACCAACGCTTGCGTGACCCAAAACGCGTGAAAAGTCAATTTTCGTTATCATTATCAGCTTTGTTGGGAGGAAGGACTATCGCCTCGCCAGGTTTCCCAAGCTGCGGAATTTATCTTGGAGAGGCCCTCTACATCATGCCTTTGTAACGATGAGGCAGCCCCTACAACAGATCAGCAAGCCTGGAACATGTCCCACGATTTTTGAATCTACAAGAAAATTCATTGTCGTGTGTGCAAGATTTTAGCGATAGCTTAACTAGACGACGAGAGGGAACAACGTCAGCAAAATTTTCATGGAGAAAGCGTCACGTGACCATACAAACGCGCCACAGTTCGCATTCGACAATCCTGGTGATCGAGCGAGATCCCCTGATGTTAACTGCAATGTCGGCCATGTTCGATATGCAAGGCTACAAAGCAGTTCTAGCCCGCACTGAACAGGTTGCCCAGCAAGCAATAGCAGCAGGACCGATTGACTTGATCGTTCTGTCCATCGAAAAGCTGCAAGAGGGCTGTGAATTTGCGGCGCGACTGCGTTCGTCCGAAACCACTAGCGATATCTCGATCGTATTTTTGACCCCCGAACTTTCACCGGCCTGGACTGGACCTTTGCAAGTACAAGGGGGTGTCTTTTGTATGCTCAAGCCGGTCGATCCAGCGGCATTGGCGGAATTAGTTGAAAAAGCGCTTTGGATGCCACACGTGGCGCAGCGCCGCGCTAACCCTCCGCGCGCCCACCTCCACAAAGTTTCCGATTGGGTTCGCTTGGAAGAAACTCCGAATTAATTGATGGTAAAGTAGGGTGGCGGTGTTCGTTTGAATTGAATCGGATCGATCAGCAGCGCTCACACGTTGGACGCCAATTCCTGGACGTCGCAATACCTAAACCTCCCATGTCTCCTACATAACCTAAGTCGAGAGAAATCGGAAGCCAATCAATTCTACGCATGCCTCCCACTCTGCTTTTTCTAGCCAAATTCATTCGAGAAATTGTTGTAAAAATCTGTCGGGAGTTTGCGCGAAAGCAATCGTTGATCGAGCTTCACTCGATCCCCACAAAACATTGGCATTAACGAAGTTAGATAAACCGAGCCGACTTGGGAGCCAGATTCACCTTTCCGAGGTAGCTTGCTGCAACTCGTGCTTAATGGCCAACTTGTGACTTCTTTTCCACATCGTTTGACAGCTCTTGAACCGCTGCTAAACTCTCCTCCCACGCTAGATATAGTGCTATCAACATTTCTGAGCTACTATATGTAGTATGGATGGCACTTTTAGCGTAGGGTCTTGGAGGATGATCGAGACGCAAGCCGGATGGCTTGCCATGGATATAGCCAACACGACCACGAAGGTAACGAATCTTTTCTAAAAACTGCGGTTGAAGGAGCTTGTAGGATGGCCACAGTCGAAATGGGGCGACAAAAGCGACGTAACTCCCGGTCACAAACCACGTCAAATGAACGCAACGGTGACCTTGCAGGATTGACAATCGAAAACCGTTTCTGTCCGGCAAATACGGCGGACCCATTTGAAACGGTGGAATGGGAAATTCGCAAAGCAGTGATCAAGGACGAAAGCGGCAAACCGCTATTCGAACAAAATGATTGCGAAATTCCCACGTCTTGGACGCAACTGGCGACGAATGTCGTTGTCAGCAAATATTTTTATGGCGAACCGGGAACGGCTCAGCGCGAAAAAAGCGTGCGACAGTTAATTCACCGAGTCAGTCGCACGATCACCGATTGGGCGGTTGCGGACGGTTATTTTGCAACGGCCGCCGACGGCGAACGATTTTATCAAGAGCTATCTTGGCTGTGTTTGCACCAATTTGGTTCATTTAACTCTCCGGTTTGGTTCAATGTCGGGTTGTTTCAGCAATACGGCGTCACCGGTGCGAAATGTACTTGGCATTACAACTGCGACTCCAAGCAAGTCGAACAGCCAGACAACCCGTATGAGTATCCGCAGGGTTCGGCGTGTTTCATTCAAAGCGTCGAAGACAACATGGAGGACATCATGCGGTTGGCCAGCAGCGAAGCGATGCTCTTCAAGTTTGGGAGTGGCACCGGCACCGATCTGTCGACGATTCGCAGCAGCCGCGAAAAACTCTCTGGGGGAGGCACGCCCTCGGGACCGCTATCATTTATGCGTGTCTACGATGCGATTGCCGGAGTGGTCAAGAGTGGCGGCAAGACTCGTCGCGCGGCAAAGATGCAGTCGTTGAAAGTGACGCATCCAGATGTCAAAGAGTTCATCGAGTGCAAATGGAAGGAAGAGCAAAAGGCGCATGCTTTGATTCGCGAAGGTTACGAAGCGAATTTCAATGGTGAAGCATATTCGTCTGTGTGCTTTCAAAACGCAAACCTTTCGGTGCGCGTAACCGACGATTTCATGCAAGCGGTGCGCGACAATCAAAATTGGACGACGACTTGGGTCAGCAACAAGGCCAAGGGCGCTCCTCCAGCATATAACGCTCGCGACTTGCTAAATAGCATGGCCGAATGCGCTTGGCACTGTGGCGATCCCGGAGTGCAATACGATACGACGATTAACAAGTGGCACACGTGTCCGAATTCAGGCCGCATCAACGCCAGCAACCCGTGTTCGGAGTACATGTTCCTGGATAACACGGCTTGCAATCTGGCCAGTATCAACCTGATGAAGTTTCGCCAGCGCGATGGTCAATTCGACGTCGATGGTTTCATCGCTGCTTGTCGGATTTTCTTCATTGCTCAAGAGGTTCTAGTCGATCACGCGAGCTACCCGACGGACCGTATTGCGGAGAACAGCCACAAATTCCGGCCGCTTGGGTTGGGGTATTCGAATCTCGGTAGTTTGATCATGACAGCAGGCGCTCCGTATGATTCGGTGGCATCGCGAGGTGTCTGCGGCTCGATCACGTCACTCTTACACGGCGCAGCGAATCTCACCAGCGCCGAAATCGCGGGAGTGGTAGGGACTTTCGAGGGCTATCGCGAGAATCAAGAACCGATGCGCAATGTTATGCGCATGCATCGCGACGCAGTCGAAGCAATCGATGACGCTGGTCCAGAATTTCTCAAAGATGCAGCGCGCAGGCTGTGGGACAAAGTCATCGAACTGGGTGACCGCTACGGTTATCGCAATGCGCAAGCTACTGTGCTGGCACCGACCGGCACGATCAGTTTCATGATGGATTGCGACACGACCGGAATTGAACCAGATATCGCACTGGTGAAATACAAACAACTGGCCGGCGGTGGCATGTTGAAGATTGTCAATCAGTCCGTTTCGTTGGGGTTGCAAACGCTCGGTTATACCGCCGAGCAAATTGCTGCTATCAATGCCTTCGTTGAGGAAAACGACACCATCGAAGGGTCTCCGTTTTTGAAGGACGAGCATTTGCCGGTATTCGATTGTGCATTTAAGCCAGCAAAGGGAACGCGCAGTATTCCTTGGCAAGCTCATGTGCAGATGATGGCTGCGGCCCAACCATTTTTGTCTGGCGCGATCAGCAAGACGGTCAATATGCCGACCGATGTCACTGGTGAAGATATCGCGAAGGCATATTTCTGGGGTTGGGAGTTGGGTCTAAAGGCGATCGCCATCTATCGCGACGGCTCCAAGCAAAGTCAGCCTCTGTCGACCAAGTCCGAAGGTGATAAGGCCGCTGAAAAAGCCGCTGAGAAGATCGTCTATAAACCTCGTCGCGAACGATTGCCTGACACGCGCCAAGCGATCACGCACAAGTTCAATATTTCTGGCCATGAAGGTTATATCAGTGTTGGATTGTACCCCGATGGACGCCCGGGAGAAGTGTTCATCACCATGGCCAAGGAAGGCAGCACCGTTGGCGGTTTGATGGACACTTTTGGAACTGCGGTCTCCATTTCGCTGCAGTACGGTGTGCCGCTGGAGGTACTGGTCAACAAGTTCAGTCACACGCGATTCGAGCCGATGGGCCATACCACAAACCCAGATATTCGGATCGCCAAGAGCGTCGTCGATTATATTTTCCGCTGGCTGGGAATTACGTTTATCGCCGGATATCGCGAGGCCAATAGCGGCCAGTTGAAATCGGGCTTAGCAGTGGAAGAAGTCGCACAGGTGCATTCAACATCCACATCGCTGAGTGGTTCGAAGACTGCCGCCAAGCCACCAGCATCAATGGCCAACTTGGTTTCGACGTCTCAATCGGCTGGCGCTAAGCAACGTTTGAAGACCGCTACGGAAGTCAACGGCAATGGTGCGATGGTTGCGCAAGACGATATGTTTACTGTCGCGTCGGTATCGCGATCGCTTGGACAAATCGATCCTCGCAACCTTGAGAGAGCAGGTGCGATTATGGAGGAACCCAAATCGCGCTTGGATGATTCGTCTCGCAATGCTCAGTTCGCTCGATTTCAATCAGATGCTCCGTCGTGCGACAACTGTGGCTCAATTACGGTGCGCAATGGCAATTGTTATCTGTGCCACAATTGCGGCGCTTCGATGGGATGCAGTTGAGAACTGTTGAGTCGTTCGCGCACCTAAGAAATTGACTGCTTGTTCTTTCCTGCGAGCCGAGAGTAAGTCTCGGTTCGCAGGCGTGCATTCAGCACTTCGCCGCGTTTGCGATGCCGAACTAGTTGGACAGCGCCATTTTGTGTGCAAGGCATGGCTTTTCGCCCTAGCCATTTCGTCGTTTAACCCGCAGCCGCTAGGCGAGGATTGGGTTGAGCTTGGCTTTGCAATAAGTTCGAAAACTCAACCCAATCCTCGCCTAGCGGCTGCGGGTTAAACGATTTCGCTGCAACGACTTGTTCTT
>SYJV01000385.1 GCA_005798335.1 Planctomycetaceae bacterium | reverse complement strand
GGAACCAGTAAAATTCACCCGACCATTCGGGGCCGGGCACCTACGTACTCACGTTAACATAATCAAACCACAAAAAATTTCAAAAAAAATCCCGCGTCATGACGCACAACGCTCTTGCTATTCATCGTTACATCTTGCGCGTCGGGCTTGTATTGGTAAATTCTCATCTGCCGCTCGCCTTAGGTCGAGATTGGCGTATGAAGGGAAGTGCAAACTACTTTGCGTTTTGGTCTGTGCAATCGACAGCACCCGCAATCTATTTGCTATGACTCATGGCTTCGTGCAGATTCTTACGAGCTTCTTCGTAGTTCGAGTTCAATTCGAGCGCCACTTCAAATTTCGCAACCGCCTCGTGAGGACGCTTTGCGTATAAGAGTGCAAGCCCATAGTAGTTGTAGAATTCTGCATCGCCTGATGCTACAGACGACGTTTGTTCGAAGAACGCAATAGCCTCGTGAAACTTGCTAAGCGCTGCGTTTGATCGGGCGAGCAAATAGAGCGTCGTGGCATTCTTAGGTTCCAGGCGATTTGCCTCCGCCGCGCATTGTTCGGCGAATTCATATTCGGCCATTTCAAAGTGGACCTTGGCGAGCAAAAACTGGGCATATGGATTTCTGGGGTCTTCGAGAACTCCCATCATCAGGTAAACTTTGGCTGCTCGAAAGTGCCCGCGAAACGCCAGTAGTTCGCCAAAACGATTGTTGGCCTTGGGGAAATTGGTTGCACCGGCAAACAACTTGTCGTATTCGTTGATCGCCTCGTCATACTGGCCCAGATTCTTCAGGCAATCGGCCAGCACAAAACGGCTTTCGGGATCGTCGGGGATCAATTGCATCGCGTTCTTCGCAAGCGTGGCCGCTTCTTCAAATTTGCCGGCCCAATGAATTACCTTGGCAAGATTGCGCAGCGCAATTCCGTTGGCCTTATCGTCCATTTCACTGAGCACTTGTTCAGAAACCACTCTAATACGATCTTGGATCACAGGTGATTCGGGCGACTTTCCTCGCACTAGTTTTTTGGCCAGCATTTCGTCAATAATCCAGAGAGCGAGCTGACGGTTGATTTCGACCGTTGGATGGACATGGTCCAGGAAATATTCGTCACCGAAAACGGAATGGCCCTGTTCGTTAGCGCATTTTTCCCGTAAGCGAGCTTCGAAATCGACAAGCGGCACGTTTGTCCGCTTGCTCACTCGGCGCAGAGCCGCCGTAATTCCACTCGGAGCACGCAGCGGGCAAATATCCGCGTTGAGCGCTCGACTGAAAGCTTGTTGTGCTTCATCATACTTCTTAACTTCAAACAGGCATTGCCCAAGACGGAAATGAAGTTCGGCATATTCGGAATCTAGCAAAGCGGCTTGATTGAGCAACTCAATCGCACGATTGGGATTGTCGTCGTTCGCTTCAGTCCGAGCTTGCTGTAGTAGCTCCAAGCACCGCTCTGGAGCAGAGTTGTCCAGTTGATCCAGGAACTCGGATTTAAAAGGTGAACAGTTTTTTTCATTCGACGCCGGGGTAATGAAGATAATTTTGGCACCGCAACGGCGTGCGATGCCTACCATGCGTTCAAAATTGGTTTCATAGTGCCGCAGTACGCTAGCTTGCCATGCTGGGTCGCGATGATAGTCCACCGGCCCGATCGAATGGTTCAAAATCTCATCCACTTCCGCAGGCAAGATATCGCGCTGTCGGGGCTCATTAGGCGAATCACTCTCGGCCACAACTGGATTTGCGGGCGATAATTTTCGTAATGCAAAATCAATCATCGCCCAAGTTCGAGTCCGAGCCAACGCGGACTGAGTTCGGATCAGCAATGGTTGCTTGTCGAACATGCCGGCGTATGTTCTGCGCTCCAAAAATTCATTGTGAACCGAATAGACTACAAATAGGTCAGGTTGATATTGAGCCAATTCCTGCATCAACGCAGCAACTCGGTAGCTGGCATAACTGATGCCGCCGGCGTTGATGACTTCCCATTGGTGGCTCGAATCTACCAATGGCAAGAATTCGCGCAGCCAACGGGGAAAAGAAGTCGAATCCCAATAGGGGTGGCCGTACGTTGTAGAGCCGCCCATACAAAAAACGCGCTGAGTGCGAGCCTTTTTTTCCAGCGGAAAAGACTGTGCGTTGAACCAAACTAATTTGTTCTCAGCCGTCGTGACAATTTTTTTCCCATCGGGATCGACGCTGACTTGCATCAATGGAACTTGACTGGAAAAGCCGACAAAGGGATCTTCACTGACAGTAACCGGCGCGACGCCTAAGAGAGACAGGACAACCTCAAGCATGCAGAAGAACGCAACGGTCGTCATGGCGGAAAATAAGACTTTCTTGGCAAGGCTAATGCGGCGAGATTTCTGGACGCCAGTCACATTTGGCATAACCATCAACGTTCTGTTTGGCACTGGACGAGCGCTGGCCATGATCGCACGCCGACCAGTCGAGCTCAATTTCGCAAATTTTTTCATTCCAGTAGAAAATGCGATAGATGTCAGTCTAGCTGGCGCTAGTTCCAGTCTTCAACCTGCGGCAGTTCGTCTAACGAATTTAAGCCAGCAATTTTCAGCAGGCGCTCGGTGGGATAGTAGCGGTTGATCCGATTTTGCTTCTCTTCGCCGGAGCGCCGCATTTCAATCAGTTCGCGGCGCACTAGTTGGTTCAAGACACTGCCGCTGGGTTCACCACGCTGTTGCTCAATCTTGGCCCGGGTAATTCCAGGCTGGTAAGCAATCAATGCCAAGCAATCGATTGCAGTCTGACTCAGTCGCGATTCTCGAATCTTGCCATAAAAACGGTTACGCAAATCACTCAATTGGTCGGCAAGCTGCATGCGCAGCCCGCCGCCGGTGCTTACGATATGTATCGCGTGCGAATCCTGCGCATACTGCCGATTCAGCTCGCAGGCCAGTTCAGTGATTTCCTCAGTGCGAACTCCGCGCATTAGAGCTGCGATTTCGTCTGGCGAAATGGGCTTGTTATCCGGGCGACCGACAAAAAGAATGGCCTCCAAGATTGATTGAGGCGTGATTGGGCAGTGATCGCTTTCGATCAAATCGTCTTGCAGCGGATCGAACTGCTCCACAGGTTCCGCATGCACAGAAACGGCATTCTCGTGACTTGCATTTTGATACGGGATCTCGCCGGAGCCCATCATTCGGGCATAGGTCTGGCTTAATTCCTCTAGCGATAGCCCGACCTCGTCGTCGTCTTGGGAGTTGCCAGGTCGTTGTAGTTCGTCCATGACGTACGCCCACTTTGGACTATTTTTCGTTGGCTGCGATTGCTGGTTCCAGTGGCTGGTGGGCCAAGTTTGCGACTTCGCTCTCGCTGGAGGCCGTATCGTGCAGTATGCGATCGAGCACTCCATTGACGAAGTTACCCGACTGTCGATCACCAAATCTCTTGGCCAGCTCAACAGCTTCGTTAATCGCCACGCGACCAGGAGTCACATTGTGCAAAATCTCGTAGGCACCTAGTCGCAGCACGTTGCGATCAATGGCTGCCATGCGGCGCAACGACCAATTCGTAGCCTTGTCGCTAAGCGTCTTGTCGATTTGGCGCCTATGCTTGCGTATGCCGTTAAGCAAATTACGAGCAAATTCAACCAGCGGTCGGTTGCCGCTGAGCCTCTTCACCAGAAATTCATCGGCAGAGGTTATGTTGCGATCTGGGTTGATGTCTTCTTCGTAAAGTACCTGCAAAACAATTTCGCGAGATCTTCGACGTGTACTCATAAGTTGGTGGGAAATTGACCGACAAATTCGAGTAAAAGGACTATTGCGCCGACCGCAATAGTTCAACCACAAAGGCGAACGCAACTTGCCAGGGAATCAACCAGCCCCAAATCGCCAATCCGGGACTGCTGCCCAAAGGGAGCGGCAGCGACATTTCGTCATCGAACACTATGGCAAGCTATCGCGTACATTCCCTAAGGGAATAATCAGTCTACCTTGATCTGCCAAAAATGTCGATTGACCTTATCGTCGTAGCGAGTCACGAATTTCTCGCAGCAATACAATATCCTCAGGCGGGGCAGGTGGTGCTGCGTCTTCCTTCTCTTTTTCAAAGCGTTTCTTGGCATTGTTCATCAACTTGATGACTATGAAAATGGCGAAGGCCACCAAGATGAAATCAACGATGGTCTGCAAAAACGGACCGTAGTTCAAAATACTGTAGTCCTGCACCATCATGATTTCTTTGCCGTCGGTACCCAATTCCGGTTTGCCATCTTTCATTTTGGGCAGTTCCACGCTGGTTTTCAGTGCCAGTTCCTTGAAATTCACGCCAGACTTCGCAGTCAG
>SYJV01000384.1 GCA_005798335.1 Planctomycetaceae bacterium | reverse complement strand
GCTCAACCCAATCCTCGCCTAGCGGCTGCGGGTTAAACGATTTTGCTGCAACGACTTGTTCTTTCCACCACCCTGTAGACTTGGAGCTCGCGAATAACCACAATATTGACACGATGAGGATTCGAACTGTAGGAAAATAGAAGATGCTATTACTACTGCGCGACAGGATCGCGATAGCGCTAGGCTGCCGCAGGATAGTAACCAATTAGAGTTGTGTGGGAACAGCATGAAGAACGTCCATTTCAGTGCAGTAATTGTTTTTGTTTGCTCGATGACCTGGGCTACGTCCTTGCTTGCTCAGGAAACCCTGAAATGGAAATCGGGTGCTGCCAAAATTTCGATTACTCCCGACCAGTATATTTGGATGTCTGGCTACGGCGGCAGGGATAAACCTGCGGACAGCAAATTGACGGATTTGTGGGCCAAGGCGCAGGTCATTCAAGACGAAAAAGGAAGCCGAGCCGCAGTTATCACTCTAGATCTAGTTGGTATTGATCGCGGGTTATCCGTGCAGATTTGCGGCGAACTTAAAAACAAGTTTGGACTCGATCGAGCGCGCGTTTCGATTTGTACTTCGCACACGCATACCGGTCCTGCGGTTGGCCGAAATCTCGGCGCGATGATCGTTTGGCGACTGAACGAGAAACAGCTCAAGGAAATCGACGAATATGGTGACGCCTTGGTTCGCAAGGTGACCGAAGTGGTTGGTCAAGCGATCAACAACCTCGAACCTGTGGCGCTGAAATGGGGTAATGGGAACGCGACCTTTGCCGTAAATCGACGGACGAACCAAGAAGCCAATGTCCCTCAGGTGCGAACTGGCGGCGAATTGAAAGGACCTTCAGATCACGATGTCCCAGTCTTGGCAGCCTACGATGCCAACGGCAAGCTCAAATCGGTGTTGTTCGGATATGCCTGCCATTCGACGGTGCTGGGAACATATCAATGGTCTGGCGACTATCCGGGATTTGCTATGATCGAGTTGGAAGAAATCCACCCTGGCTGCGTAGCCTTGTTTTGGGCTGGTTGTGGCGCCGACCAGAATCCTCTGCCGCGACGTACCGTCGAACACGCTCGGCATTATGGTCGCCGATTGGCCGACGCTGTTGAATCGGTTTTGTTGACAACCAAAATGCGCGATATCAGCGGCAGCTTGGCTGTGAATTTTCGTGAAATCGATCTAGCGTTTGGGCCCTTGCCAACTCGTGAGCAACTGGTAGTTGAGAGCCAGTCGAGAGATAATTTTTTGGCTTCGCGAGCGCGCATATTGTTGAAACAAATTGATTCCGGCAAACCGCTCAGCCAAACCTATCCATACCCCATTTCTGCGTGGACGATCGGCGACGAAATTCAGTTCATATCGCTGGGAGGCGAAGTCGTCGTGGACTTTGCCATTCGCTTGAAAGCCGAATTGCGCGGACCCAAGACTTGGGTCGCAGGATATGCACACGACGTGATGGCGTACATTCCTTCGCGACGCGTTTTGACCGAGGGTGGCTACGAAGGCGGTGGAGCGATGGTCTACTACGGCCAACCCACTGCATGGGCACCGGAAGTCGAAGAATCGATTATCAAAGAAGTCCACGCACAATTGAAATAATTGACGATACCAGCCCGACGCGCAAGCGAGTGCGTCGATTCCTGCGCACTCGCTTGCGCGGCAGGCTGGTATTTGCAGAATTGTGGTATGCAGAATTTTCCAGGAGCCAATGTTATGCGGCGATTTGGTTGTAATAGCCTCGATCATCCAAGAATCGGGCGGCGCCAACTATTGCAGGTCGGCGCATTGAGTTTGGTCGGGACCAGTTTGGCCGATTTGCTGCGTTTGGAGGCACACGCAGGTCAAGCTGGACAGCGCAAAGCCAAGTCGGTGGTTTTTATTTTTCAATCGGGCGGACCATCACAGCACGAAACTTTTGATCCTAAGCCTCAGGCGCCCGAGGAGATTCGTGGAGAGTACGGCACAACGCCTACCAAGCTGGCCGGAGTCCATTTTTGCGAATATCTGCCGAAGCTGGCCCAACGTGCGGACAAGTTTTCGGTGGTTCGCACGATGCACCATATCGCGGATCGACAGTTCAGAAACGAACATCATAGCTGCCATTATTTCGTAAACACCGGCAGCACGGAATTGCCCGTGGGAGATACCAACGCCTCCATCGCACTACCGCGCCGAGGCAGAATGGCTTGGCCATCGTTGGGATCCTTGGTGGCTTACGCGGCTCCCAATGACCCAGGCGTCGGCTTGCCCTCGGCGATCGAAATTCCGCGTGCTAACCACATGAAATATGCGGGGCGAGACGCGGGACTGCTCGGCCCAGCGTATGAGAAGTTTGGCGTCGACCTCGCGCCGGCTTGTTCAGCAGAAGGTGGTTCCTGTCCAAATTGCTTTCGACATGCCGATCCCAATATGGACCCTGAACGATTGCCGGGCGGCCCGCGCGCTTGGTGGGACCATTCGAACTGCCGCAAACCCGATTTTCATTTGCCGCAATTGGGAGTCGAGCAGGGTATTTCGATACCGCAACTGAATAATCGATCCGAGTTACTGCAAACACTCGAAGGCATGCGTCGCTCGCTGGAGTCCCGTCCCGCATATCCGATCGAAGTTGCTTGGGACGCACATCGCCAACAAGCGCTTCAGTTTATTCTCGCCACTACACCTGGCCAGCAGAGCCCATTCGATTTGGCTCAAGAATCGGCGGCAACGCACGAATTGTACGGCAAGCAGGAATGGGGACAGGCTTTTCTAACAGCGCGTCGATTGGTCGAAGCGGGCGTGCGCATGGTACAAGTTAACTTGCGCGGTTGGGACACACATCAGAATGCGTTTCGCGATTTGAAAGGTCGGTTGCTGCCCGCTCTCGATCATAGCTTGAGCGGATTCTTGGACGATTTGTCCGCTCGCGGATTGCTGGATGAAACGTTGATCATCATGTGCGGCGAAATGGGACGCACGCCAAAGATCTCGCCCATTACCGTTGGCGGCAAGAACGTGACCGGAGAAGTGTTCACGCCAGGCCGACATCACTGGGGTGATGTTTTTCCCTGCTTCGTTGCCGGAGGCGGCTCTCAAGCCGGACGCATGATCGGGGTCACCGACGCGCACGGTGGCTTACCGATAACCGAAGCCTTTACACCAGCAGACTTGGCCGCGACGATGCTCCACTTGCTAGGAGTCGGACCCGATCGCGAATTCCATGATGCCGACGGCCGACCCTACCGCATTTACCGCGGCCAACCCATCCAGGAATTGATCTAGGCTGGCTCTAAGATGGAAAATCAGGAATGGCTCGCTTCATAAACTCATCGAAAAGTGGAACGGTAAACGCGATGTCTCCATACGCTGGGCTGTAAACCATCCCTTTCTTGATCAGTTTGGCGCGAACCGGTCCAAGACTCGTGGCCTTTACTTTGCGAAGCTCGGCCACTTCGGCAACACGGTGAGGCCCGGGTCCCAATTCCGCCATGGTGCGTAAGAATCCCTTCTCACTGGGATTCAATCGATCGAATCGTACTCGGAAAAAATTCTTGTCCAATCTTACAACGACCCTCGAAGTCGCCGTCCTAACGTGCTCGATCGTAATGGGACTTGAGTCTGCAACGTTCCAAGATTGGTAACCCCACTCTTGCAAAAAGTAAGGGTAGCCACGAGTGAGGTCGAAAATCTCTTCGATCGCGTGCGTACTGAAATCCACTCCGGCAGCTTGTGCAGGATCGCGAAGCGCCTTGGCTGTGTCTTCTGGCGAAAGTGCTCCAATATCTGGAAAGTCAAATAATCTTTCGGCGTAGGATTTCGATTCGCCCGCTAGTCCAGGAAGGATCGGCAATCCTGCACCCAACAAGAGCAACGGGAGTTGGCGCTGCTGGACTTTGTGCATCGCCATGATCAGCGCTCCTAGCTCTTTTTCGCTGAAGTATTGAACTTCGTCGATAAAAATTGCCACTGCACGCTTTCGATTGATCGCTGCTTCACCGACTGCCACAAAGACCTGAGGTAGATCGATTTCCAGATCACCGCTATCTGCGATTCCAACCTCTGGCTCGATATCAATGCCGATTGTCACGTTACTAATTGTGAGCTGCAACCCGCTAACAAAACTGCGTAGCACAGCCAGCGCTCGCTTGATCGCGTCACTGGCACCCGACACACGACTCAAGTCGGCCAACACGGACCGCAGGTACGGTACAATTAAATGTCCCAATGACTTGTCTTCATGCGCTTCTACTGAAACTGTCGCATAGTTCTCGTCCTTGGCCATCCGTTCGATTTCGTTTACCAAGACCGTCTTGCCTACTCCTCGCAAACCGGTCAGTAGCATGCTCTTTTCCGACTTTCCCAATCGAATCCGCTTCAAAAGGACATCAGCCTGATCAAGAATGGGCTGTCTACCCACCAATTCGGGAGGTGGCGATCCTGCTCCCGGTGAAAACGGGTTTTTTATTTGATCCATGTGCTTGCACAAGCGAATTTTTGCCGAGGTTATAACAACTTATACCTAGTTATACCATGTTATACTCAAAATCAAGTATAACCGTGTATAACTATGTATAACTCGGTATCAATTTGTCTAACAGTGGCACTGAGCAATGATGGGTGGTGCGGGACTAATTGAGCACGTTTGTTATAACGTGACTTGCCAATTGCGTATGCGTCGAAGTCGCGTAATGGCCACCGTACCTGGAGCATGCGCCCGTCCGTTCACTTTTATCAGTCCTGCACTGCGCGTAAGTAAGGATAGACGTATGGCGAAAAATATTCGACGTCGCGAGTTCATGCGCATTGGGGCGTTGGCGCTGGGTGGTCTCAGTTGGCCAGATATTATTGCTGCGCGGGCCGCATCGGGGAAATCGGCAATCAACACGTCGGTCATCATGCTGTATTTGCATGGCGGCCCATCTCAGTTGGAAACTTACGATCTCAAACCCAATGCACCCAGCAGCTATCGGAGCGTGTTCCGGCCAATCCAAACGGTCGTACCGGGAATGGAAATTTGTGAATTGTTTCCACTGCAGGCCCGCGTGGCCGATCGATTCTCGTTGGTGCGCTCGCTGAATCACGATGTCGGTATTCACAGCGATGGCGGCATCATCGTGCTGACGGGCAAACGTCCGAGCAAACTCGACCCGACGTCCCAGTCCAAGAGCGAACATCCAGACTTTGGCGCCGTGACCAGCCGATCGCGAGCAAGCGCCGCGCGTCCACTACCGCCCTATGTCACGATTCCGCGTAAACCCTATATGACATTGCCGGCGTACCTCGGTTTACATCATGGACCATTCGAATTAGGCGATCCTTCCCAGGAGAGCTTTAGAGCGCCGCATTTGAAGCTGGCGGCAGGGATGGACGGTAGAGTGCTGGAAGATCGCCGAGCATTGCTCCAACAATTCGATAACATCCGGCGAAGCCAAGATTGGTCCCAGGATCAGGCCGGAACGGACGATTTGCGTGAGACTGCGTTTCGTATGTTGACCAGTCCGGAAGTGGCCAGCGCGTTTGACATCAGTCGCGAAGAGCCGGCGCTGCGAGACAAGTACGGCAGAAACTTATGGGGTCAATCGTGTTTGCTCGCACGGCGTTTAGCGGAGGCAGGTACCGCGGTTATTAATTTGTTCATTGACACTCCCAAATCTGGCCCTGAGTTTACCAATTGGGATGATCATATTCTGAACGCCGGGCGGCCAGGGCATTTCGCGGACTATATGCGCGTCCGACTGCCCTATCTCGACCAAGCACTGGCGACGCTCATTGAAGATATTTTTGATCGAGGTTTGCAGCGAGAGATCTTAGTCGTGGTGGTCGGCGAGTTTGGGCGCACGCCCCGATTATCGCACAATACCAGCGGAACGGGACGCGATCATTGGCCCCAAGCTTACACGGCACTATTCTCCGGAGGCGGTTTGCGCATGGGGCAGGTGATCGGCGCAACGAATTCCAAAGCGGAGTATCCTGTCGAGTGCCCGTATTCTCCGTCCGATATGTTGGCCACGATCTATCGCCATTTGGGCATTGACTATCGTCAATCATTGCTCGACTATTCCGGTCGTCCCATTCCAATCTTGGACGACGGCGCACCAATTCGAGAACTTAATTGACCAGTCGTGAACTTCGCGCATTGAGCATGGTTCCCAGAGCTGACCGCCATTCAATTGACCCGAGACCGCATGCCATGGTTGCAATTGACTCGACTTTCCAACGCGAGCTGTGGCGCTGGGGACCGAGCGGCACCGGGGTGGTCACATCATTGGCCGAAGCAAACGCTTACTGCCGGCGACTATGCCAGCAGCACTATGAAAATTTTGCGGTCGCCAGTTGGTTTTTGCCAAAACGATATCGTCAGGATTTCGCAACGATTTACGCTTTTTGCCGTTGGTCAGATGATCTGGCGGATGAAGTCGGCGACGCGACTCAGAGTTTGAAATTATTAGACTGGTGGCAGCAACAGTTACGCGACTGCTTCCAGACGGATATTTCGCCCACACATCCGGTTATGGTTTCGTTGCGTTGCACAGTTAACCGGCACCAGATGGTGATCGATCCGTTTGAAGACCTGCTGCGTGCGTTTCGACAAGACCAAACGCAGAATCGCTACACCACGCGTGACGAACTGAAGGACTATTGTCGCGGATCAGCTAATCCAGTTGGCCGATTGGTGCTGCGCATGGCCGATGCAGATAGCTCAGACAATATATTGTTGAGCGATTGTATTTGTACTGGTTTGCAGTTGGCCAACTTCTGTCAAGATATGGCGGTCGACGCGCGCATGAATCGCATTTACGCGCCCGCTGATCTGATGGCGGCACATCAAGTCACTGAATCGATGATTCTTCAATGCAAATTTCGTCCAGAATTGGCCAACATGTTAATTTCGTGGTGTAACGAAGCGCGTGAAATCTTGGTTAGTGGCAAGAATCTGTTAAAGTCTGTACCAACTTGGTTGCGCAGGGACGTGGATTTGTTCGTACGAGGCGGACTCGCCATTTTGGACGCAATTGGCAATCAGGGATTTGATGTGTGGACCACTCGACCGAGAGTTTCTAAGTTGACCAAGTTGAAATTGGTCCTGCAAATGGCATGGCTGTGCGGGTGCCCAGCGCCAGAAAGGTCAGCTAAATCGTGAACAGCGAACTTGCTGCGAGCTACGATTGGTGCTGGCGAGTCGTCCGCCGAAGTGGCAGTAGTTTCTATCGATCGTTTTTTCTACTGCGCCAACCCGCCCGAAATTCCATGGCTGCGCTGTACGCATTTGCGAGAATCACCGACGACTTAGGCGATAGTAACACGAGCAATGACGATAAACGCGACCGGCTCTTTCGTTGGCAGTCGAACGTTCATGAATTTGTTGGCGCAGGTCGTCGCTGCGAGGCGGCGGAAGGCAATGGTGCACACACAATGCTGTGGCCCGCGCTGGCGGATACAGTGCAACGATTTCAGATACCGGCACAGTTGCTTGACGACATCGTGAAGGGTGTGCAAATGGATGTTGGTCCAGTTTCGATAACCGATTGGCCGCAGCTAAACGACTACTGTTATCATGTCGCCTCTGCAGTTGGTTTGGCTTGTACCTGTATTTGGCAATCTAGACCAGCACTGCCCAGTCAAGCAGCGATCGATTGTGGCATAGCTTTCCAACTGACAAACATCTTGCGCGATGTGCGCGAGGATGCGTTGCAGGGCCGAATCTATATTCCCATTTGCGAGCTTGAGCGCTTTGGTTGTGACCGAGCAACGTGGTTGTCTGGCAAGCCGAATGGAGACTGGGCTGGTTGCATAAACTCGGTCGCTTGCCGAGCCTCCGAATTATATCTGAGCGGTTGGCAAACGGCGTTATTCTTACATGCTGATGGGCGCCGCATGTTTTCGCTGATCTGGCGCACCTATCGCCAGTTGTTGAATCGTGTAGTGTGTTCTACGCACACCCTGTGGTCTGGCTCTCGTATCACTGTTCCCAAAGCAACGCAGTTTAAATTGGCTATTTCTCATTTTGTTCCATGGTGGTATCAAATTTTGCCAGCCCCTGTGCCTGTGTTCGCTCCTCCTGGAACAGAGGTAATTCGTGGACGATTCACTTCGCAATAGTGGTCCGGCTCCGTCAGTTATCATCGTCGGTGGTGGGTTGGCAGGCATGTCGGCAGCCATCGCACTGGTCCGGCAAGGAGTGTCGGTAACGCTACTCGAATCGCGACATCGGCTGGGTGGTCGAGTGGGCTCGTACGTCGATCCTGTGTCGGGTGAATTGATCGACTATTGCCAACATGTAGGAATGGCGTGTTGTACCAACTTGCGCCAACTCATTGATTGGTTAGACCAGCGCGAGTTATGGGAGATTCAAAAAGAGCTGCACTTTTATGGCCCGGACGGTCGCCATCAGCCTCTGGCAGCACTCCCAGTTTTACCTGCACCATTGCATCTGGCGAGTTGGTTGTGGAAGTGGCCGGGTTTAACTCTTCGCGACCGATTGTCCGTTGCTCTTGGATTGAGAAGTCTCGATCGAGTAGTGATCGCTGATGAAGCCCACGAGACTTCCGCGATTCAATGGCTGTTGGAGCTCAAGCAAACTCGATTGGCTGTCGAGAGATTTTGGAAAACGGTCGTCGTGAGCGCTTTGGGCGAGGAATTAGAGCAAGTAAGTTTGGGGGCAGTCGCGAAAGTATTTCAAGATGGGTTCTTACGCCATCGAGATGCGTTTCATTTGCTGGTCCCACTACGTCCGTTGACCGAGCTGTTTGGTCTATTGGCTGTGGAACGCTTGCGCGCCGCAGGTGTCAATGTCCAACTGGGATGTACCGTGCGAAGCCTGGTTCGCGGCGGTCGCGATTGTTTGGGTGTTGAACTTGGTGATGGTTCGCAATGGCGCGCCGATCATACGATAGTCGCGGTTCCTTGGCATCGTTTCGGGCCGTTGGTCGAACGCAACGACGATTCCAGGGAACCAGATTCTTGGATGGAAACAGCGCTGCGCGCCAGTCAGTTGGCGAGTTCACCGATCAGTGGCGTGCATACTTGGTGGGACCGGCCATGGCTAGAAACTCCCCATGCGGTTTTAGTTGGTAGGCTTTGTCAGTGGGTCTTTCCAAGAATTCAGCAAAGCCAAACGTCTGGTGAGGATTCCAGCGCGCAAGGCGACACAGAACATTACTATCAAATCGTCATTAGCGCTTCGCGAAGTTTGTCTACTATTAAATCCACCGCAAGGCACGCCGCGAATGATGTAGACAGTCAATCCTCTGTCGACGCGTCATGGTCGCTGGAACAGCTTATCCACGCCGACCTTGCTCAAGTCTTTCCAGGCGTAGCAAGTGCCAAGCTGCTGCGGCTAAAAGCGGTAACCGATCCTCACGCAGTCTTCTCGGCCAATACCCGCGCTCACCGTCTTCGACCCAAAGCCGATGCACTTGGAGATACACTGTCACTCGCTGGCGACTGGACAGCGACGAGTTGGCCTGCGACCATGGAAAGCGCGGTGCTCAGCGGTTTCCTGGCTGCGGAGCAGATACTCAAGCGCTATAATATTACTATTTGCCTCCGAGCCCCACCGTTGTAGTACGTGTGTCAACGAACCGCCTGTGGCATGTTGCCGCACGAATGGCGTTCGATTTGCCGTCTATGGTATGTTAGTGGCAAAGACCTGTGCCTAAGGCCGCTAAAAAGGCGAATTTCCTTTTCAGTTTCGATGCCTTATTCGCACTCCAGGTCGTTGTAAAAAGGAGTCTTCCGGTGACAATGGAGTCGCTTAAGAAAAATTGAGACTGTCTTCGACGATCCGATTGATCTTCCCGCTGTCGCTTTTCCCTTCCCCGTTAGTTACTTACCAGACGAGTGAGCATGTACGCTGAGAGCAACTTGATTTTGACGAGAGTTCTGAAATTATCGTTGATTGCGGTGTTATTGACTCCGAGTAGTTTATGGAGTCAGGAGCCAACCAAAGAAGCATCAAGTGCAGCGCAAAACGCCGAACAGGTTGGTGGAGAAATTGCGCCCGCTGCCGAGTCTGCTCTGGGTGATTCACCTGAAGCGTTAGGGGCTGCTCCGGCGCGCAAACATCATGGCAGCGAAGCCAGCTTGATCATGCCCGATCTAGGCAAAGTTACTTTTCTTGGCGGGATTGGTGGAAACGTCTTGTTGTTCGGTGGTTTATTTGTATCTGCGCTTGGCTTGGGATTTGGACTACAAATCTATTCGCAGTTAAAAAATCTCCCGGTTCATCGTACGATGCTAGAGATTTCGGACCTAATCTATGAAACTTGCAAAACTTATTTGGTGACTCAAGGCAAGTTCATTCTGATTCTGTGGCTGTTTATCGCGACCATAATTTCCGCTTATTTCGGGACCTTGGCCACTTATGTCGACCCGGTAACTCAGGCCGAGTCGATGGGATTTCCTGTGCCGTTGGTATTGATCATTCTGGCTTTTTCCTTGGTTGGAATTGCGGGCAGTTACATAGTGGCATGGTTTGGCATTCGTGTTAACACGTTTGCCAATTCGCGTACGGCATTTGCTAGTCTCGAAGGAAAACCGTATCCGTGCTACGCGATTCCACTGAAGGCTGGCATGAGCATTGGCATGATGTTGATTAGCGTAGAGTTGTTAATCATGTTGTGTATTCTTTTGTTCATTCCCGGCAATTATGCTGGACCGTGCTTTATCGGATTTGCGATCGGCGAGAGTCTGGGTGCCGCTGCCCTGCGCATTGCTGGCGGTATTTTCACTAAGATCGCTGATATCGGTTCGGATTTGATGAAAATCGTCTTCAAGATCAAAGAGGATGATGCTCGAAACCCAGGGGTCATCGCGGATTGCACCGGTGATAATGCAGGCGATTCAGTGGGCCCGAGTGCCGACGGCTTCGAAACATATGGCGTCACGGGAGTCGCGCTGATCAGCTTCGTGTTGTTGGCGATCAATGAAAAAAGCGCGGGTGCTGGTTTCGAGACCTTGCAAGTTCAGTTGTTGGTCTGGTTGTTCGTGATGCGCATCATGATGGTGGTCGCCTCGGCGGCATCCTACTACATCAATGAGTCGCTCACGCGCAGCAAGTTCGAAAAAGCCGACCATATGGATTTCGAAATGCCATTGACTCGCTTGGTGTGGATTACATCCTTTGTTTCCATCACAATGACCTATGTAGTTTCCTACCTGATTATTCCCAAATTGGGAGACGATTCAAGTCAATGGTGGATTCTCTCGTCGATTATCTCGTGTGGAACTTTGGCTGGGGCATTGATCCCAGAATTGGTTAAGGTCTTTACCTCGACGCATTCTAAACACGTGCGGGAAGTAGTGAACTCTAGCCGTGAGGGTGGCGCGTCGCTAAACATCCTTTCGGGCATGGTGGCTGGTAACTATTCGTGCTTTTGGATAGGCATGGGCATCGTTGGACTGATGGCTTTATCCTACGCCTTTTCCATTTTGGGATTGGGCGAGTTCATGCTGGCACCAGAGGTCTTCGCGTTCGGTTTGGTGGCATTTGGATTCTTGGGTATGGGGCCAGTCACGATTGCCGTCGACTCGTACGGACCGGTCACCGACAACGCGCAATCGGTTTATGAATTGTCGTTGATTGAACAGGAACCCAACATCAAAGAACAATTGAAGAAGGACTTCAACCTCGACGTTCAATTTGAAAGAGCCAAGCATTTATTGGAAGAGAATGACGGTGCGGGCAATACTTTCAAAGCTACTGCTAAACCGGTGTTGATTGGTACCGCAGTGGTGGGCGCGACCACAATGATCTTTTCGATCATCATGGGACTGACTGGCCAGTTGGAACACGATATTGAGAAACTATCTTTGCTGCACGCTCCGTTTGTTCTTGGTTTGATTTCAGGTGGAGCGATTATTTATTGGTTCACTGGAGCCTCGACGCAGGCGGTTACAACCGGCGCCTACCGGGCCGTGGAGTTTATCAAGGCAAATATCAAGCTGGACGGAGTGGTCAAAGCATCCGTGGAGGACAGCAAGAAGGTGGTGGAAATTTGCACGATCTATGCCCAGCGCGGCATGTTCAACATATTTCTGTCCGTCTTTTTCGTATCGCTGGCATTTGCCTTTATCGGTCCGTTTTTCTTCATCGGCTATCTCTTCTCGATCGCCATCTTCGGCTTGTACCAAGCCATATTTATGGCCAACGCCGGTGGCGCTTGGGATAATGCCAAGAAAATCGTGGAAGTAGAACTGAAGTCCAAGGGAACACCTCTGCACGATGCGACGGTTGTGGGTGATACCGTCGGCGACCCATTCAAAGACACTTCTTCGGTGGCGCTCAACCCTGTCATCAAATTCACGACATTGTTTGGCTTGTTGGCGGTTGAACTAGCGGTCAGCATGGGCGATCAACAATGGGCCAAGGATTTCGAAAGCAGCTTCGGCTCTCCGCTGAATGCTGTACTGGCGACCGTCCTATTTGCTGCGGCTTGCTTCTTCATCCATCGATCGTTTTACGGAATGCGCATAGCAGACGGTAAGGCATAGGTTCTATCAGAGGACTGACACCATGATGCAACCAGTTTTCGTTCGATCGACCGCTGGTTGCTGGCTGACGCTCCTGTTGGCAGTTTGCGCCAATGCGGCGAGCGTCCATGTGGAATTGCGCGATCGAGAGTCGGGAAATCGATTGCCGGGACTGATTCAGATACGCGACGGACAAGGCAAGATTGTTGCCTTGTCCGAATTGCTGTGCCGGGGATTTGGATTGGAGGGCAATTCTGAGATTCACCAGTGGTGGGTGCTGCCAGAACCTCGGACCATTGAGCTGACCCCTGGAACGTATTCGATTCGTGCTTTCTCCGGTTTGGACACGGAAATCACCGAAGCCAAGATCGAGGTAGCTGCGGCGCCAACGACTGTCTCGCTGGATCTGCGCCGATTTTTTGACGCGCGGAGGAGCGGATTGCGTAGCGCCAATACCCACTTGCATATGAAACAGATCAGCCGAGAACAGGCGGATCGTTATTTGGTCGAAGTACCGTTGGCGGATGGCTTGGACGTTTTGTTCGTCTCCTATCTCGAGCGCGCGATTGCCGACTTGGAGTATACCACCAACAAATATACCAGCGCGGAATTGCAGAAACTGGAATTGCTGGGCGTCCAAATCGGCAATGGCGAAGAGCATCGGCACAATTTTACTGCGTCTGACGAAGGATATGGCCACGTCATGCTGTTGAACATTCCCGAGCTAGTTCAACCGGTCAGCATCGGACCTGGAATCACATTAAAAGGGACAGATGGCCCACCCTTGCGAGTTGGAATTGAGCGCGCTCGATCGCTGGGCAGTACGATTATTTGGTGCCACAACCAATGGGGTTTGGAGGATATTCCCAATTGGATTTCAGGACGGCTGCACGCGAACAATATTTTTGACGGTGGCACGCACGGCAGTTACGAACACAGTTTCTACAGGTATCTGAACGCTGGAATCAAGGTTCCGTTTTCTACTGGCACGGACTGGTTCATGTATGATTTTTCACGAGTCTACGTACCTGCCTCCAAGCCACTATCGGCCAGCGAGTGGCTGGATGTGCTGCGGCAGGGGCGGACGTGGATCACCAATGGACCGATGCTGGAATTCAAAGTCGCAGGCAAATCGATTGGCGATACGCATGAGATGCCCAAGGGTGGCCCAGTTTCGATTGAGGCAAGAGTCGTCGGACGAATCGACTTTCAGCGGCTGGAGATCGTTCAAAACGGAGCTGTTATCGCGCAATCACCGGCGCGCCGCAAAGACAACCATTTCGTAGCAGAGCTGAATGTCCAGCAGTCGATCGACGAGTCCTGCTGGTTGGCACTGCGCACGCCACCACCTCCGATTAAAGATGATCCCAAATATCAAACTCCGGTAGCGAAGAATGACCTGGGTGGTGACTTGTTTGCTCATTCGAGTGCAGTACACATTCAAGTCAGCGGCCGTCCACAATTTCATGTCCCTGCCGGACAACAACTCTTGGAAGAAATGTTGACCAGCCGGCAGTTCATCCTGGCGCGTGCGAAATTTGCTGATAGCGCGCAGCGCGACGAAGTACTCGCATCCTACGATACTGCGATTCTAGAAATGCAGCGGCGCCTCGCTATGGCAGCACGCTAAATCTCAATACCGTTGTCGACACGCGACCGTTGCTGCAGGGTCTCAGTTTCCTGGTTTGGCAGCTAGTTCTTCGACGTGGCGCAGCGCCGATTCGGGCATATGATCCAAGTGGTAACCACCTTCAAGCAAGCTGACGATGCGTCCACTACAGTGGCTGGTTGCAACTTGTTTAACGATCTTGGTCAGCGCTGTGAAATCCTCTTCAACCAAACACAACGAACCGACCGGATCGGCATGGTGCGCATCAAATCCGGCGCTCAAAAGAATCAGTTCCGGTCGAATTTTTGCGGCCAGCGATTCGAGCGCTCGAGTGAACTTATCGGTGAATTCCTGTTGCTTGATCGTGGCCGGCACAGGTTCATTGCGAATCCACCCCAGGCCCGCACCGGAGCCCGTTTCCGATTTATCGCCGGTGCCGGGGTAAAATGGATGGCGATGAATGGAAAAGAATCCCACTCGACCATCTTTCCAAAACGCGTCCTGTGTGCCGTTTCCGTGATGCACATCCCAGTCGACTATCAACACTCTGTGTAGCCCTGCCACAATTGCCGCGTGAGCCGCGATTGCTACGTTATTGAGTAAACAAAATCCCATCGGAGCATCGAGCAGTGCATGGTGCCCCGGCGGACGAATCGCACAAAATGCGGTTGGACTCTCGCCCTTGCACACGCGCTGAACGGCATCGACAGCGGCACCAGCAGCTCGCGTGGCGGCATTCCATGAGCCTTGACTGACAACCGTATCTGACTCGATGCGTCCGGCTGCTGCGTCGCAAAGCTGTTTCAGCTTCTCAACGTACTCGCGTTGGTGTACCCGGACGAGCGTCTCCACGGGAGCTGCTGACCAGGTGGGGCATATGGCGCGTTGATGCCAACCGCGTTCGCGCAATAAACGATTGAGCAGAATAATCCGTTCAGGACACTCCGGATGGCGGCCCGTGTCGTGTTTGGCGAAATCATCATCTAGATAAAGGAGCATTGATTCAGCCCTCAAAGCTCGGGAAAAAGGTAGAATCGATTGAGGCAATCTTTTCTCATGCACGAGAGACTATTATGGGCCAATTTGATTTCGAATACCTAGGGCCATACCGCGTTGAGGGAATTCTCGGGCGCGGCGGCATGGGAACTGTCTATAAAGCTCGTCATGCTAAATCGAGTGAACTTTTCGCAATCAAAGTTATCGGTTCCTCGGTCGCGGATCAACCACGCTTTCGGCGCCGATTTGCCATCGAGGTCGAAACGCTCAAGCGACTCAAACACCCGACCATCGTGCAGTTAATCGGACATGGCGAAGAGCAGGGCCTGTTATTTTATTCCATGGAGTATGTCGACGGTCACTCATTACACGATCATTTACGGCAACACGGACGGATTCCCTGGCACGAGGTGGTTCAGGTAGGTATCGACGTCTGCGCAGCGCTCAAGCACGCTCACGATTTTGGCATCATTCATCGCGATCTTAAACCAGCAAACTTGATGGTAACTAAGGAAGGAACGATTAAGCTGACCGATTTCGGTATCGCCAAACTTTTCGGTGCAACCGACATGACGGTTGCCGGGTCCGTCATTGGGACCGCTGATTACATGCCTCCCGAGCAAGCCGAAGGGAAGGGTGTCACTGTTCGCAGCGACTTGTACAGTCTTGGCAGCGTCCTGTACTGTTTGTTGGCTGGCCGTCCACCGTTTGGTGGCAAGAGCATACCCGAAGTACTCTATGCGGTGCGCTATAATTCGGTGCCCGATCTGGTGGAATTAGTCCCCGATATACCTCGCTCGCTTGCCGAGTTAATTCATGAGTTGCTAGAAAAGGACCCACTCAAACGGCCACCCACGGCGCTGGTTGTTGGAAATCGGCTGAAATCTTTGCAGGCGGGCTTAGAGCAGCTTGGGACCATTTCCCCCGACGAAACGACGAAGCCTGCCAGCAAGAAAACCGCTGCACGCGAATTATCGTCGCTCGACCTAACCGACGACAAAGACCCAGATTTGAAGTATACCAAGCCGTCGCATGATTCGCCCGAGTACGGCACCGAAGCCGCGCTGCCTTCGCTGTTTCCGCAAGGTTCCAAGCAGGCAACGATTCACTCGGCCGTCACTTCATTAAATCAACCTGTAACACGACCATCCGACGCCGAAAAACCGGCGACCAGTGCCAGTAAGATTTCGGGGCCGTCCCACTTTATCGAGGTTAAGGACGATGAACCTCGCCCTTACTTGTCGGAACAGAATTCCGCAACGACGCAGACCGGTTTCGATTGGGGACAAGCTGCTTCCGTCGCGGGTCTGATCGCCTTGCTGCTGATCAGTGTCGGACTGGGATGGTGGATGACCCGTCCGCGTTCCGCCGACACGATCTATGCGATTGTTATGGCCGCTGCCGAATCAGGCGACGACGGTGAATTGCTGGCCATTCAGGATGTCATCCAGGAATTTGTTGATCGATTTCCTGACGACCCTCGGCGTACTGAATTGGAACTAATGCGAGACGAAGCCGATTTGGTTCGTTGGACGAGAGTCTTACGCCAGCGTGCAGGTCGACGCGGTGGCCCCGACGAACTGTCGGCGATCGAGCAAGCGTTTTTGGATTGCATGAACACCCGCGGTCAGGACACGGCAGCGGCAAAGGAACTGACCCGTGCGTTCTTGACCGTTTTCGGCCAATTGAAAAAACTCTCGCCCAGTGATCAGCGACTAGTGCGACTAGCCGATCTTGCGCTCGCCAAAATGAACTCTGCGCAATCGGCTCCTGTTCCGCCGGCCTCGACCGATCTGGAAGAGTTGATTCGCCATGCTGAATCGACTCTTCCAAAGCACAAACTGGCAGAATTCTATGCGAGCGTCATTAAACTGTATGAAGATAAACCCTGGGCACGCGACCATCTATCGCGCCTACGCCAACTCTCCGCAACACCTAAGGCGAGCGGCAGATAGTTTCTTACCAATACAAGCCCGAAGCGCAAGCGAGTGTATGCCAGGATTGACGCACTCGCTTGCGCATCGGGCTTGTATTCGCTTAGCCCTTGGTAAATTCCCATCTGCCGCTCGCCTAAGACAAGGGCGAGGCATAGTTGCAAAGCAGTGGGTCAATCTCGGAGTTGAAACAAGCGGCGTAGGGCGTCGAGCAAATTGGCGTGGTTGCCGTCGGTCGCTTGATCGCGCAGGGATTGCATGGGCGGATGCAACAATTTATTCACCAAGCGATCCAATCCTTTGCTGATGTCTCTTTCCAATTCGCCGCGTGTTTGATCATCCAGGCTGCGCGCCTGCAACCTGCCATAGAGCCACTCTTGAACTTCCGCCTTTACTTTATCGGCCTGATCTCGCAATAGTTGAATCGTTGGGCCCGTGCCTCGATGAATCATTTCGGCCAGGAAACTCTTGGCTTCGTCCTCGACGATGCGCAATGCCTTGGGCCATTGCTCTTGACGCAACTGGACGTTGCGATCGCAAACTTGCTGCAAGTCGTCAACCGTGTAGAGATAGACATCTGGCAAAGTTGCGATGGTTGCATCAAAATCGCGGGGGACTGCCAAATCGAGAATCAGCACGGCGCTGGAACGGTGATTGCCGCGCACTTCTCGAAATTTCTCGAGTGTCATGATCGGTTCATTGGCGCTGGTTGTCGAAACGATCATGTCCGCTGTACCCACGCATGGACCTAACTTCGACCATTCGTGGCTGCGCGCTCCAAATTGGCGGGCTAGTTCCTCGGCACGCGCCTGGTTGCGATTCAGGACCGTAATGTGCTTCGCTCCTGCGTCCACCAAGTACTTGAGAGTTTCGGTGCCCATTTCGCCAGCACCGATCACCAGAATATCTTTGTCGTCGAAACGTTCAAAAAACTCCGAGGCAATTTCGCTAACCGCGACGCTCGGGACACTGATCCGGCGTCGATGGATGGTCGTTTCGTTGGCCACGCGCTTGGCAACGCTGGCGGCTCGCTGAAATGCGCCATGTGTGAGTGTTCCCGTGGTTTGAACTGCGCATGCCAATTCGTAGCTCTGCTTCACCTGCGACAATATCTGAGCTTCGCCCACAATCATGCTGTCCAGACTGGCGGCTACCTGGAACAAGTGCTTAATGGCCTCGCCGTCGCGCAGCGCGCTCAGGTGATCGATCAAATCGTCGGTTTGCAATCCATGGTATTCGGCCAGAAACGCGACGATGCTTACTTGATCGGGCAAGCTTGCCGGGCGCTGAGCAGCCGCGTACATTTCTACTCGGTTGCAGGTACTGAGCAACACCGCCTCTACTTCCGGAAAGCGCTGGTTGAACTGTGTCAACGCATCGCTGACTTGCGAGGTGGCAAAGGCCAACTTCTCGCGCAGGGCCAGCGGCGTTCGGTGGTGACTGCAACCAACCATCAACCAGTGCATCAGAGAATGACTCCTGGTGAAAGTCGCCGAACCACTTTGGTCGGTGTCCGACTAAGGCGAACGACAAATGGGTTCGTACCAATCCAGGCCCGACGCGCAAGCGAGCGCGTGCCAGGATTGACATACTCGCTTGCGCGTCGGGCTTGTATGCGCTCATGCCTTGGTAAATTCCCATTCTCCGCGTGTTTAACAACTAAGGTGGGCAAGTGACCATCCGACAAACTAATCGTCTGCATGCCGCGCTGCGACCAGAACGGTCGAGCCACCTCGATTGGCCGTTGGCTGGTGGGGTGCGCACCTTCTGTTGTACGGCCATGATCGGAGAGTTGCACGATTCCCAACACGACGATAAAAAACAGAAAGTTCGCGATCGACAGATAGGCCGTGCGCATTCCTCCCAACGACCGGGCTGAAGTGGTCTCGATGATCGAAGCCACGACCAGCCAAGCGAAGAGAGCGAACGTCACCAGGATGCCACCATCTGACCAAGCAATTTGCCCGTGGCGGTTGAAATTCAATATTGCTCCGGAAACCGAGCCAACTCCCATCGCCACGGTACTGAGGAAGACGCACATGCGATTTAGAGTTTGCAAATACTCCAGCGATGGCAGTCGAAATCCTCGCGATGGTTTCCATTTCTGTTTTAGACGATAGGCGTGCACCAGGTACATCAGCCCGACGGCCAATCCGAAAGTGATGATGATCGTTCCAATCAGCCAACTTGAACCGTGAAAAATCCTCCAGAAATTAATGGATGCATCGCGTTGAAATGGTGGCGAGTCTTGATAAAACCACGCCAAACCGATAAGACCCAAGATCAACGGCAAGACGAAAGTACCAATGGCGTTTTCTGGACGCTTAAACACAAACCACAAATAGATCGTTGCCAGCCCCCAGGCCGCCAGTATCAGCCACTGATACCAGGTCGACAGCAACATGGGACTGGTCGCGTCCTTCATTGAGGCCCACAACCGGTCTGCGAGAAACAGCGAATGGGCTATCCATCCCAGACACAGCATCAATGTCAGAACAAGCATGCGACCGGGTATCTTTAGAACCGCCCGGGATATTTCTATAACCAAGACGATCAAGTAGCTCAGAAGAAAACAGACGATCGTCACGCCAAAAATCATGATCTTCGATCCTTGTTTTGGTCGAATCGAAAAAAATTTGGCCAGTCTTCCCTTGGTAGGCTGACTGGCCAACTTGAGTTTAATTCACTCGAATACGCTTGAACAGCAACTTTTCGTCCGACTTTCGGTTCGAATTTTGTGCTGAGCTAGAGTGCTATTGGGAGTGGTTAATCCCAATCTTCGCCTTCTGCTTCTTGTTCCTCTTCGTCGTCATCCCAGTCGTCGTCGTCTTCGTCGTCTTCCCACTCCTCTTCCTCTTCTTCCTCGTCATCTTCTTCGTCTTCGTCGTCGACCTCTTCCCACTCTTCGTCGTCTTCGTCTTCGAATTCGTCGTCGAGATCATCTTCCTCTTCGTCCAAGTCTTCGTCGTCTTCGAAGTCGTCGTCGTCTTCGTCGTCATCGAAGTCATCATCTTCGTCGTCGACTTCATCTTCATCTATGAAATCGTCATCGACTTCATCGTCGCGAGCCGCTCGAACGCTTTGAGTCTTCAATAATGTTTCTTCGAGGGTGTCGTACGACTGTTCCAAAATTGCAGCAGCCGAAAAACTCTTGTTCACTGTGGACTCCTTTGCGTCTGAGCCTGTCCCTATTTCTTGGTTTCTAGTACTTGCCAAAATTGCCTGTGAATTTCCTGCCGATGGTGATCGCACTGCATTGATCCAATCTGCTCGCGGTAACCGATCGGCACTTCGTAACCCGAACATTTGTAAAAAACGTCGGGTAGTTCCGTAAAGGTAGGGTCGCCCTAATTCCTCGCTGCGCCCACAAATTCGCACTAAATCCTTGTACATCAATTGTTTCAAAACTTCACCGCAACCCATTCCGCGAATCGCCTCAATGTCGGCTCGCAAAACAGGTTGACGATATGCCACAATCGCCAATGTTTCCATGGCCGATTGGGTTAATCTGGTTTCCCCCGGGACATAGGCGAGTCTCCTCAGCCACGGAGCAAACTGCGGTCGTGTCAATAAGCTGAAACCTCCAGCGACTTCTTCAATCCGGAATGCTCGGCCAAGTTGATCGTACCTTTGATTTAACAGGCGGACCAGTGTACGGGCTTCCGTCGCATCCGCCAAGCCAGCTAACTGGGCAACTTTGCGGCTAGTTAACGGTTCTCGAGCTAAAAACAACGCTCCTTCAACGCGACGCATGAGGTCCGCTTGCGGAGTCAGCAATTTTGCTGACAACTTTTCCGGACCTATCCCAACTTTTTCAATCAAATAGTGTATAAAAAACCAGTAGTTTCCGCTGTGTCCTTTGCTCAGGCGCCGTGCCACATTATTTGGATTCGCTCGCTGAGCGTTGTGTCGGGGTCCTCCTATAGGATTCATGATCAAATCTGCCTCCGTTGACCAGATTTTATGAAATTCGTTCTCCAACTCGTATCGCTCTGGTTGCGTTTTTCAACGATTGTCCAAGGCGTATTTGCATATCCTTAGCAATTCATCAATATGAGTCAATCAAGCAAAGTGGCAAAACTTGGAAAGCCTTTCAACTGGGCATCGAAAGTCTCGTGGATATTCGCTGATCGAGATGCGTTTCGATTGCTGCTTGTCTGTTTTGTGCTGCCTGGACTTTTGATTTCTGTGGTCCTCTATGCGGTGGAGACGTGTGTTTCCGGGATAGAGTTCAATCCGGCGACTCTGACATTTCGGACATTCTCGTTTCAGCGCGACCCGTTTTTCGATTTCCAACTAACTGGCATCAAGCACAATACTCTTAACAATGCTCCCGCAATGGCTATGGATCTGATAGCAGCTCGAAATCAATTCCCGCTTGACCAAGCTAGTCGTTGGGACTTAGTCAGCATTAACAAAGGGTGGAGCTTCGGCGAAAACGGCTCGGCCAAGATTCTGCTGCATTATCTCCTGGCGAAAGACTCTGGGAACAATGGGTTTTGGCTCGATTTCGCAAAGCAAGAACCCAAAAAATCGGCGGCTCTTTGGAAAGCTGTCTACCAATTGGTCCGCCTTGGATTTTATAACGAACTACCTCGCATATTCGAACTCGAATTGGACCCCACTGATACCGATCAGTTTAGCAATGAACTGGCGAATCGGATGCGCAGCATTTTATTAAAGAGAGCAATCGAACAACAAAAGGCGGGCAATTCCGCTGCTGCGTCGGTGACTGCCTCGGTTGGTTTGACCTACGGTGATAACACTACGTTGCAAGAAATTGTTGATCGTCACGCTGGAAAATAACCCGATGCGCTAGAGCGTTCGCGAGGCGTCTACAATCTACAATTACAAGAACAATCGATACTGATATGGGTTCCCTTGGTCAACTCTACCTGGATCATGCCGCCACCACTGAAGTCGACACGGACGTTATTTCGGCGATGACGGAAATGTTCTCGCGCCAATTGGGAAACCCTTCTAGTCAGCATCGTGCGGGACGAACCGCTTATCAGATTATTGAACAGGCCAAAATGCGGCTTTTGCGCGCTGTCGACGCCAATTGCGAAGACATGCTGGCGGCCATGGTAATCGCGACCAGCGGCGGCACTGAAGCCAACAATCTTGCGATCAGCGGTTTGCGACAATCTCTAGCCTCTCCGATTATTATCAGTGCCATTGAGCATCCGAGTATCGCCGAAACAGCGAAACGCTTAGGAAACACGAATAATTGCCCTGCGCGTATTCTCCCAGTCGATCCCAACGGCTTGTGTCGATTGGACATTTTGCATCAGTGGTTGTCCGAATATCGATGTTGCAACAGCAACACTCCACTGGTCAGCATCATCCTGGGTAATAACGAAGTGGGTGTCGTTCAAGAACTAGAGAATATCTGCGAACTTTGCCACCAGTTTGGAGCGCTGGTTCACGCCGATTGTTGTCAAGTATTGGGAAAAATCTCTTTTTCGATGCGAAAATTGAAACTAGATGCATTAACAATCACAGCTCATAAATTACACGGTCCTATCGGTGTGGGTGCTTTGATTGTTCGCGCTGGCATCGCCGTTAATCCCATTATTTTTGGTGGTGGCCAACAATTGGGTATCCGCCCTGGGACTGAAGCCTCGGTGCTGTTAGTAGGATTCGCGAAAGCTGTAGAACTATCGATGGCTCGACTGGAGCAAGGCGTATACGGCGAACTCGCCTTGCTACGCGACTATTTTGAACACCGTGTTTTGGAGTCGATTTCTGGGTCGATCGTACTAGCAAAAAACGCTCGCCGACTACCTCATGTAAGCAACGTCGCTTTTCGTGGATTGGACCGACAAGCTCTTTTGATGGCATTGGATTTGGCTGGCATTATGTGCAGTACGGGCTCGGCGTGTGCTAGTGGCAGTAACCTTCCGTCTCCGATCGTGGCTGCGATGAACGTACCACCCGAGTATGCTAACGGATCGATGCGTTTCAGTTTTTCTCATCAAACGACCAAGAACGATGTTGACTGGGCTGTTGAAAAATTGGCGGTTATTATCAACAAAATTCGAAAGCCTAGTTGTTCTGCCAAGTGAATACTCGCTTTTCGACCAATGACCCTTCACAATATGGCTGGTTTGTTGATTCACCAGCGTGCGAGGAATGGCCCAGTGCCTACCAAGTCAAATCATCTGTTAACTTCGATTGTTCTTGAGCAACCGCCGAGTGTTCGAAGACAACATCCGACTCTGGCCGATATTGCTTGGATGATTCCGCGATATGTGGTTGGTCCTGAAAATGAACAATTGCGGTTTCTATTTAACGATCAACAACTGAGTGATTTGGCACAATCGAGCCCTATCGTTTTGTATGGTGATTCTGGTACCGGCAAAACGGCATTGGCTGTTACTCTCGCGGTACGCTGGTCACGCGTTACCGATCAACGACCGCTGACTTTGTCGACTGGTCAGTCCTTTGGCGAAGATCACGTAGAAGCTCTACAAGCGGATGACATGGAACATTTTCGCCGCCGCTACCGTCGCTGCAAGTTGTTAGTCTTGGATGACATGGAACCTTTGATTTCCCGGCCTGCTGGTCAGGAAGAACTAGTTAATACCCTGGACAGTTTAGCTGAAGCAGAGCGCCCGGTAATTGTTTCAGCCAAGAGGCTACCGGCGACGATACGCGGCTTGCGATCAAGCTTGGCCAGCCGACTGACCGGTGGTTTTTCCATCGAATTACGGCATCCTGGCGTTGAAGCTCGCGCCGCTATCATTAGAGAGTTGGTAGCTGCTTGCGACCCTAACTTGCCCGTCGAAGATTTGATTGAGTTCTTTAGCAGTTGCAATGAGACGCTCAAGGTAAAGCAGCTTAGAGATTTGATTTCTTTGGCCAGCCAAAACCGGTTGCTGACTGGCCAATTTGATATCCTTCAATTGAGAGCTCATTCTCGGCAACAGCAGCAAGACGCTTCCCCCAAAATGATGACGATCGCCAATTCCGTGGCTCGACGATTTCAAATACGTTTGGCTGATATGCGTGGCTCAACGCGCCAGGCCAATGTGGTTCGCGCTCGTGGCCTGGCCATCTTGTTGGCTCGTCGACTAACTTCTCTCAGCTTACAGGACATCGGCAAGTACTTCGGCGACCGAGACCATTCCACTATCATTCACGCATGTCGCAAGATTCAAGAACAATTGAACCGCGACGTCGACCTCGCCCTAGCCCACAGCGAGCTTCAACAGAATTTAATGCGCGGCGTTTCGCTTGACGATTGATTGTGCATATCTCGTTGATAAGTGGTTTTGTTTGGTTTACGAGGATCGGCGTAGCTTTAGCATTCCGCCAGTTCGGCTTGCCTTCGCTGAAGTACGAAACCGGTCGCTGACGTACGCTGACTGCTGTTCTACGACTTTTCCACACTTATCTGGCCATTTTGTGTTTTCCTAAATCGTTTTCTAGTTACGACTTAACAACTTTCGGTTTCTTCGAGAGGCTTGATTCTGTCGTCTCTTTCCTAAGACTACTAACTTTTTAAGATGTTTTGAAAGAATGTTCCTCTGGAACAAGACCAATGTGATTGGCGAAGCGAAACTTGATTCTTTGCTCGGTGGGTTTTGTTATCTTTCAACTGGCGGTACAACAACCACATCTTTGAAATTTAAGCGTAGTGAACATAGAGTGCCCACAACCGCAGGCAGGTAGGGCTTGTCGCTTTGGAGACCAAGCGATCATGAAAATTTCGTGTGATCGAGAAAAATTGTTGGCGTCGTTTCAATTGGCCGCTACAGTGGCAGCGTCTCGAAGTCCAAAGGAAGTTCTGCAAAACGTAAAAATAGATGTTAGCGAAGATCGCGTAACCTTGATGGCTACCGATATTGAAACAGGCATTCGAATCGACGTAGACGGAGTGGACGTTCAGGCGCCAGGAAAAGCACTGTTGCCGGTCTCGAGAGTCGGATCGATCCTACGCGAAAGCAGCGACGAACAACTGTTGTTTGAAACCGATGGAAATTCCACTCAGGTGCGAGGACTGCATTCGGAATTCAACTTGCCTAGTAGCAATCCAGACGAATTCCCGACCGTGATGGGTTTCGAAGAAGAATCCTATCATGAAATGTCAGCCAGACTATTCAAGGAAATGGTTAGGCGGACAGCGTTTGCTACCGATCCAGACAGTTCGCGATATGCGCTGGGTGGCGTGTTGATGGAAATGAACGGCGACGAGATCCTGTCCGTGGCGACCGATGGACGACGATTGGCTCGAATGCAAGGAAAAGGTACCAGCGTCGGTGGTCACGGGACCGAGGGCAGTTCGACGATCGTACCGACGCGATCATTGGGATTGATGGAAAAGTCGATCGGCGACAAGGAAGAAGTGGTTCACATCGCTAGCCGAGCAAACGACGTGTTGTTGAGGACCAGTCGCTGCACGATTTATTCGAGGCTACTGGAAGGCCGTTATCCCAATTGGCGACTGGTCATCCCAAAACGCGACGGATCAGTCAAAATAGACTTGATCGTAGGGCCTTTTTTCAACGCGATTCGTCAAGCGGCAATCGTAGCCGACCAAGAAACTCGGGGATTGGATTTCGAATTCGGAAATGGAACGCTGGTACTCACCGGCAAGACGGCAGATCTGGGACAAAGCCGTATCGAATTTCCTATCAGCTACACCGGCGAAATAATAAAACTCAAATTGGACCATCGATTCGTGAGCGATTTCTTACGAGTTCAGGAACCGGACCAAAACGTGGAGTTGGATATCGCGAGCAGTGGCGAAGCGGCAGTTTTTAGGACGAATGACGGGTATACGTATTTGATTATGCCGATGGCCGTGGATCGTTAACCAATAGCCAAGAAAAAAGTGTCAGGTACCTTTTGCGAGGAACTCGGCCTTCGGGTGCCGTGCACGAAAGGTACCTGACACTTTTTTATCGAGCGATACAAACCAAAGTCGGCTACTAACAGCAGGTGTAATTCGATGAACGTAACCGAGTTCATGGAAACTCACTATCGGCACTATAACGCGCGCGAGACTTTGGCGACGGCAAGGGCTTACAAGAAATTCTTGGAAGTCGACCAAGGCAAGATGTTAGTATCGTTAGCTGGAGCCATGAGCACAGCGGAAATCGGAATTTCCCTCGCAGAGATGATTCGTCAAGACAAAGTGCACGCGATCAGTTGTACCGCAGCAAATCTCGAAGAAGATTTGTTCAATCTGTTTGCGCACAACGAATATCGAATTATCGAGAATTGGCGAGCCCTCAGCGTACAAGACGAAGTCGAATTAAAAGCCAGCGGTTTCAATCGAGTTACGGACACATGCATACCAGAAACCGTAATGCGTCACATGCAGTCAAGATTGACAAAGTACTGGATCGAACAAGGCAAAAAAGGGCAAGGGCTGTTTGCTTATGAATATTTTTACAAGCTGCTCGACGAACCAGACCTAGTTCAACATTATCAAATCCCGCCAGAGCATAGCTGGGTATTGGCTGCCAAACAGAAGAACCTGCCCATAGTATCGCCAGGAACCGAGGATAGTACGCTGGGGAACATGTTTACCGCGCGAGTTATGGACGGAACGGTGCGCAATCACGCAGCTTTGAAGAGCGGTACCGAGCAATTGGAGATGTTGGCGAACTGGTATCAAAAAGCGTGTCGAGAGTCGCCCATCGGATTCTTTCAAATCGGCGGTGGCATCGCCGGAGACTTCGCCGTCTGTGTAGTACCACTGCTGATCCAAGATCTCGGCAAGCCAGTAAAACTATGGGAGTTCTATGCACAGATCAGCGACGCAGTAACCAGCTACGGCGGTTACTCAGGCGCAGTGCCCAACGAAAAAATTACATGGACCAAACTCGCGGCCAGCACGCCTAAGTACATGATCCAAAGCGACGCGACGATCGTCGCACCGCTGATATTCGCCTACGTGCTTGGGCAATAGTATTACTCAAAGCACAAATCGCTTAGCTAGCCTGTCCAATTTGCAATACCAGTCCATCTCAGCGGCTGAACTTAGGCATGCGACAAATTGGTTCTTAGCAATACAAGCCCGAAGCGCAAGCGAGTGCCGAAACCACGCACGAGTCAATCCAGGCTCTCACTCGCTTGCGCTTCGGGCTTGTATTGGTAAATTCCCATTTGCCGCTCGCCTAAAGCCAATACCGTTCAACGAACGTGGGATAAGCTTCCAGCCTTGTTATACCCCACATCTTTTTTGACATAAGTTTACCAATGACCAGTTTTCCTAAATTCCCCAACGTTACCTCGCTAGCAAAGAAAATCGATGTAAGGATCTCAAGAAAAGTATCCAAAT
>SYJV01000383.1 GCA_005798335.1 Planctomycetaceae bacterium | reverse complement strand
CGCGTCACCTACCTACTCCAAGCAATCCGTGTACCATTTGCTGCTACACGCATTTCTCAACGAATTCCCGCAAATATGCCGCCTTCTCCAATTCCATTTCTTGCAATCACGCAGAAAATTGTGGGTAATACAGAGCTCTCAAGGGCATGACGTCCCTTCAAGCTCGACTTCTCGAAGTCGATTAGCAGGCGGTCAAAGCGGCCATCTTCAATCTCAATCTGGTGACCTCCATGCCCAATGAGCTAGAAGAATCGTGGATCATCTATGCCTTGGTTCACGATGATGGGTTGCCACAGGTCGAAGTGGCTCAAATGCTTGGTCGACACAAGTCGTGGGTCAATCGACGTTTGGCTCTCATCGAACGGTTAACCGACGAGGCCAGGGACGCGCTCCGCTTTGGGTTACTGACTCCGACTCAAGCTCACCAACTAACTCAGTTGCAGCGCTGCAACCAAAACGCAGCCATGCGGTGTGCCTCCGAGCATGCACTCACTTCGCGAGAACTCTCGGAAACAGTGAAGCTTCTTCAATCCGCTTCGACCCAAGAGCAAACTCGATTCGTTCTCGAAAAGCCTCGTGAAGCCATTCGTCAATCGCAAGACAATTACGTCCATCATTGGAATCCGCGCTTGAGTACCTCGGGCAATCAAGCGGCCAAGCGCTTGGGGTTCCTGCTGGATGCGGCCACCAAGATGAAACATTGGCTGCGGTTAAGCGGTAGAAGCGAACTCGGGGCCTGCGATCGGCCCATCCTCTTGCCCAGCTTCGTCAATTGCCGAGCTTCGTCAAAACTTCAGAACGAAACGTCCCTGCTCGACGAGGCCACCACCGACTTTATCAAAGAGCTACAGCAACCATGAACTTCGATCCTCTGGTAAAGAACGACATTATCTCGCGTTGGAAGAACCAGCAAAGCATACGTGGCATCGCCAAAGACTTGCAACTTGGCCGAGAAGTTGTCGTTCGTGTCATTCGTCAGCATATCGCACAGACGCAAGCGAGCGATTCCAGTTCGACACCGGCTGGCTTCGGCCCAGTCAAATTCACTCGCAAATCGAATCTCGATCCGTTCCCCGATCCCTTGAAACAGTTGCTGGAGCGTTATCCCAATATCACGGAATTGCGAGCTTTCGAAGAGTTGCGCAAGCTGAGCTACAGCGGCAGCTACTCCACGCTTCGCAACTATATCAAAGGGCAGCGCACGAAGCCGAAGGTTCCGGTGATTCGTTTCGAAACTCCGCCAGGCGCTCAGGCTCAAATGGACTGGTCGACGTACACGCTTGACTTCACTCAGGAAGGCCGTCGCCGAGTGGAACTGTTCAGCTATATCTTGAGTTACGCCAGGCGGCAGTACATTCAATTTACCGAGCGACAGGACTCCGAAACGACCGCACGTCAAGGCCTTTGGGCATCTTGGCGGCGCCGCGGCCACGGGCCTGTACGACAACATGAAAGTCGTGGGGGCTCGTTGGGAAGATGGGCAACCGATCTACAATCCTCGCTTCTTGTCGTTCGCCACGCACTATGGCTTCCCGCCCTGGGATCGCAATGCTTTTGCTCCGCCTCCCATAGACATAGTTACCACAGTGCCAGAGCAGGCAGAGCCTGACATCCCACAGGGTTCCAGGCAGGAGCCTGGGAACCAGTTGGTGGCGATCAGCGACGAGTGTTAATTTTTTTCTCTAATAATTGATCTAGATGAAGGCTTGTGATAAAGTACCACTTTTAATTGCGATTTACCCAGGGCTTGCGAAATGAATTCGTCTTGCTGAATTACGAGGAAATTAACGGAACGACAGCATAGCTCGATGTGCGAAGAAGGCAAACAAGCGATGCTCTCATTTCTAAACCGCTTAGCAGAATCGAGTAGTTTTGGGTTTGGTTTTGTTCCACTTTCTCTTTTTGAGGAGCCGGTCAATGCAGAAGTCTAGTAAGAAAGCGTTTACGTTAGTCGAACTTTTGGTGGTCATTGCGATTATCGGGGTGTTAGTGGGTCTGCTGTTACCTGCCGTGCAAGCGGCGCGGGAAGCGGCTCGACGCATGCAGTGTACGAACAATCTGAAACAGATTGGGTTGGCATTGCACAACTACCATGACACTCACAAGACGTTTCCACCGGGTCAAACGAACACACAAATTGGTGCCCTCGTCGTCTTGCCTGTATTGATATTCCCATTCTTGGAACAAGCAAATCTTCAAAACCAATTTGTACCCGATATGGGAGTTTGCGCTTGTGGTGGTCAGCGAAGTATTAACTGGGTAAATACCCAAAGAAGGGTGGGAAATTACATTTGCCCCAGCAACCCGTTGGATGCAGGAGTCGAATGGACGGGTGGAACTGCGATAGGTAGTATTATTCCAGCGGGTCAAGGCGACTCATGGGCCGGGCATTACCAAGGAATCGCAAACAGCGGGCGCACGGCTGGTAAGCTTCATACTTGGTCCGGAAGTGCGATGTGTGGCCCAGGTGGGCCGGCTCTTGCAGGGGGAACACCTGGTGGTCCGTGCAACGTTAATCTGGACGGAATGTTCTACCGGAATTCCAGGACTCGAATCGGAGATCTTACCGACGGCACCTCGAATACTCTGATGTTTGCCGAAACCGTAGGAAACATAACTGGCCTCAGTAACCAGCATCCTTGGGGAAACTACGCTGGTGGCCTGACGACCAGAAACGGAATTAATGCAAACTACCGCTCCGTGCCTCGCTTGTCCGGTTGGAGATACGACGACACTCTTTTCACAGGGCCAGGAAGTTTCCATACCGGCGGAGCGAATTTCGCGTTGGGCGACGGAGCTGTTCGATTTGCTTCAGATACGCTTGACCGTGACATTTTGATGGGATTGACTACGATTTCAGGCGGTGAAGTGGCCCAAGTTCCCGACTAAGTTGCTGCTTGCTTAAGCTATTCGGTATTGAGAGTCCTTGGTTTACCGCCGGGGACTCTCATTTTGTTGAAGACTGATTATGGATGCTAATAAGGAGTTACGCCGCACCATGCGCAACACCTCCGGCGCCCGAGGCTAGCGCCTTCGGTTCACTTCACCCTTAGGGTGCATCGTACATCAGTACTGCCCCTTTTTTGCAACATGCCTTGTTTCTAATTTTCCAGGAGTCGTGAATGATTGCCAAGTTGGTCTGCGCTACAGGTTGTTTCGCTTTATTGTTGCTTTCTGGCTGCGGCCAGAGCGGTCCGGAGCGAGTTAATATTTCAGGGACTCTTTCATACAAAGGGAAGCCAGTAGAGGATGGGGCACTGGAACTGATTCCTACGGGAGGTGGGCCGATGCAGCCTGTCTCAGTTAAAGACGGAAAGTTTACCTCTACTGGTGAATATGGAGTCCTCGTTGGTGACTACAAAGTTGTTTTTCATGGATACGCGAAGCGAGCCAATAAGAATCCTGAGCAAGGCGGGGCAGATATTCCCGAAATGCAGCCGCAGATAGAGATTTTGCCAAAGAACTACAGTTCCGAAGCTAGCAAAGAAACCATGAGTCTGAAAAAGGGTATGGGCTCGGCTGAGTTTACTTACGATCTAAAGTAGCGCTGTCGTGCTCGACTTCGTGCGTATTTACGTATTGCTTTTGATCGCACACTTGGTAGGCATCTTCGGCTTGGCCAGCTTTTCAAATGGTCAGGCCGAGCAAAGCGAAACATCGTCCGTGGTCGACACAAAGTCGACACCCACATTCAAACGCATCCGAACTCATCTGGATTCAATTCGCGCGATCGATACTCACGATCATCTGGAGTTCGATAAGGTCCCAGGACTCTACACGCTGTGGCGCGAAAGTTATTTCGGTACCTTCATCCCGCAACTCGCGCCCAAGACGGAGCATGTTCCAGTCGCCACGTGGTGGCCAAAAGTGCAGCGTTCGTTCGCTAATGGGCGCACGATGTCGTTTTACCGATATCAGCTTCCCGCCTTCAAAGATCTTTACGGGGTGGATTTCAATAAGCTTACGCTTGAACAAGCTGAGGAATTGGACCGAGCGATTATCGCCAAGTACCGAGATCCGAACTGGATACGCCACGTTGTCACCGAGCGCGCTAACATTCAGATGTTGGTTATCGACTATGACTACACGCCTTTCGACTATGTCTGTCCCTACGAATTTGGTTGCGCCGTCGTACGCTTGAATCCGCTGTTCCGTGGCTTCCATCGCGAGGAATATGACAACGATGCGGAGAGTCCATACAGCTACGCAGAACGTATGGGATTGCCCCTGAAGTCGTTTGATGACTACTGCAACGTTCTCGATCATATTCTCGAGCGTGCGGCTTCGAGGGGAGCGGTGGGCCTCAAATCGACGATGGCGTACCACAGAACCCTGCGCTACGATCAAGTCACTCGGGACCACGCGGCAGAGGCCTTTGGAAAGCAACGCAACGAGCTGACGCCTGCCCAAATCAAAGCCTTTGAAGATTTCATTTTTTGGCGATTGTGTGAATTGAGCGCCAAGCATGATTTGCCTTTCCAGGTTCATACCGGTGTCGCGATGGAGCGATCGAATCCGCTGCACTTGGAAAATGTAATCGCGGCCAATCCCCAAACGACTTTTATCCTGTTCCACGGTGGCTTTCCATGGATCGGCGAGACCGGCATGATCGCGATGCGTTTCCAAAAAAACGTTTGGATCGATTCCAATTGGCTGCCCACGGTTAGCTATACTGTGGCCAAACGAGCTTACCATGAGTGGCTGGATGTTGTTCCATCGAACCGAATCATGTGGGGGACGGACACGCTGCATGCCGAAGGGCTGTACGGCGCGGCGGTGTTTACACGTCAGTGCCTGGCCGAAGTGCTGGCCGAGCGCATCGATCGAGGTGAGGTTTCAGAGGAAGATGCGAAGCGCATCGGTCGGCAGATTCTGAGAGAGAACGCGCTCGAAGCTTTTCCACGCCTGCGCCGAAGAATTGACAACTGAGTGACGAATCGACAACGAGAACTGAACAGCGAAAAGTCAGGAACAATTAGAGATGACCAACGTGACGCGACGAACTATCTTGACCTCTACCGTCGCCGCCGGTGCCGCGAGTGCCATTTTGAGCGACTTTCCTAGGGCCGCTGCCCAAGATACGCCGCAAGTTGCCGCGCCCAATAAGAAACGAGATTGGTGGGACAAGGAATTTCGCACTCTGGTCACTCTTGGCGAAAGCACGACCGCCGGGGGTTGGGCCAGTTATCGTGAACGCGCTTGGGCTCATCAACTGGCGCGCACCATCAACGAGTTTCAGCGGGTACCAGTGCAACTGATCAACGTCGGTATCGGTGCCAACGTGATTTCGACGCGGAGTCCCAGTTACGAATACAGTGGCAAACCGGCCGCGCTGGAGCGGCTTGATCCGCACGTGATTCGCCACAAGCCCGATCTGCTGATTGTTTCCTATGGCCTCAACGATGCGCGCGGTGGAACGCCGCTGGCTCTGTTCCTGGAAGAGATGGAGACTCTGATTGCACGAGTGCGCGCCAGTATCCAACCGCTGATTGTGCTATTGAGCCCCTATTACATCACTGGCTTTGACCAATACGGTCCCCACTTTAACAAGGCGACTTTAGAGATATTCCATCAGTTCGCAGCGGCCACTCGCAAACTGGCCGGTGACAAAGACTGTTTGTTCGCGGATGTCCTGTCTTGTTATGGAAATGCCGATTGGCTGATACATCACGATACCGTTCATGCTAACGATCTTGGCCATCGAGTTGTGGCCAACAAGGTATTTGAGGTTCTAGCCACCAATTGTTCCGGCCTGGCGAAGGAAACGCAGGAACTGGAAAAGCAAATCCCTCGCTGGCGCGATGAGTCGGTTTTGCAGCGCGATGTAAAGAAGTAAACGTGGGATAAGCTTCCAGCTTGTCAATAGGCAGTCTTCCAGCTTGTCAATGGCAGTAGAGTGTAGCCCTTTGCTTGCACAATATATTGACAAGCTATATTGACACGCTGGAAGCTTATCCCACGTTTCATGAACCACGCCCGATTGTTTATTGTCGTCTTTCGCTCCGCGAAAGAACGTCCTTTCGCGGAGCGAAAGGCGACACTGATTTGTTGCCCGATGCTAACGTATGCTGAGCAATTCGTGTTGCATGCATCTCAATTAACAGATAAATTTAGTAGAATTGATTCACGAGATTTTTGAGTTTAGTAACCGTAACTGTCCGATCAGCCGCAGGGCGCTAGCCACGGTTTCCCCGCAAAAGATCTTCAGGCCTGACTGTGAGGCGTAGGAACCGGGGCTAGCGCCCTGCGGCTGATCGGACGAACGATACTTAGTGAATATCCAGGAGCTTGAAATATGTTGCAATCAGGACCTCGTCACGAAACGCTGACCCGTCGCACTATGGTGCAAGCTGGTTCGATCGGCCTTCTGGGATTGGGGCTGAATCACGTTTCGGCACTTCGACAAGCGGAGGCAGGTCCTGTTCTATCCACGGGTGGTCGAGCCAAGTCGGTCATTTTGGTGTTTCTGTCGGGTGGCTTGACGCAGCATGACAGTTTCGATCCCAAACCGAACGCTCCATCCACCATCCGTGGCGAATTCTCACCGATTGCTACTCGTACACCGGGGATGCAGATTTGCGAGCATCTGCCGCTCTTGGCAGCGAAAAGTCAAAAGTGGAGCCTAATTCGCTCGTTGACGACCCCGTACAACGGGCACTCGGAAGGCCACATGGTTATGTTGTCGGGTCGCACTCCGTTGCCGCCCACGTTCAACGGCAGTAAACCGACGCCTGGCGACTGGCCGTCCATCGCGTCAGTCGTCGGCGAAGCGATGTCGCATCGGCACAATAATCTTCCACCAGCGATCGTCCTTCCCGAACGACTGATTCATCGCACCGGACGCGTTATCCCCGGCCAATTCGGCGGACAGATGGGATCTCGCCGCGATCCTTGGTTCGTTGAAGCGTCACCGTTCAACTCCAAGTCGTACGGGGCTTACCCTGACTATGAATTTCATTTCGTGCGCGGACGCGAACGAACCGAGGATCTAAAGTTTCAGGCACCCAATCTCGGCTTGCCTCAAGGCTTGACATTCAAACAGCTTGGTGATCGGAACTCACTGCTAAAGACCCTCGACAAACAGCGAGCTGAGTTGGAGCAAGCGGCGTTGGTTGAGTCGTTTGATTCGCATCGCGAGGCGGCTATCTCGTTGTTGACGGACGGCCGAATGCGGAAAGCCTTTGACGTGCACAATGCCGACCCGAAGGATCTGGATCGTTATGGGAGAAACGCTTTCGGATGGTCGTTGCTGATGGCCCGGCAACTGGTCGAATTCGGTGTGTCACTGGTGCAAGTGAACCTCGGCAACAACGAGACATGGGATACTCACGAGAGTAACTTTCCACTGCTTCGAAACTGCCTATTGCCGCCGACCGACCGCGGTTTGTCGGCCTTGATAGATGACCTGGACGAACGTGGGTTGCTGGACGAGACGTTGATCGTGATGTGCGGCGAGATGGGGCGCACTCCAAAAATCAACGCGGGCAACGGGGAAGCCAAATCGCCCGGGCGCGACCACTGGGGAGCTGTGCAGACCGTGTGGATTGCTGGAGGTGGAGTTCCAGGCGGCGTGGTGGTTGGTGAGTCTGACAAGGATGGGGCGTTTCCCTCAAAGTCTCCTCAACTGCCTGAGAATTTGGCGGCCACGATCTACCACTCTCTCGGAATTCCCGATACTGCAACTTGGAAGGACGAAGCCGATCGCCCGTTCCACGTTTACCACGGCACGCCGATTGATTTTGCATAGCGCGGCCGAGCCGCAAGATTGTAGAGCATCTTGTCCCAAGTGCTCTGGGTCGGATTGTAGAGCATCTTGTCTCAAGTGCTCTGGGTCGGAAGGCGGGAAACGAGTTGGCACTAGACGGTTACTCCAACGTGTCGCAAACCCATGAACATTCGGGACGAGCTGTTCTACAATCTTGCCGCCGCAACACAAGCCACAGGCTTTGAGCCCGAGTGCATAAGTCGAACATGAAAGCCCAGATGCATAAAATCAGAAGCTTGCAAATGTGGCCGACTTGTCGCATTCAGATCGCGACTGTGTCAGCGCTAGTTCTTGGAGTTTGGGCTGGTTTTTGGTCCACTGGTTTTTGCGATGAATTGCCGGGACCAAAACAGAAATCACCAACTTTTGAACAAGAGGTTCAGGCGATTGTCAAGGTACATTGCCTGCGATGTCACGGACTCGAGTCGCGACAGGACGGATTGGATCTGCGTTCACCTTCCTTGATGCTGCGGGGTGGCGCTCACGGACCTGTGTTGGTTCCTGGCAGCGCTCGCCTTAGCTTAATCTACCAAAAAGTGGCCAGTCGCAGCATGCCGCCGAAGGGCGAACCTCCTTTAACCCGGGCCGAAATCGAGTCCATTCGCCTTTGGATCGATGCAGGCGCACTGGAGGGTCAGCCGGCAGCCGCATATTACGAGGCGGAAGCTCGTCCCATAACTGCTGAAGAACGCGATTTCTGGTCGTTCAGGAAACTTGATCGCCCCACGTTGCCGACGGTAAAACACATGTCGGCGATCGCGTCCCCTATGGATACCCTAGTGCCCATGGATGCCCTAGTGATCGAGCAATTGGAAGCGAAGGGGCTGATGTTGTCCAAACGCGCCGATCCTAGCGTGCTAATGCGTCGTGCGTATTTCGATCTCATTGGGTTGCCTCCATCACCAACCGAAGTCGACGAATTTCTGCGGGATGATTCGGAGTTCGCATGGAGCCGTTTATTGGATCGTCTGTTGGCCTCGCCGCATTTCGGGGAGCGCTGGGGCAGACACTGGTTGGACGCCGTGGGCTACTCCGAAGTTCGTGGTACGGACTACAACCAGGAACTCGATCGCAAGCAGGATTATGCGCCCGGCATGTGGTTGTACCGCCAGTATGTCATTGATTCATTGAATCAAGATAAGCCGTATGACCAGTTTCTAACCGAGCAATTGGCGGGTGACGAACTGGTTGACTGGCGTTCATTGCCGACGCTGACTGCGGAAGCTCGCGAGTTGTTGGTGGCCACCAGTTTTCTCAGAACCGCCCCAGACTTGACTTGGGACTCGCCCGACAACACTCTCATTACGCGCATGGGAGTCTTGAATCAGACACTGGAAACGGTAGCCAACAATGTCCTCGGGCTGAGTCTCGAGTGCGCTCGCTGCCATACACACAAGTTCGACCCGATCACCCAGCGAGACTATTACCGCATGATGGCGGTCTTTACACCAGCCATGGATCCGCATGGCTGGTTGACTCCGCATGATCGAGATGTCAATCGCGAGAATCAGGTGCTGCATGCGATGTACGATGTTTCACTGTCACCGCCTACATGGTTTCTGCGACGCGGTGACCACCTCACTCCCGGTCCGACAGTCGAGCCTGGTTTCCTCTGCGTGCTGTGTGACGATGAAGCCGAAGCAGTACGCGTTGCCTCCGAACCAGCGGGTGCCACTTCCGGTCGGCGACTCGCCTTGGCCAGATGGCTGACCAGCCCCTCGGGTCGAGCCGGGGCACTTACGGCGAGAGTTCGCGTGAGCCGCGTTTGGCAGCAACTGTTCGGCGTGGGACTGGTTGCATCATCGGGCAATTTCGGCCTTCAGGGCGAACGTCCAATCCATCCACAGCTTCTCGAATGGTTGGCATCTGAGTTCGTGCGCAACGATTGGCAACTCAAGCCGCTGCTGAAGTCCATCATGTTGTCGGCGGTCTACCAGCAAACTTCCTCTTCGCAGTCATCTTCCTCGCAGCCGACAAAAGATGCAGTCGATCCAGAGAATCAACTGCTGGCGCGCATGAGCGTCCGGCGGTTGTCTTCGGAGGCCATTCGCGACGCGATGCTTGCGACCAGTGGCTCACTCGATTTTGCGATGGGTGGGCCGTCGGCTGACACACAAGTTCTTCCCAGCGGACAAGTGGTCATTCCGGTGAAGAATTCGGAGACGTTCTCAATCCACCTGCGGCGCAGCGTGTATACACTAGCGAGACGGAATTTCTACCCAACGCTCATGGGAGTGTTCGACCAACCGAGCATGGTTGCCGCTTGTACGTGTCGAGAGAGTTCGGCAGTTGTGCTTCAGTCACTAACCCTGCTCAACGATGAATTCGTGATGGAGCAAGCCGATGCATTTGCGGGGCGAGTTCTGCGCGAAGCCAATGAATCTTCCGAAGCTAGAATTCGACACGCGTGGCGTCTTGCGCTTGCTCGCGAACCGAATCGGGAAGAATTGCAGTCCAGCAGCCGTCTGTTGCAGCAGCAGTCGGACCGTTTTCGCAAAGCGGTCGCCAATTCCGAAACGCTTGACTCCTCAAGCAAGGTCAATGCCGCGGACCAGATTGTGTCCCGGCAAGCACTCGCGTGCTTGTGCCACGTTTTGTTCAACACCAGTGAGTTTATCTATGTTGAGTAGACTGTCACGGCGCGGAATGTTGGAGTTGGCCGGTTTGGGCTTGGGCGGTGTCGCGTTGAAGTCGCTGTTGGCCGGCGAGCGCAATCCGGCAAGCGCCAACGTTGCCCACGGTCATGATTTGCGTCCAAAGTCACCGCATTTTCAGCCACGTGCCAAGTCCGTTATTCTGATGATGCAGAATGGCGCTCCGAGTCAAATGGATTTGTTCGATCCAAAGCCTGAACTCAATCGGCGCGACGGGCAGGTTCACGTAGAGAAAGTCGAAACATTCCAAAAAGGTAGCGAGAATAACCGGTTGGCTGGCACGCCATTTTCATTTCGCAAGTATGGTGCGTGTGGGATGGATTTCTCAGACCAGGTGCCACATCTGGCCAGCCTTGCCGACCAATGGTGTATGGTCCGATCGATGCATACGCATCACAACAATCATACTGAGGCATTAGTGATTTTCACGACCGGAAAATTTCTTCACGGGCGCCCAACGCTGGGATCTTGGGTCAGCTACGCCCTTGGGACCGAGAACCAGAATTTACCGGCATTTGTGGTGCTGCGCGACCCTAAATCCTATAACAACAATGGCACTCGGTTGTGGGAAAACGGATGGTTGCCCGCGCTTTACCGGGGCACCGAATTCGATTCGGGTGAGGGGCGCCCGCCGGTGCTAAATCTGAGATCCTCAAAATCTCTGCCGGAAGGTCTCCAGAACGATAATCTGGCACTGTTGGCCGAATTGAACCAGCGTTTTCTCGCGAAACATCCGAGTGAGTCTGAATTGGAGGCTCGCATCGTCAACTACGAATTGGCAGCCCGCATGCAGCTTGCCGCTGGCGATGTGGCAGACATTTCGCGAGAGACCCAAGCCACTCGGAACCTCTACGGCTTGGATAATGAAGTTACAGCGAGTTACGGCATGCGATGCTTGCTGGCGCGACGGTTGGTTGAGGCCGGAGTGCGGTTCGTCCAAGTGTTACAGCCTGGACATCAGCCTTGGGACACTCACTCGGACACCCAAAAAAAACTCCCCGAAATCGCTCGGCAAGTTGACTTGCCGTCAGCGGGATTAGTCAAGGACCTACGCGACCGAGGGCTTCTGGATGAAACGCTGGTGATTTGGGGAGGCGAGTTCGGACGCTTGCCGGTTTCGCAGAATGGAACTGGCCGTGACCACAATCGCAACGCATTTACGTTATTGTTCGCTGGTGGAGGAATGAAGCAGGGCTTTACATGGGGCGCCACCGACGATTTCGGTTATCGCGCGGTTGAAAAACCAGTCTCCGTCAACGACCTCCACGCCACCATGT
>SYJV01000382.1 GCA_005798335.1 Planctomycetaceae bacterium | reverse complement strand
TACCCACTTCTACGCGGCGCCCTTTTGTGGTCCATCGCGAGCGCAGTTAATGACAGGCTGTTATCCACCTCGCGTGAGCCATGCAAGAAATCCCGGACCAGGCTCGAAGTTTGGTCTGCACCCCAGCGAAGTTACCATCGCAGACTTGCTGACCGACAATGGTTACTCAACGATGTGCATCGGTAAATGGCACCTGGGCGACGCTCCGGAATTTCTGCCGACACGACAGGGATTTGGCAGTTTTTTTGGGCTACCGTACTCCAATGACATGTGGCGCTATCATCCGAACATGGCGCCGCAACCCAATGAAGACAATCTCATGTCGGAAACTCGCAAGCGAGCGGCGTATACGGGCTATGCCGGACAGGGACGTTACTATCCCGAAGGTGGTGGATTTCAAAATGATCTTCCCTTGATGCGCGACGAGCGAGTCATCGAAACTAATCCCGATCAACGCCAGCTAACAACTCGATACACCGAACAAGCGCTCGAGTTTATCGACCAGAATCGCCAGCGGCCCTTTTTTCTCTACTTGGCCCATGCTATGCCGCATGTACCCTTGTTCGTTTCTGAAAAGTTCGCCGGTAAATCGAGCCGTGGACTGTACGGCGATGTGATCATGGAACTGGATTGGTGCGTCGGACAGATCCTCCAGCGACTAAAAGAACGTGGCTTGGATGAAAATACGCTGGTGGTGTTTACCACCGACAATGGTCCATGGTTAGGCTATGGCATCGACGGTGGATCCGCGGGGCCGCTTCGCGACGGCAAAGGAACAACCTGGGAAGGTGGCGTGCGAGTGCCGGCAATATTCCGCTGGCCGACAAAGATCGCGCCGGGGCAACGTACCGAAGCCATCGCCGGAAATCTCGATTTGTTACCGACGTTTGCCGATCTGTCCGGTGCATCGAGTCCGCACGACCGCATTATCGATGGACGCAGCCTGGCACCGCTGTTACGAGGTAATACCGAGCACAGTCCACACGAGTTCTTTCACTACTTCAATGGCAGTCAGCCCGGCAAAGTAAACTACCGAGCGATCCGCGACAAGCGTTGGAAGCTGACGTTGCAAATAGCTGAATCCGAGCGATTAAATTCGCTAGAGTTGTTCGATCTGTGCGCGGACACTGCGGAAAAATTTGACCGTCGCCAACAGCACCCGGACGAGGCCAACAGGCTGCTTGTCGCCGCACAAGCCTTTTACGACCACATGCGAGCCAACCTCCGACCGGCAGGACTGGTGTCTCGTTGAGTAATATCTCTGATCGCAAAACTTGCCGCGGCTTCATTTGATCGAGTTAAGATATGCCAGCAAATCGGCCATCGAGCTTACATCGAGTTGCTTTTCTAGACCCTCGGGCATGAATGATAATCCTGTACTTTTGATTTGTTCGATGTTCACTCGCAAAACCGTTTCCGTCGTGTTATCCGCTTTGCGAATGGTCAGGCTATTGGCAGTTTCTGCCGATATCAGACCCGTGATGGTCCGATCAGTGTCGAGCAAAATCGCATAGCTGAGGAACTGAGGTTTGACTTCTCGATTAGGGTCGAGAATATTCAGCAATACTGCTGCCAGGCCTCGGTCGCGAATGGCATTAAGGTCGGCTCCCGTCGACTCGCCAAATCCTTCCAGTCGATGGCAAGCGGCACACGATTTGCGAAAATGCTCGCGACCGCGCTCTATGTTGCCCTGAATCTCCAAAGCTCGTTGGTAGGCATCGACGACCTCCTGGCGAGCTGTGAGCGCATTGCTGGAAAGCAGTTTGGCCGTTTGATCGCGAATGAGTTTATCGTCGTGTTTGCCCAGCAAAGCAACTCTGGCTGGGTCAACGTCGGCTCGAGCTACAATTTTCTGCTCGACCGCATCCAGAAAAGCGAGAATCCAAGTAGGTCGCGAGAAAAGCGTTTCCAGAGACGTGGCACGCAGTTGAGGCGTTTGAGATGCCCAGGCTGATATTATCAATTGAGCCACTTCCGCATTTTCAAACCGGGCGAGTGTTTCCAACACAGCCGATTGAACGGGTTGTGGCTGACGAGATCTCAGGAGTTCGGCAAACAACTTACGCGATTGGGAAAAATCGGCGGCTGCCAGCGAGCGAATTGCCGCCACTCGATCACTCAGCTTTTGGGACTCGGCCGCGGCCGTAAGTGTTGCCTCTTTGACAATCGTATCGATCAGCTCACGGACCTGGCCGCCTTGATCCCCAATCAGACCGCGAATTGTGGGTTGTTTGGCGACTAGGCTGCGGACCAATTCCCTGGAAAAACGAGCTGTCTGAGGATCGGCTAACAGAACTTCAATTTGAGCTAACAGCCGAGCTAATTCGTCCTTCGAGCCCGAAGCAGCGATCTGCGCTGCGGCTTGATTAATCATGCTCTGGATGTGGGCGGTGCCACGTGCCGTTGTGCCAGCCAGCAGAGCTTCGATAAACTCGCTGCGAGAATTCCCGATGGAGCTGAGGATCGCCAATTGCATCCAAGCACTATGGCCATCTTTGTCAGCCAGTTGTGCTAATGTGTGCACGACGGTTGGACCTTCAAAAGCACCCAAAGAAAACGCGGCCTGATATCGAACCGCCAAGCTCTCATCGCGAGCCAACTGGATAACCGCCGCCAGGACAGGTTCGATCTTTGGGAAATTCTCCGCCAAACGCAGCGCGTGCTGACGAACTTCCACGATCGGCGACTCGAATAGGCTTGTAAGTAACGCAGGCTCAAGTGCACCGAGGCCGGCTAGGGAATAAGCTGCGGTGACTCGAGCTAACCCGGACGGTGAAGTCGCAACTAATCGCCTCAGCGGATCGACCGCGTCCACGTCTTGCCGTTGGTACAAGAGGCGTGCAGCCGTTTCACGATGCCACGCGTTGTCGTGCTCGAGCAACGGAACCAGTTCTATCGTAGACATATCGCCAATGCGAGGTGCAGCGCGGTATTGGAAACCATCCGGTGCGATCCGGTAGATGCGTCCTTGGTTGGCTCCTGCGCTGGTATCCATATGTTTGAGTATCTGCGGAGCGAGGAACGCAGCGCCTTCGATCAATTCGCGATACATATCCAATACGTAAAGAGTTCCATCGGGTGCATTGGCGAACTGAACCGGACGAAACCAGTTGTCACTGGACGCAAGGAACTCTGCGTCCGAGTCGGCGCGGTGAGCAACCAGATCGACGCCGCTGGTTTCCACTCGAGCTCGATACACGAGATTGTTAGCGACTTCGCCGACGAAAATCGAACCCCGATATTCCTTTGGCCAAGCATCTCCGCGATACACGGTGATGCCCGTCGCGCCGGTGAAGAAGCCGGATGGCGTGCCACCTTCGTCCGAGCCCGGAATAATGCCTTGGCTGCGCAATCGAGTTCTCAGAACTCGCCAAGGTTCCACGTTGCTAATCCGCATCAATTTGGTGAATTTGCCATCGGGAGCAATGTTGATGGCAGCCGCCGGCGCTTGCAAATACGGATTCCTCGCAAGGTACCGACCGTCATACATGATCGCATGTACCGGTTCACTATTTCCACAAACAAATGAGCGCAGATTCCAGTCATCCAAACTCATGCCGTGTTGACCACCGCCACTGGTCGTTTCGATAGTCATGGTGCGAGGTTCCAGCAGCAGATGCTGCCCGCGAACACCTTTAGGCTGTGATTGCTCGTCACCGCCAACTCGGACGATTTCGCCACCGTCCAAACCCGTGGGAATGTGGAATCGATTGTCGATGCGCCAGCGGAACGAATTTAACATGCCTTCGCCAGCTTTGTCTTGTCCAAAGCCCGTGAAGAGTTTGCGACGAACGTCGGCAATTCCGTCTCCATTGGTGTCCTTGCAATACAGAATATCGGGAGCAACGCCGACCAGGACGCCTCCATCCCAGCAGGCGACCGCAGTGGGATAATCGAGATTATCGACGTACTCGGTCGCCTTGTCATATCGCCCGTCGCGATCGCTATCTTCGAGCAACTTGATCGCACCCTTGCCATGCGGTTCTTGGCTTCCGTATTGATTGTATTCGGGCAATTCAACTACAAAAGCTCGTCTATACTCATCGAAGTCGATCGCCATTGGCGAGCGAATGAGCGGCTCGGCAGCAACCAATTCAGCGTGAAATCCTGGTTTCAAATTCATCGCCTGCAGGGATTGCTCGGGAGACTTTGGAGCAATCTTGGGCAGCTCCGATGCGTAATCCTGTTCAGCGGAACTGGCGGCCGGTTGCTTTTTCGGCGGAGTAGAATTCAGAGGCTGTGCGATCAGGTGACTTGGACCAGCCAGCAGGCACAGAATCAAGGTTGCTCGGGAATATTCGCTCATCAATTTGTTCCAACGGTTAACGCACACTGGCTCGAATCGCATTTCGGTCAATCGACAATGATCGGCAATCAGTCAGAATCCGACTAGTAGGGGTTCAGCATTCAAGGCTAATTCATCGAGTCGCAATCACAACCCTCGGCCAACCTGCACAGCGCACCAATAGCCTCACCGCGTAGTGGGGTCCGATCGACCATCCAATAGACGCTACAGCAGTTCGATCTGATCAAAACTGGTGATTGCGCATTCGGCGAAACCGCCCGCGATAGGATCGTTTTCGGGTCGAATACTGGCGGCGATTTGAAAACCTGCTTCTGCGGCGGCGGTTAGCTCTGCCGAAACATCACTGATAAACAGAATCTCGGCGGGCTCAAGACGCCAGTCCTGAGCGATCGCTGAGTAACTCGGTGAGTGCTTCTTGGAACCAATCGTCGTATCGTAATGTCCAGAGAATAGGTCCAAGCAATTTCCCCAGTTTTCAACCTGCCCGAAAAATAATTTCTGCGCTGCGACGCTGCCCGATGAATACATGCGAACATCCTTGCCGGCCGCTCGCCAACGCTGAATTGCTGGAACCACCTCGGGGTAAACATGGGCTCGCAATTCTCCAGAATCGAATCCCGCTTGCCAGATTATTCCTTGCAACGCTTTGAGGCCGGTCGCTTTGGCATCGATATCCATCAAGCGAACGACTTCCGATTGAATCAATTCCCGTCCATCATCGTGATGCTCGCTTTCTCGCCACGCTTGCAATGACGCGTGACCAGCGTCGCGCGCTATTTGTTCGCACGCGGACTGAACGCTGGGACTGTGAAATTGAGTCGACAAGAAACTTTCCAACCGCTGCCGAACAAAGGGGAACATCACGTCATGGACGAACCGGATGCTCGATGTGGTTCCCTCAATGTCCAGCAAAATTCCCTTGCCGCCAAATTTTATCACAACTTAACCGCCGTTTGCATGGTTGGCCGAGACTTCAAAAAGCTCGGACCAAAGCACAGCGGTTGGTAATTCTCGTGAATGCCGCTTTCGATATAGTGAGGTGTCCATCCAGCCGCATCTTCGAACAACCGAATGCATCGAATTGCTCGATCCTCGCACAAGTTGAACCAATGCTTGGTCCCGTGTGGCACGTTGATCAAATCGCCCGATTCGACTTCGACCGCAAATACGGGTCCGTTCTCAGGATGGATATGGAACAAACCGCGGCCCGCGACCGTGAACCGTACTTCGTCTTCTGAATGGGTATGTTCTTTGTTGAATTTTTGCAGCATCGCGTCCAAATTAGGTGTCGCATTGTTCACGTTAATCACGTCGGCGGTTACAAATCCACCACGGACTTTGAGAGATTCAATTTCGCTGGAAAACTCGGCGAGTATCTGCTCGTTGGTGGCATCTGCGGCCAGCCTTCCGGCGACGGGCCAGTGTTCGTACCAGATACCAAATGGCGCCAGAAAATCGCGAATCTCCTGGACTTCGGACAACGTACGATTTTCATCGGGAATCAAAACGCGAGCCATAATTCAGATACCTCATTCTGCGGTGTAGTTGCGTTCCGTATGAAGCAAATAACTTAAGCTCAACCCAACGATCAAGCAACCACTTAATTGCCGCACTTGCGTGGCAAGCGCGACAGTGATTCCAAAAACCTAGTATTTGCTAGGTCTTTGACGCTTGGTTAGGGAATTTGGGCTAGAATAAGCCAGGGGCAATATTTCGTTCGGCTGTGCCACACCGATCATGCCGCGATGTCAGCTTTACTCGATAATTCACTGCCGATCGAACGACTGGAAAGTGTGCTTGAAGCTCCGCCTCAGCACGGTTGTGAGGATCTTGTTGATTGTAGCGGCATCGAGAACTTCGATTCGGTAAATTTGTTGCCGGCAAGCAGTCGCTGGCGAATGCGAATTCCGGCGTACCTTGTCAGTGCGATCATACATACCGCACTGCTGCTGGTACTTGCCCTATGGGCCACGCGATCGAGCTTGGATTCGGGGGACGGATTTGTTCTGGAGAGTTCTTTGGCACAGAGTTCCGTCAACGAGCCAGTAGCACGTTTCGAGTTGGCGGCGGGAGCGGAGTCCCCTGTACCTTCCGCAGCCGAATCCGATCGCGCAAGCGTGCCAGCAACCAGCAGTGCGTCTACGCATGTGGTCGCGCTCACAAACCTGCTCGGCGCCGAGTCGGTATCCGAGAATCGAGCAATCGCTTCGAGCAACATCGACAATTTGATTCATGCTGCACACCAGAGTGCATCGGCATCGTTCACGACAACAAGCATCGATGGCCGTCGGCCCGCATCGCGTCGTCAACTTGCGCTTGAGCGCGGCGGAAGTGTCGAAAGCGAACAAGCCGTCGAACTTGCGCTGCAATGGCTGGCCGCGCACCAACAGCCTAATGGGAGCTGGTCACTGGTCCATCACACCGGCGAGTGCAAAGGCCGCTGTCCAAACATCGGGTCGAAAGACCGCTTCGATCCCGCCGCCACAGGATTGGCGCTGCTCGCATTTCTGGGTGCCGGCTACACACATCAGGATGGTAAATATCAACAGCAAGTAAAATCGGGGATTTACTTCTTACTGCAAATCCTTGACGAGACCGAACATGGAGGCAGTTTCTTGTATGGATGTGATCGCGGCATGTACAACCATGGGATCGCTGCGTTCGCACTGTGCGAGGCTTACCAAGTGTCGGGCGATTTGGAGTTGAAACGAGCGGCTCAACAAGCTGTCGATTTTATTGCTCACGCTCAAAACCAGGCGGGCGGTTGGGGTTACCTTCCGAAACAACCGGGAGATCTAACGATTTCAACTTGGCAAATCATGGCTCTTAAGAGCGCGTCCTCTGCCGGATTGAGTCTTCGCCCAGGAACCGCGCTGCGCATCGACAATTTCTTGGATACGCAGACCAACGAAGCGCGTGTTTACTACGGCTACGGTAAACCCGGCAAGCAAGCCACATGTACCTCTCTGGGCTTGCTGTTGAGGTTGTTTCGCGATTTTTCCAACAGCGACCCGCGTGTGCTGGAGGGGATGGAATACGTTTTCAATCAAGGAGTCTCGAATCACGATATCTATTTCAATTACTACGCTACGCTGTTGCTGTTTCATGCAGGATCGCATCGCTGGCCGGCGTGGAACGCGACTATGCGAGAGTACCTCATTCAAACACAGCGCCGTAGTGGACATGAAACCGGGAGCTGGTACTTCGAAAACTCATTCGGTAAAGAAGGTGGCCGACTCTACACGACAGCCATGAGCGCGATGACATTGGAAGTCTATTACCGCTTCCAACCGTTATATCAACAAGCTGAGAAGAATTTCGAGTTCTAGACGGCTGGCGGCGACGAGTGTCAGTTGGATGGCGGCAGAGGCAGCTTTGATTGCAACCAGGCTTGGGTAGAGAAAGTCATGCGATCGGCCTTCTTGCTGATCTGAGCATTGATCTTGTCGACCAGTTTGGCATTGGAATCCTCGAGTTTTTCATCGAGGATACTCTTGAGTCCGTTGCCCAAGTGCTTAGCCAATGAGCCACGAACTTGGCTGATTCTGCGAACTCGAAAATAGTCCAAATCCACTTTCGCTGATTCGACTTTAGGTTTAATGGAAATATCAGGAGGAATTTGCAACGGATTCCAACGGAATTCGACATTGCCGCGCATCGAGAGCGTGCATACCGCGTCGGCATTGGCGCTCAAACTGATAATCTGCACATCGCGCGCCCACTGGCTCAACCTGCCAAAAACGTCCAGCAATAACTGAATCGAGATATCAAAATGCACGCGACCATCGCTGGCCACGTCCAACTTCCGGAATTCAATTTTCATGTACTTGTCCGGCTCAACTGCAGCAATGCGATAACGCGTCCAGGTACCGTTGTTTACCAACTTGCGCCGCGAATGCGTGGTGATTCGTAAACCATTGCGATCAAAGTCGACTCCATTCCAAACTTCTTTCTGTTTTCCCCACTTGCGATCGTCTTCATACTTTTCCGGCAAGCTGCTGCGGACCATCGACGTTAACCACGCGACCATCTGCGGCGAAGCGAGATTCTGGTTATTTTCAGCCAATGTGCTCGGCAGGCCGCGCATAACTTCAGGTGGCTCACCAAACGCAAGTTCGTCCAACCAGTCTGATTCACTCGCCTGGTCGCCGGTCGAGCTTTGCTGAGAATTGTCATCATTCGCAACTTGCTGCGCCCAGAGTGTCGCTTGGTCTATTGGCCAGCTCAGCCACTCGCTACACAGAACCAGCGCTGTGATTGCAATGCAGTTTCTTCGCTTGAGAGTCTCATGCATTTCCAAATTTCCTTCGCAGCAACCGCTTAGTCATTCGACAATAGTTAGGCGAGCGGCAGATGGGAATTTACCAATACAAGCCCGAAGCGCAAGCGAGTGCGTCAATCCAGGCGTATGTC
>SYJV01000381.1 GCA_005798335.1 Planctomycetaceae bacterium | reverse complement strand
TGGTAATGCGCGTGATACCGAAGCGAATGCGTTGCGGTAATCCATCGCAACAGCTTTCCCATCTCATGATCCCTGCCGGGCCGCAAGACAAAATGCCAGTGGTTTGGCATAAGCGTAAACGCGAAGAGTTCGACTTGATATCTCTCAAGCCCTTCCGCTAGGATTCGGCGGAAGGCGTCGTAGTCCTCGGGCTTATGAAAGATCGTACATCGAGCATTGCCACGATTGAGTGCATGATAAATGTATCCAGCTTCGTCAACACGTTTCTGTCGAGGGATACATGCGATCCAAAGTGCGAAACCCATAACATACGGGTTCAACACCCAAATAACAACCCCCGTCCCCTTTGCCTCCTCCACCATCACCGCGTCCTCGGGTGAAGCCACCGAGCCAACAGTGACCGCTGGCCAGGGCTGCTTGGATTCCGTAGGTCCGGGGTTTAGATACAATCGCACTTTGCCACCTTCTTCCCATCCGGTGACGAAGTCCTGCAATCCATCTCCATTGGCGTCTGCCAAGCGAATTCCATCTGCGCCGCGCGAAGAGTTGTCGATCGTATGTCGCTGCCACGGAGATTTAGCGGATACACGATTCTTTTTGGGTACAATGCGCACGATAAACGACTGCCGTGTATTGTCGCTAGCCATGGCCGATATCAAGATGGCATCGTTGGTTCGATTCCAGCAAGGTGCTTGGTCGATACGCAAATCACCACTGGTATAAGCGCCGCGCGAGAACGCTGGCGAGCGTAGCATCGTCCGATCCGCGCGGCGCATCAAGATATACGCGTTCTCTTTGCCGCCGGGCAGCGACCAACCGTTCGCGAACCAATCGCCATCCGCTGAGAGCGACACATCCGCTCCAGGGACAGGGAAGTCGCCAGCGTTGCCGATCGTGCCTACTTGAGTCTGACGCAATATGTCGTAGCGTACTTGCTGGTCACCTTTGGCACCGATGACAACGGTGCCAAGATCCCATTCAGGGTGCCCACCAATGAACTCCTGAGCTCGCAAATCGGTACCGTCGGTACGAATCGAACAAGGGACGTTCACATACATTGCGTTCGTGCCATAGTTTCCCCGAGTGTAAAAATAAACGTACTCGCCAGTGCGATTGCACAACGAATGATTGATGTACAGTCCTGCGTCGAGCGCATGCGGGTACTGGTCACGTACCAGTTGCTGTAATTGACGGAATGACACCAGCAGCTGGCGTTCTCCAGAGTCGATATCGACGCGAAACAGTCCGTCGTTATCTGGCGCGAGCGAACCGGCAGTAGGATCGAACGTTTCAGGATAGCCGGTCACCGGCCGCAGACGAGCCATGCGCGCGTAATTGATCGCGAGAAAGAAGCCACCTCGCGGGCAAACGCCGCCGTTGGCCACTGGGACATCATCGAATTTGTACTGACGTATTCGACGTCGTTGCTGGATATCGTACAGTACGGTAAAAATCTCCTGCGTATGAGGATTTCGATCGTTGAAGAAAAATTGCGATTCAGGATTCGCTGGGTTCCAATAGAACATCGTGCCCTGTTGAAAATTCCAAGCTCTCGTGCAATCCAAGACGACTTCGTTGTACTTCGCATGCGCGTCCAGCAACACGATTTCCGCTTCATCTGCGGCCTTGGGCATGCGATCGTGAAAGTTAGTGCGCAGACACAGGATATATCGCTGACTGGCATTCCAGGGCGTGGTCTGCGATTGCCCAATATAGCCAAAGAAATGATGCTGCGGACCTTGTGTAATCTGCTCGACGGCCAACTCAAACTGCTGCGCATTCACGGTCGCACACGCTGCCTGGAATATCGCCATGAAGTAAAAAAGTATTCGCAGTCGCTTCACGAGAATTGCTCCCATTATCAAGAATCAAAGTTGGACGTAGATGCGCCTGGCGTGCAGCTTGTGGTAAATTGCCTAATTGAACATCTTTCGAATTGGGAGCAACATGCTGGTGTCGTTAAACAGGCTGAATTGTGTAGCTGGCCAAGCCCAATGGACCGTGGCGGTTGTTGGTGCTGTTCTGCTGCTGTGTTTGGCTCAAAGATCGTTAGCGCAAACTGGTGACCCGCAATTCAAGCACTTAAAAGTTATTATCCAAAACGAATCAGGCGAACCCATCGCGGATGCAATTGCAACTCCGTATGCGTTCCGATTCGTCGAAGCGAGCACTCACCTTAGCTGGGATAAATCTCAGCTTGGCGCACAGCCTCATTTTCGTAGCGATCCCGCCGGCAATGTCTCGTTGCCTTTTCCAGATTCTATTCGATTCAATTCGGAAGATTTGACGGTACGTCAAATTTCGTTGCGAACCTGGCATCGCAACTACGTTACTTCGCAAGTGCACATCGACCTGAATAACGACCGCGCGCATGTCGTGCTCGAGAAGGGCTGTGAAGTTCAGTTTAGCGCAGTTGATAGTAAAGACAGGCTGCTGCGTGACTTCGGAATCTGGATGGCTGGCCCCTATGCAACGCCGTTGTGGACGTCCGACGGCGAAGAGGGACGAATTTCGCGCTCGGTCAAGCCTGGAAAATGGCAGACCATGTTGGTCAAGCTCGATGATGATGGCAGCGCACTGTTTAGCAACATTCTGCCAGTTCCAGTGCGTCCCAATCAGGCGGTGCGCATTCGCAACGTTCGATTGTTACCTGGGGCTGCGGTACATGGAAAGCTGTCTGAACAAGTAGCTCGTCCAATTCGAAATGGCCGTGTTATTGCCACGTGTGTGCCGTTACCGGCTGGCGCGGCGCATGTTCGAGAGGACCCATCGCTGATTTGGCACGAGACCACAGAAATTCAGCCCGATGGGACCTTCGGATTTCGTTCATTACCGCGAGGCGGCGAACTACAACTTGTCGCCAAGTGTGCTGGTTGGATTTCCAAATCCACCATGGCCAATCGCCAGCAATCCGTTACTGGGCAACTGATTGAATTGACCCAGGACTCTCTTTCGCTAACTCTTGAAATGGAGCCCGCAGGTATGATTGATGTCGAGGTGATCCATGTACACGACGGACCAGTATCCGGAGCAGTGGTGAGATCTTCGCCCAATCTGCTGATCCACAAATCTGGTCTACAGTCATTTGATCGGGTCGTTGCCTCGCGGGAAATGTTGTCGGCTCAACTAAAGGGCCAGTTCACCGTCAGCGATGGAAAACTGGATTTGGTTGGGAAGCAAACTGACCAACGTGGACGTGTACGATTTGACGATTTGCCAATCGGATTGCCCATTGTCTTCTCAGTCGAACACTCGCGGTTTAACTTGCCGAAAATCGATGGTAATCGCGCCAGACCCTACTCAATCCAGTCCACTCGGCCAGAATTCTTGACCTTAATAGTCCAGTAGAACGCTGAGCTGACAAAAAATGAACCGTTGGCGCTATCGGTTTACTTAGGCGAGCGGCTTGCGATTCGGGCTTGTATTGGTAAGAAACTCCCTGCCGTTCGCCTTACTTTCAGCCCAGAAGAAGGCCATCTCAATGAACCTATGCTGGTTATAACAAATCCCCTGTGTCGCGCAAGACAATTGTGTCGGATGATGCGCTAATGCTATTAAATCGGCTGAGCTCATCTCGGCGAGCTAGTCAAGTTCTAACACTCAGCTAGTTCAGGTGAAAGGTTGGCAGCATTAGATGCCGATGGACTCGATACCAAGGCAGCTTCCACGTTACAAAGCACGGAATGCTTTTATTACAACTGCCGACCATATAGGACGATGCGATGGATCGCAACAAATATCTCCGTAGGGTGAATCGACTTGTACTTGCCATGTTCGTAGCTCCGCTTGGCGGATGCGTGGCGAATCCCATAAAGGCTCCTTCGGTCTGGGATAAACTGGCAATACCGCAAGCCACAGCGTTTCTACGGGACTCGACGATAAATCGATTTGGCAACTTCCCAAAGCTGGAAAAGAAGCCACCGGTTCTAAAAATCGCCGATCCAGAGAATTTGAAAGCAGAAAAACCCGAAGCCCTGAAAACTGCTGCCAAGATTAAGCAGGATCAGGACCTCAAGAAGCAAAAAATTAAGGCGATCAAGTTCCTCGCCGACGTTAATTGCGGCTGCTACAACAAAGACGATCAAGTCGTCAAAGCCTTCCTGGAATCGCTCGCCGATTGTGATCCCGATGTGCGCATGGCCGCAGTTGAAGGCTTGACGAAAGCTGCCGCTAACTGTGCCAGTTGCAAGAATCGTTGCCAGCCAAACTGCAACACCGAAGACATTCTGAAAAAGGTTCAAGAGATTGCCAGTGGTACCGACGAAAACGGATGCTGCAAAGAACCGGTAGCCGAAATCCGCGCAGCGGCGAAAGCACTGTTGTGCGCATGTCCCTGGCCACCGGCCAAGCCGATCGAAGAAATTCCGGCTCCTCCACCCAGTGAAGTCGAAGAAATTCCGGGACCGCCTGCGGAAAAGCCGAAGGGTGAAGGTGATGTACCACCGACTGCGCCTCAGAAGGGCGAAGGCGATACGACGGTCAGTGATGCAGCCTTTCGCATGAATGACGATGGTGAGGATTTCTACGTCGCACCGGTCGTCATCGCCAAGCGAGACGGCACCAACCGCGACAAACATCGAACTGTTGCACATTTAACCGCTGCCAGTGAACAACCAGCCAGTGCCATGGAGAAATCGTCGACCGCCGGAGAAAAACCAACCGGCGCCATCGCCAATCCAGAAGCGTTGTTGCAAGCTCGCGTGATTCAAATTCGCAAATCGTTGGGCGAAGTTTTGGTGGAGTTCGGCGAGGTATACCAAATCTCGAGTGGCTGGACGATAGTGCTGGTAGACGCTTCCGGTAACCAGCATGTCGGACGCATTACCGATACCAGTGGCCGTCGCGTACTAGTTGCGTTAGAATCGACGGATAGTTTGGCCGCTGATACGGGCAAGCTGGTAAGAATTGGTCGCGTGCGGCAGTAGTTTCAGCCTGATTGATATCCGGCGAGCTCGCGTTTTCCAATGCTGGAGTTGACCATGCAAGTTGAAGACGCCGAGCGCATTCTCGACGAGCTGGAAGAGATAGCTCGCTCGGACATTCCCAGTCGGCAATTCTTCGATCAACTAATCGCCAGTCTGCGATTGTTGGTCGAAGCTCGTTCGGCAGCGATTCTCGTACGACTACCACATGCAGGCTGGATCATCACAGCCTCCGATGGGGCTGCAAACAATCACCTGTTGTTGCCCTTTGCATCACGAGTCAAAGTCGAGCCCGATTCCCGGGTACTTGAATCGGTTGAGGGTAATAGCGCGTGGCTGGCCTATCCCATTCATCCCGCTCATTGGGATTCTGGCGCACTGTTGATCCATTTCGCTCATAGCATTCCGCCCGGCGCAGGCTCAGCAGTATCCGCAGTAGCTCGCGCCTTTGCCGAAGTGCTCTTGGTGCGCCATTCAAGTCGCATTGAGCAACTTTTCGGCAAAAGCCTAAATGCGTTTCAGCAACTCAATCACCATCTGGCCACCAGCAATTCCCTGATCCAATCTGCCTCGTTACTGGCCAATCAACTGGTTCCAATACTTTCGGCGGCGCGCGTTTCAGTCATTTCGGCCACGCAAGCGTTAGCGGGGCGCACCAGCCTACTTTCAGTCAGCGGCACCGATTCTATCGATAAAAGTTCACCGGCGGTGCGCAGTATCTTGTCACTGGCGACCGACGCTCTGGGAAAGTCCGGACCACTTATTCGTCAAAGTGCACCAACCAAGGGCCAATCGCGTGCTCGCAAGATCCGCGAGGATGGAACATTTGAAAATGTCCTGGTTTTAAGACTTGGCAGCGACGAGCGTGACGAAGAGTGTAACACTAGGCGAGACCAGAGTCTGTTGCTCATCGAGTGGGAAGACTCACCCGAGATGGTCGAAGCCATGTACGCAGTTATCCAGTTCATTCCCATCGTAGCGACAACTTGGCAGCTACAGGTTCGATGGCTGAGAATTCCCTATCTGCTGCGCACGTTGTGGTCTCGTCGGTCGCTCTCGCAATCTCGCATGTTAGACTCGCGCCTGCTCAAAGCGACGGCGGCGGTTGTCTGCGCGACATTGGTGGGTTGGGGACTGATACAACCGGTAACCATGAGTATTGAAGCGCCGGCAGTGCTGGAGCCTTCGATCAGTCGGACGATCTTTGCGAACACCGACGGATTCTTGCTGCGCTTGCACGTAGACGACAGCCAATCAGTTAAGGCAGGTGAGTTGCTCGCGGAACTGCGGTCACCTACTTTGGATCTGCAGATCGAGGAAGTCGTCGGTCAAATTAAGTCGATCGCCGAGAAACGCAATGGACTCCGGATCGCCAATGCTCAGTCCGACAGCGCAAACGACGATTCGGCCGCATCGCAGACACGCATCTCCTCGGAGATCTTGCTGCTGGATACTCAAGAAAAGCACGCGCGAGGAAAGCTTGAATTTCTCAATCGCGAACGCGATCAGTTGTCGATTCGATCCCCCATCGATGGGCAGGTGGTTTCCAGAAATGTCAAGCAGGAACTTGAATCGCGACCGTTGCGGCGAGGCGACGCGCTATTCAGCGTCATGGATGTGCAGGGCCAGTGGCAACTGAATATTCGTGTTGCGGATCGCGACACCGTGTACTTGACGAAACACTACGGCGACCAGCGCGGTGAAATTACCTTTGTACTGGACAGTGACCCAGGAGTGAAAGTCAAAGGAGAGGTAATCGCGATCGGTCGCATGGTCGAGAATGCCATGGGTACAGGAGGCAGTTTGCAAGTTCTTGCCAGCATACCCAATGACCTGGCTGCCAAAGCTCACTTAGGAGCCACGGCGCAGGCGACGTTTGCCTGTGGCACCGAACCGCTGTGGTTTGTTTGGTGCCGACCGGCGGTAGAAGCGATTCAAAAGCGATTTTGGTTGTTCACGCGGTGAAACATAATGAGAAATAGATTTACTCGACGGCAATCGATGTTCGTGCGACTAAAGTGCTGGGAATTGGCCAGTTCGATTGGCCTACTAAGCTGTTTCTTAGTTCCCTTGACACCACTGGCTCAGTCAAAGGAGCCGGAGCAAGCGCCCGCACAGGCCGCAAAGTCATTGGTCGTTGAAAGCGCGATGCTAAAGACAATCGAGTCGACCCAAGTTGCCGCGCATGCGTCGGGGATAATTCGCGAGATGGCCGTCAAGGAAGGCGCGATCGTCAAAAGTGGCGATGAAATCGGCAGAATTCAGGACGGTGGAGTCAAGCTGCAAGCCGAACGAGCGAAAGTGGCGGTCGAGGTAGCTAGAAAAAAGCAAGCCAACAATATCGACGTGAAATTGGCTGCGAAAAATCAAGCGGTCGCCGAGAATGAATACCAACGCGCCGTCGCCGCCAATCAACAGCTTAGGGATGTCTATCCTATCAATGAAATCGATCGCTTGAAATTGATCTTTGATCGTACGACGCTCGAATCCGAGCGGGCTGCTTTTGACAAGAGTATGGCCGCATTAGAAGCAACGGCTGCGGAAATTGAATACAAACAAGCCCTGGAATTGTGCGAACGGCATCGGATCATCGCGCCCTGCAATGGTGTGGTAACCGCTGTGGAACGTCGCGTGGGAGAATGGGCCGAACCCGGCAACGTGCTGCTGCGCATCGTTCAGATCGATCGTTTGCGCATTGAGGGCTTTCTCACAGCCCATGATGCCACCGATGACTTGTTGGGAAAACACGCGGAGGTTGTCATAGAAAATTCAAAATCCAAGCTGCCGCTCAAGGCAGAGTTGGTTTTCATCAGCCCCGATGCGAATCCGGTCAATGGCCAGGTGCGAGTCTTTCTTGAGATCGACAATACCGATGGCAAACTGCGCCCCGGAATGCGTCCCAAAGTGCAATTGCGCCCAGCGCCATGAACCGCCGCGGTTTTCCCAGTATCGTCAAGCTGAGGCCCGATATCGAATGGGTCTACTATCCCGAACAACGTAGATGGGTCGCCAAGGACCCGATCTCGAGTTGCTTCTATTACTTTAGCGAGTCTGATTACGCGATCGCCCAGCGACTAGATGGGACGAGAACTTTCAGCGAAATACTGGCGTCGGGACAGCCGCTGGGCCGCCGACTGACGCAGCGTTGGCTGAACAACTTTGTTCGTAGCCTCGCCAAATCTCGATTGTTGCAAACCAGTTCGCTCGCTCCCAATCGTCGCGAGTCAACCAAGCTGGGTTCGATCGGAATTTTGCTGCTGCAAACTCTCATTAGTCCGTTGTCGATTCGCATCCCAGTGTTTCGTCCCACCGGCCAGTCGAGCCTTTTGAAACTCCTGGCCAGCGTGTTATTCCATCGCTCTTTGGTGCTCGTCGCCAGTGTCTCGACAATCGTTTGCGGCTGGTTGGTGCTCAACAGTGTGCTGGCGGAACCCGAGCGATTGATCTATGAAGTGTCGCGGATTCAAGGCGATCGTTGGTTGTTGATATTTCTGGTGTATCTTAGTGTTAAACTTCTGCATGAATTTGGACATTGGCTGGCATGCATAAAGTGGAACGCGAATTGTCGTGAGATCGGCATATTGCTACTGTGTTTTACACCCTGCCTGTATTGCGATATTACCGACAGTTGGAAGCTGGCATCCAAATGGCGTCGCGCGGCGATCGCCGCAGCCGGCATTTACGTGGAATTGTTGCTCGCCATTGTCGCCGCGATTGTGTGGTTGAATACTCATTCGGATCTATTGCGATTGCTGGCGGGCAGCGTAATAGTGACTTGCACAATCGGGACGGTGCTCGTCAACGGCAATCCTTGCTTCAAGTACGACGGATATTACATTCTCTCGGATTTGTGGGGCGTACCGAATTTGTATCAACAGAGTTCGCGGGCTCTGTGGCGAGTGTTTCTATTTGCTCTGGGTGGTAGCGAGGTAAATCGCACTGACCAACATGGTAACCAATGGAGTTTGGCGGCATTTGCGTTGGTTTCGGGGATTTACCGAGCGGCATTTCTCGTGCTGCTGATTTGGTTGGCATGGCTAGTGCTTGAGCCGATCGGTTTGGGACTGTTGGCTGTATTTCTGATCGTGCCCATTCTGGCCACCAAGGTGCTGGCCATCGGACGATTTTTTGGGAGTATTATTTTGGAACTTAATTCGCGTCGCGGACTTAGCTCGTCGAGATTGATCGCATTGGTGGCCATCGTCTTGATCAGCGGTTATGCAGCTTTCAACATTCCGATCGCCAATTCAGTTCGCGCACGAGGCGTAGTGACTTTTGCCAACAAGAGACCGTTGTTCGTTTCCAGAACGTCGATGGTTGGCCAAAACGGACTGATGCGCCAGCAAATAACCCAGGGGGACTTACTGCTGGAACTTCGCAGTCCAGACTTGGAATTGGAGATGTTAGAGATCGAGCACGAAATCGAGCTGCTCAAGTCTAAGATCGAATTGCTTCGTCAAGCCGCTGTCCTCGATCCGGTGGCCAATTACGAAATTCCAACAGCACAGGAACTATTGAACGAGTATCAAGCTCGATTGAAGCTGCTGCAACCAGAACGGGACACGTTAACATTGATCGCAAACGATCGTGGACGTTTGATTCCTTCTCATCTAAGAGTGCAAACACCAATTGCTGTCCCCGTGGATGTTCGGCGCGCGAATTCGCCGTTGGCGCTCAGCAATCAAGGCTGTACTGTCGAGCGCGGCGAGACGCTGGGTTGGTTTGTTACCGATGAACGAATCGCCATTGAATCGATAGTGTCGGAACAGGATATTCAATCGCTGAGTATCAACATGCCAGCCGAGTGCTTGTTGGATGCCGCTCCGTTTGATCGAATTTCGGGACATGTCGCGAGAATTTCCATCGAACCGATCGAAAGCGTGCCCGACGAACTGATCGGCGACCCAATGATCGTCATTACCCGAGACAAGGACGGTCGAACGGTACCAGAGACGCCCCATTATCGCGTGACCATGCATATCGCGGATCAAATCGATCGGCCATTCTTAGGTTCGTTAGCCTCAGTCCGATTCACCGCCCCCAAGCGAACACTTTGGGAACTTGTCTATCAATATTTCTGGTCTATCATGCCGACTAATTCCGGCCAGCAAAAATGAGATCAGGTCGCGCAAGCTTCCAACACTGACCCCAAAAAAAGTGAACCGTTGTCGCTAGCCACGGGCGCCGAAGGTGTTGCCCTGGGAATCGCAAATCGATGGACGAAAATCACTAGGTGTTGGAATGACATCCGTTCATTGTGTCGCAACACCTTTGGCGCCCGTGGCTAGCGCCGGCTAGCGCCAACGGTTCAC